>NZ_MPRJ01000019.1 GCF_002020805.1 Solemya velesiana gill symbiont | reverse complement strand
CCACTGGCTTCTAGGCTTTGCTGTCTCATCGTTTTCCTGGGAGTGGAGATCAATAGATCGATGGTATACGATTTTCGAAATTAATCAGAGTTGCCTTAGCTTTTCTATGGGCCAGCTATTTATAGCGATCATGATTGAACACCAGGTCACCACCGGGTGCCGCCTTGTGACAGGCGATACAGCCCGCGATCGCCCCCTTGCCTACCAGGCCCGCCAGGGAAGCACCCTTGGGATTTTTCAACACTGAACCATCCGGCGCGTACTTGACCCAGAACCAATCCTTTGTCTCGGGATCGAGGCCGGCACGCTTGTACATCACGGTAACGGCCTTCAACCACTTGGCAGGATCATCCGCCACGGCCTGCTTGCCGACCCCTTCACCCCCGTAGTTGCGTTTTATGATCACCACATTGGTCTCACCACCAACGTTGAGAGGTGCCTCAATGGTATCGAGAATTGCGCCGTGGGGATGTACACCGGTATAGGGCGTCGACATCAGTGAACCCTTGCCAACAAGCCCGCCACTCTGCATCGCGCTCCAGAGCTTACCCGCATAGACTACATCTTCATCGCTTCCAGACATGCCAGCCGCCGAAGCGGTACCAGCCAAAGTAAAGGCAAGCGCCCCCACAGATACCAGCATTTTCATATTCATTTCTCACTCTCCCGATGTATTGGTGGAATCACACACAGGTGATCAGTTCACACTTAAGGAGACCGAGGAGGATTGGAGATTATTTCTCACCCTGTAAAAAAAGAGGGCTTGATTGTCTGAAACATAGAATCCGACCAGGGGATCACCGTACAACTTCCCCTGCTGCACAACTGTTCCGGCTGCGACATTCAGAAACAGATATCGGCCATCATCCACAATCACCATGAGCTTGCCGGCACGTTCCTGTGGTGGGGTTACCAGTTTGCTGCCAATAGCTGTTTGCCATATCAACTTCCCGGAATCCGGATTCAGCAGCCGTAACATACCGCCCATGCTTCCTGATACGATACCCTGATCTGTCATAGCCATCATCAGGCTGGGGGTAGAAAAGCACCTCTGCCAAAGCACTTCGCCATTCAGCGTATCAAGGACGACGATGTCGCCACTGAACGTAGTCACGGCGACACGCCGCTCATCCAACAACAGCGGACGATAGACCATTTCATGGAAGAGTTGCCGCCGCCACACCTGTTGCCCGGTTTCGGTGTCGAGCGCCCAAACCACACCATCCTGTCCACCTGCGATTAGCTGCCCCTTGGTGATAACAGGCGGGTAGACCCAACCATTTCCCGGCTTAACGTTCCAGCGCGCTTCACCGTTTTCCGCGACAAGCGACCTGATCACGCCATCCTTGCCAGCAAAGTAGATAGTGCCCTCGTGCTCTACCGGCGAAAAAACCTCCTCACCAACTGACTGATGCCAGAGCAACTCGCCACTGCCACGATCCAGCCCATAGAGACCGGCAGCACCACCTGCGAAAACCATCGCCTCGCCCACCACAGGCTCGTGCAGTTGAATACCGTTCAGCGCATGCCACACCGCTTTACCTGTAACAGGATCAAATCTGCTGAGCCCCTGCGAGGCGACAAACAGGTCATCCTGGTGAACAGGATTATCGATGGGGTGACGCATCTCCCCTGCCTGTGCCATCCACGAGACCAAACCAATCCCAAACGCAACGAGAAACCTCTGCATACCCACCTCCAAGCCTCTGCTCTACTCTAGGACCGGGGACATCAGGTGGATATTTCCACGGGCATCCCCTTTGCCATTCGGGTGGTTAATGCGAAACTAGCGGAAAGAGTTTATGAGAGAGATGGCGGCCAAATGAATTACCAGGGTCCAGCACCCAGTACCGATCAACCAGAATGCACCGGCGTTCTACTGACAAATCTCGGCACACCGGACGCTCCGACGACAAAGGATGTCAGACGCTATTTGAAAGAGTTCCTGAGCGATCCCCGGGTCGTTGAGACGCCGCAGCTTATCTGGTGGCTTGTCCTCAACGGCATCATCCTGCGGACACGCCCATCCAAATCTGCCGAGGCCTACCAAAAAGTCTGGACAGACAACGGGTCACCCCTGCTGGACATTTCGCGGCGCCAAGCCGCCGCGCTTGACGCAAGGCTGAAACTAAAGTCGGCCGGCCCTATCAAGGTAGCGCTGGCCATGCGCTATGGAAACCCGTCCATTGCCGACGGCCTGGAAGCGCTCAGAAGAGCCAATGCACGAAGGGTCATCGTACTCCCCCTCTACCCCCAGTACTCGGCAACCACCACGGCTTCCACCTTCGATGCCGTATCCGACGTGTTGAAACAGTGGCGCTGGATTCCGGAACTGCAATTCATCACCCACTACCAGGACTACTCGGGGTACATATCCTCCCTGGAAAACAGTGTCAGGAATTTCTGGCAGGAACATGGGGAACCGGATCGCCTTTTGATCTCGTTTCATGGCATTCCAAAGGATTACGCCGACGCCGGCGACCCCTACCCCGAAGAGTGCAGCACCACGGCACAGCTGCTGGCTGATGCCCTGGGTCTTGACAAGGATCGCTGGGCAATGGCCTTCCAGTCCCGGTTGGGACGCAAGGAGTGGCTGAAACCCTATACGGACGAAACCCTGAAAAACTGGGGAGCAGAAGGTGTCGGCAGGGTTCACGCGATCTGCCCCGGCTTCTCGGCGGACTGCCTCGAAACCATCGAGGAGATAGGCGAGGAAAACAGGGACTATTTTCTTGAAGCGGGCGGCACCGAATACCGCTATATTCCATCCCTCAACGACAGGCAGGACCACATCGAGGCACTGGCCGATTTGGTATTGTCCAACAGTTGGCGTTAGAGTTGGAGACACCATGAAACTGAATATGCTGTTAGCTCTCCTGTTATCCATTCCCGCCATCGCTTATGCCAGCGACCGATGGAGTGGCCAGTTGCATGATGGCAGCCGAATCGATATCGATTCAAGCAACCGGGCTACCCGCTATGGCAACAGCGGAGAGAAGCAGCTCTGGAATGGCGTTCACCGCATGGATGACGGTTCAGTGGTCATCATCAAGGAGGGCGTGGTAATAAGCCGCCCGCAACAGTCTTCCATCTCACCAGTTCAAAAACCCGAGGCATCTGATGCCCAACTGGTTTCACCCTGTGTTGAACTCTCCATCAAGGTATGCGGATTCAATGGCCAATGCCGCGACAATGAAAGTTGTGAACCTGCCAGGCAACTGGTAAAACTCGAACCGCAGGAAAATTGGCAGAACAAGGGATCCGGCCCCAACAGCACCACGGAGCAGTGCCGGCAAGCCCTTGTGAATGAGGACTATTTCAAGCCCTGCAATGCAGCCCCTGACTCGGACACGCCCACCCCTTGCCAGCAACTGGTCACCCATGTCTGCGGTATGGATAACGAATGTGGTGACAGCAGTGCCTGCTCTCCGGCAAAGCAGCTGCTGGATATCGAGAGAGATGAGCGCAGTGCCAACCGCTACCCGCACAGAATGACACCCACGTCGAAGCAGTGTCTCGAGGCGGTAATAAACACCGAATACTTCAAGAGCAGTGCCGGAACTAAAAAATCTTTGACCCCAGATCCCGGCTCTGCTGCATAAGCTTGGCCTCGCCACCGGGCACCATCAACTCCTCGATACCCAGTCTCTGAAAGGCGGCCACCTTTGTCCTGTCCAAGCCTGAATAAGGGTGACTGGACTTGGTATAACTCAGAATATTGGCGACCTGAACAAGATCCACGTAGTCCACCTCATCCGAGGGCGGCTCCCTGTCCAGGTGGTCATGAAGCGCCACCACCTCCATCAAGACGGGCTCAAATTTCCAGTGGGCGAGCAGTATCTTTCCAACCGCCATGTGCAGACCGGACACAACCTTATCCAGGTTCTTTTCATTGGTGTAGAGTACTTCGTAATCCTTTGCCTTGAGCAATACAGGAATCACGCCGACGTCGTGGATCAGTCCGGCCAGCAGTGCCGTATCCTTCTCCAGTTGGGGAAACTGTTCGGCAAGCATAGCGGCTTTTGACGCCACGACTACGCTGTGCTGCCACAACCTGTCCATTCGCTTTTTGATGATAGCGATGCCTGTCTTGAATACATCACGCATGGAGACCAGGTAGATCGCCTGCTTGACGCTGTCGAAACCGATTCGGGTAATCGCCCGGGAAACCGAGGTTACCGGGTCGGAACCGTGAAAAATCGGGCAATTGGCATAGCGCACAAGGCGTGCGGCTATGGCGGCATCCTTGGCGACGATGCGGGCGACATCATCGGCCGAACTGTCCGCATCGTTGACAACCAGCAATGCCTCCAGCGCCACATCGGGAAGCGTTGGCAGGGTCAACCGATCATGGAGGATGTCCTCCTTGATATCGGCAACAAATTCCTTGACCGGAAATTTTGGCTTTTTTTCAGCTTCCATCAGATGTCTGCAAACAGTTTGCAACCCCCAATAAAACTCTAGTACGCAAACGATTGAAATGACAAGAAGTCTTCAGGCCGGATTGGGAGGGATTTTATAAATCGTGAGCCATTCGGAACAAACATCCCTCCACCCAGGGTACTGAATTAATTTCACCTCCTTTCAGTATTCATTAATACTCAAATCTTCAAACAAACTTCAGCTGCTTGCATCCTAACTCAGAAAAGCACAGGATAGGCCGTTCAGGGGTAAGGAGGTACTAGGCAGACACCGGAAATAACAACAAAACCGGGCATCTGGCAAAGGTCCACAAAAGACCTGAAAAACCCTCTGCAAAAAAATAAACACAACGCAGTAGTAGTAACCACGCATGAATTCCACAGATCTCAATCCTGTACGGGAGCATATAGCGTCCCGCGTCGTCGGTCAGCAGAAGCTGGTAGACCGCATGCTGATCTGCCTGCTCTGCAATGGACACCTGCTGGTGGAGGGGATGCCCGGCCTAGCCAAGACCACGGCGGTCAAAACCCTCTCCGAAGCCATTGCCGGCGATTTTCACCGTATTCAGTTCACCCCCGACCTGCTGCCGTCGGATCTCATCGGCACCGATATCTATCGCCATGAGAAGGGGGAGTTCGAATTCCGCCAGGGCCCGCTGTTCCATAACATCCTGCTGGGGGACGAGGTTAACCGCGCACCTGCCAAGGTGCAGTCCGCCCTGCTGGAGGCGATGGAGGAACACTAGATCACCGTCGGCCAGCGGACCTATCCACTGCCGGAGCTATTCATGGTGCTCGTCACCCAGAACCCCATCGAGCAGGAGGGCACCTACCACCTGCCCGAAGCCCAGCTCGACCGTTTCCTGATGCAGGTGTGGGTGGACTACCCCGACCGCGACCAGGAGCTGACCATCCTGGAGATGGACAGCAAGATCCAGCAGTCTGAGTCCACTCCGCCACCGACCAAGCCTCTGAGCCAGGCGGACCTATTCGCCATGCGCAAGGATGTTGCCAACGTCTACCTGGATCCCAAGCTCAACGACTACATCGTCGACCTGGTGCAGGCCACACGCCACGCCGGTTCTTACGATGAGACCCTGTCGCGCTGGTGCCGTTTCGGCGCCTCCCCCCGCGCCGCCATAGCCCTGGCCCGCTGCGCCCGTGCGAGGGCCTGGCTGAGCGGCGATGAATTCGTCACGCCGGGACACATCCAGGAGATTGCACCGGAGATCCTGCGTCACCGCATCCTGCTCAGCTTCGAAGCCGAAGCGGAGGGTGTAAGCAGCGACGACTTCATCAACCGTCTCATTTGGAATGACCAAACTACGCGCCTGGCGCCTTGATTGGCACTTTTTCAGGGGCAACAGGCACGATTCAATTAGTGTTAACAGGCCCTAAATGCTTCACCCCCGACTTGACGACCTGCTGGAGCTGAGGCACCAGGCCCACTCACTGGGCATCGCCTCACACCACCTGGTCAACTCCAGTTTCAGCGGACTCTACGCCTCGGTGTTCCGCGGTACCGGCCTCGACTTCGAGGAGGTGCGCGCCTACCGTGAAGGCGACGATATCCGCAACATGGACTGGAAGGTCACCGCGCGCACCAACAGCCCCCACCTGAAGATCTTCAGGGAGGAGCGGGAACGCAGCGTGGTGCTTTGCGTTGACCAGGGCCCCCATATGAGCTTCGGTACCCGCGGCACATTCAAATCGGTTCAGGCGGCCCGGGCCGCGGCCCTGCTCGGCTGGGCAGCCAACGGTCTCAACGACAGGGTTGGCGGACTGCTTTTCGGCGACACTTCGGAGGGACTGAAGCACTTCCACCCCACCAAGGACCGCCGTGCGCTTTGGCGTCTGCTCAAGGCCCTTTCCGAACCATCTGGCGAAGCACTGCCGGATACTGATCCGCTGCTGGGCGCCCTGCACCAGGCAGAGACGGGAGCCGGCACCGGCAGTCTTATCTTCGTGATCGCAGACATGAACCGCGGCACTCATCACCTGGACACCGTGCTTGGCCGGCTCTGCCTGCGCCACACCGTGGCGATCATCCCCGTGGACGATCCAGCAGACAGGGAGCTCCCTGCAATCGGCCGCGCCCTGTTCCGTGACCCCTCCGGCGAACTGGTGGAGATTGATACCGATGATCAGCAGGGACGGGAAGCCTACCGGCAGCGCTGGCGGGAGAACCGTCAGTTCCTCAACGGTTCGGCAAACCGTCTCGGCATTCCGGTCATCCCCATCACCACCCAAGGCGATGTGCGCCAGGAGCTGATGCGCGGCATGCGCCTTAGCGGACGCACAAGGGTGCTGCGATGATGGGCGGGGCACTGCATGACATCCATGGTCTCGACCCGGTCTCCTGGTGGCCCCTGGCACCGGGCTGGTGGCTCGTGATTTTGAGTGGCGCCGCACTGGTGCTGTTGACCTGGGCCCTTGTGAGATACCTGGTCGCTTACCCGCCAGGCAGTTGGCGCAGCGAAGCCCACGCTGCCCTGACACACCTCAAGCGCCGTTTCAGAAATGGCGAAATCGACATCAAGCAGGCCGCAACGGAACTCTCGGAACTGCTGCGCCGCATCGCCATCGCCCGCCTGGGGCGAGAGCACCAGGCAAGTCTCACCGACGAGGCCTGGCTACGCTGCCTGGGTGAGACAGACCAGAGCGGTTTCGACTGGGAACGCAAAGGGCAGCTCCTGATCACCCTTCCCTATGCCCCTGAGAATCAACAGGCCGGACACGAACAGATGGCCGACTTGATCAGGACCACCACCAACCTGATCGCACCACAGAAAAAGAGCGCAAAGGACAAAGTTGAGGCAACCGATGATTGACTTCCACTGGCCCTGGATGGCCCTGCTTCTGCTGCTGCCCCTGCTGGCTCGTTTCCTCTGGCCCCGATTCAGGCGCCCGGAAGAGACTGAAGATGAGGGTGGCTTCCATGTCACCCTGCTGCACCCCTCTGCCCAGCAGCTCCAGGGCGCTTTCCAGTCCCGCCAACCCCGCCCCGCCTTTGCGGGCAGGGTGCAGGAACTTCTGCTCTACCTGCTCTGGATCTCCCTCACCCTGGCGATCATGCAACCCCAGTGGCTGGAGCCACACACCGAGCTGAAGACCCAGGGCTACGACCTGATGCTGGCGGTGGACACATCCCGCTCCATGACCGCCCTGGACTTCAGCCAGAACAATCAGCCGGTGAGCAGGATGTCAGTGGTCAAGGGCGTGATGGGTCGCTTTATCGAGGGTCGTGGCGGTGACCGCGTGGGCCTGGTGGTATTCGGCAACCAGGCATTTGTCCTCTCCCCGCTCACCCTGGACCTGCGTGCCGTCGACACCCTGTTGCAGGACGTTACCCCTGGCATGGCGGGAGACGCCACCGCCATGGGGGACGCCATCGCCCTGGGCGTGAAGAAACTGCGTGAGCGTCCCGAGGGTTCACGGGTACTGCTGCTGGTAACCGATGGCGAGAACACCGCCGGCACCATACCCCCCGTGGAGGCTGCCCGGTTGGCTGTCCGTGAAGGCATCAAGGTCTACGCCGTAGGTGTGGGCAGCAACCAGGAGGAGGTGATGATCCGCTCCTCCGACGGCCAGTACCGCATGGAGTCGGATATCGGCCTGGACGAGAAGAGCCTGGAGCGAATCGCCACCCTTACCGGCGGCGGTTACTTCCGTGCCACCAACACCCATGCCCTGGAGGAGATCTACCAGCGTATCGACGCCATGGAGAAGACCGAGGCCGAGCAGCGCACCATCCTGATCCCCCACCCCCTCTACCGCTGGTCCCTTGGGGCGGCGATGCTGCTGTTGCTGGCCCTGGGCCTCTTTCCGGAGGGCCGCAAACGCCTGCCCAGGAGTGCTGCCAATGCCTGAGTTTGCATTTCACTTCGCACAACCCTGGTGGCTACTAGGCCTGCTGCTGATCCTGCCCGTGGCCGGCTGGCTGAGATACAGTGCCGTACAGGGCAGGTATGCGCGTATCCATGACTACGCCGATGCCCATCTTCTACCGCATCTTACCAACAGCCGCGAACTGAAGCCTGAAGAACGCTGGCGCCGTTTCGGACTCTGGGTCGCCCTCTGGTGCATGGCGGTTCTGGCCATGGCGGGTCCCCGCTGGGACTACACCCGGGTACAGCTCTTCAGCCCCGGTTCCGACCTGGTCATCCTGCTGGACATCTCCCGCTCCATGGAAGTGGCTGATGTTCAGCCGTCGCGCATGACCCGTGCCTGCCAAGAGATCGAAGACCTGGTCGACCAGAACCCCGCAGTACGGATCGGTCTTATCGCCTTTGCCTCCGTGGCCCATGTAGCCTCGCCAATCACCGAGGATACGGCCACTATCAAGACGCTCCTGCCCCACATCTCTCCCGACCTGGTACGGCTCCAGGGCAGCCGCCTCTCCGTGGCCCTCGAGCGGGCCAGGCAGCTGCTTGCAGGCCAGCCCGAAAAGAGCACCCGCAGCATTCTGCTGATCACCGACGGCGATTTCGCAGATCCCAATCTGGAGGAGCAGATCAAAAGCCTGGCAGATGACGAGATCACCCTTCATGTCATGGGTGTCGGCTCACCTGACGGCGGCCCTGTGCCTGCCCACATGGGACGCTTCATGCTCGACAACCGCGGTAAAACCGTTGAATCCCGACTCGACGAAGAGACGCTGGACCGGTTTGCGAAGGCCGGAGGCGGCACCTATATCACTGCAAACTTCCGGGATAACGACACCCGGCAGATACTGAAGTCTGCCACCGAGGACAGCAAGGCAGGAGAGAAGGCGGACGAAACGGCGAAGATCTGGAACGAGCGCTTCTACTGGCTGTTGGTGCCGGTGCTGTTGATTCTGCTGACCCGCTTCAGAAGAGAGGCCGTGGCAGAGAGGGCGAAACGATGAAGCGATCGACTCACCTCCAATCACTACTGCTGACGCTCCTGCTCGCGCCCCAGGCGGGCAATGCCGACTGGTTCGAAAACCCCCAGCAGAAAGGCGACCGCCTGTTCAAGCAGGACCGCTACGAGCAAGCGGCAGAGACCTTCCAGGACAACTACCGCAAGGGCGTTGCCCTCTACCGGGCTGAAGAGTACGACACTGCCGCAGAAGCGTTCGAAAAGAGCGATCGCGACGAAGTCCGCCAGGACGCCCTCTACAACCTGGGCAACACCCGTTACCGGCAGGACCGGTTCGCCGATGCCATCAACGCCTACGACCAGGCGCTCGAGGAGGATCCTGAACACCCCGATGCCCAGCACAACCGCAGACTGGCCTTGGCGATGCTGGCCGAGACCGATCCCGAGGCCGCGGAAAAGATCAAGGAAGAACAGGAGAAGAAGGAGCAAGAGCAGCAGCTGGCTGCCCGAAGGCATCAACCCGCTGATCCTTATTCCCCTGGCCGCAGCTGTCGGCTTCCTGGTGGGCATCGGCCTCCTCTCCTGGCTTCGCAACCGCCGTTTTGCCCAGGTGGTCGAGGAGGAGATGGCCCAACTGATTGTCTTCGCCCTGGAGCACACCTCGGCCTTCCTCACCTGGCTCTCGCCGATAAGGCGTCTGCAGAAGATCCGGCAGCTTCTCATCCGCGCCCTGCCCCATTCATTCAGGCTCTGGTTCTGTGTAAGGCTGGTGGAGAATGAAGAGGACCCCATGGATTGGAGCTACATGTTGCGCTTTCTCGCCAACAAGCATCTCGACATCCCGGTACAGCAGTCATTGCCAATGGTTGGCCGACAGCTTGCGCAGATCCATAGAGGTACCAGCGAAGCGGCCATGGTAATTCTGATGAAGGAACTGGACAGCAGCCTCTATGGAGGTACTGAGCTCGATTTTGAAGTCTGGAAGAAAAAGTTCCGGCGCCAGCTCAGACCCTCTCTCAATTTCCGCAAGGGATTGGCCAGTAAGAGAGAACCCAGGCTACCGCCACTCAACCCGGTACAACCGTCCCGCTGATCAGTGGGACGAAGATGCATCCTCAAGGCGAAAACCCACCTTGATCACTACCTGCCAATGGGCAACCTTACCGTCCACGATGTGACCACGGGTCTCCTTGACCTCGAACTAATCCATGTTACGGATACTCTCTGAGGCCCTGGCCAATGCATTGTGTATGGCATCGTCAGAGCTCACGGTAGAGGAACCTACCAGTTAAACTTTCTATAAATATGGGCACCCATAATCCGTCCTTTATTTCTGTTATTTCAAAACACGACAACCGATACATGATACGCAATATCTCCTGATTTCGCTTTCTGCAACGGAATAAAAATTTTCGACTATCCTACACAAAGAGCAATAACATGAAGTCGGAGGAGATCATGAATACCGGCATTGCCGACGTCGTCATTCACATCGACCAGAAACTCGACCCCGAACAGACCGATAAGCTGGAGCAGGATTTCCTGGAGAGAGACGGCGTTATCTCTGCCGATTTCAATCCCGACAATCCCCACCTGGTAGTACTGAAATTCGACCCCAAGGTAATCAGCAGCCGGGACCTGATCGACATCCGCCGCTTTGCCGGTTATCACGGAGAACTGATCGGCTTCTAGCACTGGCCAGTCCAGCGCCCCCTACCGCCTTGCGCAGTGCAATATTCCATGGCAGAGTGCCATGGAACAAAAGCTGACACGCAGGCGAAAAAATAACGTGGAACTCTCATATCGTGACCTGGGACAAGGCATCTACTGCATAGAGACCTACTACCAACGCACCAACCTGGCGAGCTGTTACCTGGTTGTAGAGAATAGCGAGGCGGCGCTCATCGATACCGGCACCGCGAATACCGCTCCCCTGATCATGGATCTGCTTGCAGAGAAAGGGCTGGCACCAGAGCAGGTCAAGTACGTCATCCCCACCCACGTCCACCTGGACCACGCTGGCGGCACAGGCCAACTGATGTTGCTTCTACCCGAGGCCACCCTGGTCTGCCACCCTTTCGGCATCCGCCACATGATCGACCCTGCAAAGTTGCAGGCCAGCGCTACGGCGGTCTACGGCGAGGAGCAGTTCAGAAAGGACTTTGGCGAGCTGATGCCTGTGGACGAAGAGAGAGCGGTGAAAGCGGTAGACGGTTTCCCCATCGACCTTGGCGGCCGCGAACTGGTCTGCATCGACACCCCCGGGCATGCCCGACACCACCTTTGCGTATGGGATGCCAAGAGCCAGGGCTTCTTCACCGGCGACACCTTCGGCATCGCCTACCCGGAACTGATTACCGACAAGGGGCCGTTCATGATGCTGCCCTCAACCCCGGTTCAGTTCGACCCTGATGCCTGGCATGAGACCCTCGACCGAATGATGTCCTTCGAGCCCAAACGCATGTACCTCACCCACTTCTGCGCCGTAGACAATCCCGAACAGCTGGTATCTGCCCTGCACAGGCAGATCGACGACTACGTGGACATCGCCATCAACACCACGGCAGAGAACCGCTACGAATCCCTCAAGCGCCAGCTCCAGGAGTACTACACCGGACAGCTCGAAGCGCATGGTGTGGATCTCGACAACATCCCCTTCGACGCCATCCTGGATATGGATCTGGGACTCTGCGCCCAGGGACTCGATGTATGGATGCAGCGCAGGGAACAAGCAACGTAAACTGCAGAACTACTGATTGAACCCCTCCCCGCTCAAGGTATCATTGCCGGATCAATTAATTCGGCATTGATTCATGGATTCACACGTTCGCGACATCATCCTCCGTTCCACCGGCGCAGACGACCTCTTCCCCGGCGGCACCATCCAAAGCCTCTGGAGCGGCTATGGCAGCATCGACCGCTACGGGCTGATCGGATTGGAGATGAATACGGTGATCGTCAAGCATGTACGCCTGCCGGATCAGAGCAGACACCCCCGCGGGTGGAATACCGACCGTTCACACCAACGCAAACTCCACTCGTACCAGGCAGAAACCGCCTGGTATGAACAGTGGGCGGCGCGCTGTGACGATCACTGCCGCATTCCACACTGCCTCGCCCTGGAGCACCGTGACGGCGAAGTGTTGATGGTGCTGGAAGACCTGGACAGCAGTGGCTACCCCGCCCGCCGAAACCATGTCAGCCAAACCGAAATGGAAAACTGCCTGAGCTGGCTCGCCCACTTCCACGCCACCTCCATGGGAGAAAAACCTGAAGGCCTATGGAAGATCGGCACCTATTGGCACCTGGATACCCGCCCCGACGAACTGGCAGCCATGGAAGCGGGAGAGCTCAAGCAAGCTGCAGAGATTTTAGACCAGGCGCTGAACGAAGCCCCCTATTAAACCTTTGTCCACGGCGATGCCAAGCTGGCCAATTTCTGCTTTTCACCGGATGGCACCCAGGTAGCGGCGGTGGACTTCCAATACGTCGGAGGCGGCTGCGGCATGAAAGACGTGGCTTACTTCATCGGCAGCTGTTTCGACGAGCACGATTGCGAGCGCTGGGAGCAATCCCTGCTCGACACCTACTTCGCAGAGTTGCAGCAAGCTCTCGTCATTCACCAGCCCCACATCAGTGCAACCGAAGTGGAAGCGGTCTGGCGCCCTCTCTACAGCGTTGCCTGGACCGACTTCTATCGTTTTCTCAAGGGCTGGAGTCCCGGGCACTGGAAGATTCATAGATACAGCGAACGCCTTGCTCACGAGGTCGTGAGCCTACTGCATGGCAACCGGCCTAGTTCAGAGAGGGACTTATGAATTTCAGCGATCATCAGCTGCAGGGGTTGATGCGACATGCCATGGACGCCGCCCGTGCTGCCGGCCGTATCATCGCCGATCACCGACGGTCCGGCATCCAGGTTGATCAAAAAGAGCGCGGCGCCAGCGTGGCGTCCCAGGTCGTCATCGAAGTGGATCACAAGGCACAAGCCGCCATCCTGGAGGTACTGGAACCTACTCTCATCGAACACGACCTTGCGCTGCTCACGGAGGAGTCGCCTGATGACGAACAACGCCTGGTAAAGCCCGCCTTTTGGTGCATCGATCCAATGGACGGCACGCTGGCCTTCATCAACGACACCCCGGGTTATGCCGTCTCGATTGCACTGGTGGCCCAAAACGGCAGTCCATTGATCGGCGCGATCTACGATCCGGTGGATAATTGCCTGTTCCACGCCATTCGCAACCGGGGCGCATATAAAGACGATGCCCTTATCGAGATTCCCCCGCTGGACCCTGAACAGCCCCTGGTACTGCGCACAGATTCAAGCTTTCAGGATCACCCCTGGGTTGAGCAGACCCGCAAAGGACTGGATTGCATTGCCCAAGAACTGGGCCTGAATGGCGCGGACATACAGTTCCCTGTCGGCGCGGTAATGAATGCCTGTGGCATCCTCGAATCGCCCAACACCTGCTACTTCAAGTATCCCCGTACCGGTAACAGCGGCGGCTCCCTCTGGGACTACGCTGCAAGTGCCTGCCTGTTCAGCGAAGCCGGTGGTGTGGCGTCCGACATACAGGGTAACCCCATGGATCTCAATCGACCGGACAGCACCTTCATGAATCACCGAGGACTGCTGTTTGCTGGTCACCAAGTTTTAGCCGAAAGGATAATCACCCTAAACAGGGCCCTTGCTGATACCGACAAGCAGGGTGGGGGCAGCACTGTCTCAACCTGATGCAAGAAACGGGCATCCAATAAGATTTGGTGGAATCCGTCAATCGACAGTTCCCAGAGACGTATAACTCAGGAGATCTTCAGACTCGTGTGCTTGACAATGGAGTGCCTGAATTTACGAACCCTTCTATAAAACAGATCCTTGAGCGGAATGCCCGGTCTCTTTGTCTTGAATTTCTTCCTGACTTTTTCCACACTGGACAACGAGAGATCGTGATCGCCATGCTCCACCACTTGGGGTGAACAGGCATATGCATCGAATTTCGTGATATCCACACACCAGTCGGAAACATGGATAACAGGATACGCCTGGGCCAGATATTCCGAGGCGGTATCGCGGGAAATATAATATCCGACCGCCAGCCACGGGGCTTTATTCAACTTGTATGCCCTCGCAATACCTTCCAGGTCGACATACTTCGACGGATTCACGTATGCATTTTTATGACAGAAAACGAGTAAACGGAACTGTGCATACAGCTGCTTTTCGTACGCTAACCGCCATGGAAGGCTGAAAGCCGAAGGACGTCCGGGGCAATAATAGGTTGTCGAAGGCCGAGTCGATTTTGGGGACTTGGATGTCCCAAAATCTTTCACGAGGTCGAAGACTCGCTTGTATCTCTTTGAAACGTGCAGTCAGTATCGCATCATCCTCTATGATGATTGCCCCGCTGTATCCAGCTTCAACAACCCTGTGGTAAGCCTTCAAGTGCGACAGCGTAGTAGCGAACTCACTATCATGCATGTAGCGCTTCAACTTGAGCAACGACGCTTCACGGTCTATCTGCCGCTCATACTCCTCATCGAGCTTCTTTCTGCCGTCGACTGAATCGATGAATTCGAAATCAATCCCAAGGTCATCGAACTGTTGTTTTATTTGAGATCTACGCTGAGCCTCGTCAGCAAGGGACAATACGAAGATAGGGCAGTTGATGCAGTGCCCGCGCACGCACGGACTCGGGAAGGCCCAACAGAGCACTGATCTCTTCCACACCCAGGTTCCACGAATCCAGAACGGTCATGGTCGCGCGGGTCAGGGTTTGGCGCTGGTCCTGGTCAACAGTATTCATATCTGCCCTCTTTGCTGCGGGTCAGCAGCTCTATTTCCTACTATTTCCTTAGGATTTTAGCAGCAGTTCCCTCTTCTATTAACCAGAAATCGGTAAGGGAATTGCGACTCGTGATCGGGTTCTAACCGAAAAGCTTCTGCCACCAGCGCTTGCGGTTACCCGGCAGCGGTGGATTGTCACTATAACCGCATGAAACGCCAAGATTATTTGGATCATATATTTTGATAAAGGAGGGCTCAGGAGGATGATCTGAATAGACGATCCCGCAGTAGTCTTCATCATGCTCCTCACGCAGCAGAACATCGATTTCATCGATGAATTTCAGCAACTGCTCCCGGTTTACAGGCGTTTCCGGGGGTGTTTCACCCACGGCGTAGAGATACCAGCCGTCATCCGCCTGGTTTTTCAGGGTAT
Source organism: Solemya velesiana gill symbiont (assembly GCF_002020805.1). Classification (GTDB taxonomy): domain Bacteria; phylum Pseudomonadota; class Gammaproteobacteria; order Chromatiales; family Chromatiaceae; genus Sedimenticola_A. The sequence continues at coordinate 34,107 of NZ_MPRJ01000019.1, read as the reverse complement.
CCCAGAGGTCGTCCAGATTGTGCCAGCGCAGGGCCGAGGTAAAACTACCTCTGAATGCCTCGATATACTGCTGGTTCTCCGGTATTTGCACTTCGCTCATCACTACACTTGGCTGTCTTGTTCACTCATTCGACCCGAATCGGGTCCGAAAAATTTCATGCAGTGTAACAACTGTACGAATCGATTTACATCCACATAGCCCTCCCGAATACCCTAAGAATACTGCCTCTCCGCCGAATGGATAGGTATAATGCCTAGTTTTCCATCTTCTGAATTTAAAGCCATGAGCCAAGTTGACGCCCTGTTGGAATCGAATCTTCCCCACCTGAAGCTGCTAAACCGCGGAAAAGTTCGCGATATCTACGATGTGGATGAGAATCACATGCTGATCGTTACCAGCGATCGCCTGTCGGCGTTCGATGTCATCCTGCCCCAGCCCATTCCCGGCAAGGGCGAGGTACTGACCCGCGTAGCCAATTTCTGGTTCAATCGCACCAAGGAGATTACCCCCAACCATCTCTCAGACAAGCCCCTGTCTGAAGTGGTACCCGATGAAGGCCAGCGCGCCACCCTGGGTGATCGCGCCCTGGTGGTTCGCAAGCTAAAGCCCCTGCCCGTAGAGGCGGTCGTACGGGGCTACCTGATCGGCTCCGGCTGGAAGGATTACCAGAGAACAGGCGGTGTTTGCGGAATCCAGCTGCCGGAGGGTCTGCAGCAGGCGGACAAACTGCCCGAGGCGATCTACACCCCCTCCACCAAGGCGGAGATCGGCGAGCACGACGAGAATATCAGCTTCGAACAGACCGTCGAACTACTGGGCCAGGAACTGGCGGAAAAGGTACGTGACATCAGCCTTCGTATCTACACCGAGTGTGCCGCTTTTGCCCGAGAGAAGGGCATCATCATCGCCGACACCAAGTTCGAGTTCGGCCAGGATGGGGAGGGCAACCTCTACCTCATCGACGAGGTGTTGACACCTGACTCCTCACGTTTCTGGCCAGCCGATCAGTACCGGCCGGGCATCAGCCCCCCAAGCTTCGACAAGCAGTACGTGCGCGATTACCTGGAGACCCTGGATTGGGACAAGACCCCTCCCGGCCCCGAACTGCCCCAGGAGGTCATCGACCAGACCTCCGCCAAGTACCGCGAAGCGGAAACCCGCCTGACCGGTAATTGATCGACTGGAATTTAGGGGTGCAATAGCGCCCCTTTAATATATGAATAAAACATCCCCCCGGGTCACCCTCTACTCCACCCGCCAGTGTGGATACTGCCGACAGGCAAAAGCCTTTCTGCAGAAGAAAAAGGTACCCTTCGCCGAGTACGACGTGGAGCGCAACCGACGCGCCTTCAACGAATTCCACCGCGCCGGTGGCCGTGGTGTGCCGTTGATCGTAATCGGCAACCGCAGCTTCAACGGCTTTCAGCCCAAGCAGCTCGAAAAGGCGTTGCGCGCCGCCGGTTTCAATGTCTGAGCAGCCAGAGCACCCTTATGACAACCTGACGCCGGACACCATTCTGGGTGCCCTGGAATCACTGGGCCTGCATCCCGATGGCGGTATGTTGGCACTCAACAGCTACGAGAACCGCGTTTACCAGATCGGCATCGATGATGATGCACCCCTGGTAGCCAAGTTCTACCGTCCTGAACGCTGGAGTGACGAGTGCATTCACGAGGAACATCGTTTTAGCCTGGCCTTGGCCGAGGAGGAGATCCCGGTCATCGCCCCGCTGGTCATCAACGATGAGACACTGCATGAATATGAAGGCTTTCGTTTCAGCCTTTACCCGAGACGGGGTGGCCGCTGGCCCGAGCTGGACGAGCCTGACAACCTGGAGTGGATTGGCCGCTTAATGTCCCGGATTCACCAACTGGGGGCAAGCCAGCTGTTCCAGCACCGTCCCGACATCGATATTGCCAGCCTGGGCAGTGAGCCCGTTGAGTTTCTGCTTAACAATAAACTGATCCCCATCGAACAGGATCGCAGCTACCGGGAGGTGACCGGGGTACTGCTCGAAAAAATAGGGGAATCATTCGACAAAGCGCAGCATCGCCGGATCAGGCTGCACGGCGACTGCCACCCGGGAAATATTCTCTGGACAGACGACGGATCCCACTTCGTGGACATGGACGACTGCCGCAATGGTCCAGCCATTCAGGACCTCTGGATGCTGCTCTCCGGGGAACCCCGTGAAATGGCATTACAGCTCAGTTTCGTTCGGGAAGGTTACGAAACCTTTCGGGAACTCGACACCAGGGAGGTACAACTGATTGAACCCCTGCGAACCCTGCGCATGATCCACTACGCTGCCTGGCTCGCCCGGCGCTGGGACGATCCGGCATTTCCAAAAGCCTTCCCCTGGTTCAATACCACCCAGTACTGGCAGGAGCATATCGCAACACTGCAGCTCCAGATCGAGGCATTGGATCGGCCACCGCTGCCTCTTTATTGATCGAGGCCGGCGACCAAATCTGTCTCCGGGTTAATTTTCAGAGCTGGGTACCCAGGCTGAAGCAGAAGATGCTGAACAGCACCCACAGGGTCGGCCCGGTCATCAGTCGCTCCCAGAAGGGTGGTCTTATTGGAGTTGGCCTTGGAGGGAGCACTTGCGGCTGGGTTGACTGGGACTTGATCAGCCGCTGTGTCTTGTCGGGATCGAATGCACCAGGCTCCGGCTCAGAGCAGGAGGCTTCAGCCTGGTAGGCTATAAATTGAGTTTCCGCCACAAAACGGTCTTCATGCGGGGAGAGTATCCGGGTCTCTTCACCATCCAAGGACTCGCCCGATTGAGACTTCACCATAACCCTCTCCTGTTCGGTAACGGCGGACTGTGCATCAGCGGATGAGTCCTCGGGTTCGAGCCTGACAACCATGCCTAAGCGAGTCTTCGACCTCGTGAAAGATTTTGGGACCCTCTAGCGTGCTGCGCACACGACGGGCAAGCAGTGCGGCCTCACGGCTACCGGGGACTAACCGCCTCGGCTTTCAGCCTTCCATGGCGGTCAGCGAACGAATGCGTCCCTGGAGACATTGGGCCTAAGCTCACCGGTGTAGATAACACTCAATTGCTGCGCCACTGACATACCCCCAATCAAAAATTCATAACCAACCAATCCCGGCCAGTCCAACTGCACCCAGCCATGCTTTTCAGGATTTTAAATTTTACTCACTTCCCGAATTCAATGCAGTGCACCAACGCACAGTTCCACTTAAACCGCGAGATAGGAAAGAAGTGTACCGCTAGAGACGCCCGGAGGCTTTGACCATGAAGTATTGGTTGACCAGGGCCACAGGCAGTTGAGGAGCGAGAAGGTCCAGGGTGAACGCGCCCTGGTGGCGCAACATTTCGTGATTGCGGGAACGGTTCTCCAGGTAGTCGTGCACACCATGAAACCGCAGCGCACCGGAAAAATCACCAACCGGACGCTGGAGGATTTTATCCAGAACCTCCTCGCGGAGATCAGCGACCACTACCAGGTGACGTCGCGACAAAAGGCGAACAGCTGCCACAAGGTCCTCGCTGTCCTCGTCCCGGGTGTTGGTGATCAGCACTACCAGGGCACGCCGGCGCTGTAAAGGCATCAACTCCCGGGCCGCCTCGAGATAATCCGCTGCCTCGGTCGTTGCTTCGATATCATAGGTCTGGGATACCAGGCGGCGCACCACGTCACCCCCCTTGGTAGGTGGGTACCAGCGACGCGCACCGCCGAAGGCGAGCAGGCCGACGGCGTCCCCCTGCCCCGCTGCCACGTAGGAGAGCAGCAGCACCGCATTCAATGCCTGGTCCAGGTGCTGACCCTGCTCTTCGGCATGGCGCATGCGCCTTCCGCAATCGAGCATGAAGAGGATCTGCTGGTCGCGCTCGTCCTGGTACTCCTTTGAGATCAGTTTGCGATAGCGGGAGGCGGCCCTCCAGTCGATCTGGCGCAGGCTGTCTCCGGCACGGTACTCCCGCAACTGGTGGAAATCATTACCCTTGCCCCGGCGCTGGCGATGCTTTACACCGATCTGGCTCAGGCGATTGTCTGTTGCAAGCAGGGCATAGTGACTGATGGCCCGAAAATTGGGAAATACCTGGGTACGACTCTCAACACTGAGATGACACTTCCGCTGCCACAGCCCCATGGACGATCCGATTAGCAGGTCGACACCTGCGAACACGCCATCTCCCCTCGATCGGGGTCGCACCCGGTAGGTGAGTCTGCCAACTTGGTTGGGAGGCAGTTCTATTACCCGGGGCATATCCTCCGGGATAAAATTCGCCGGATGGTGATCATGCACAACCAGGCTTTTGGTCCGCTCCGATAGATTACGTATTTCCAGGGTCACGCTGCTCCAGACGCCCACAGGTATGCTGCCCCTGATATCACGCGAGACCTCGGGAACAGCCGCTGAACGAAGCAACAGGTAGTCCAGCAGCAAGCCGCCGAACAGGAGAACCGCCGCCATGTTGCGGACAACCTCCAGCCACGGGAGGTAGACGCTAAACAGTGCAAGCGCCACAAGTGCGGCTCCCAGGTAGAGTATGCGCAGGGTTGGCGTCATTGCCTGGGGGCATCCACGTTCTGCAGGATGTCCGACAGCACATCGTCCGGCTGGTAGCCCTCGATCTCGAGATCCGCTGTCAGCTTAACCCGGTGCCGCAACACCGGCAGGGCAACCTGCTTCACATCGTCCGGGGTCACGAACTTACGCCCTTCGAGCACCGCATTGGCCCGGGCTGCACGCAGCAGTGAGATGCTTCCACGGGGACCGCTGCCGTTTTCGATTCCGCTCCATTCCCGTGTGGCACGAGCGATACGCACGGCATAGGCAACGATCTGCTCATCCATCTCCAGCCGGGCCGTATAGGCCTGCAGGTTTTCGATCTCTTCGGGCTGGAGCACTTCATTTACGGCGCTAACATCCAGCTTATCGCCAACGGCACCGCCGGTTACCTGCTGTACCATCATGTGCTCCTCCTCCTGGCTGGGATAGTCGATGAACACCTTCACCAGGAAGCGGTCCAGTTGGGCCTGGGGCAACGGGTAGGTACCCTCCTGCTCAATGGGATTCTGGGTAGCCAGTACCAGGAAAGGGAGCTTGAGCTGGAATGACTGCCCTTCGATTGTAACCTGCTGTTCCTGCATCACCTCCAAGAGAGCAGACTGGGCCTTGGCGGGTGCACGGTTGATCTCGTCTGCAAGGAGAAAGTTGCAGAATACGGGACCCTTGCGCACCCGGAACGAGTCGCTCTTCATATCGAACATGATATGGCCGCTGATATCGCTGGGCATCAGGTCGGGCGTAAACTGCACCCGGTTGAACGCCCCGCCGATGGCCGCTGCAAGACTACGCACCAGCAACGTCTTGCCCAGGCCGGGCACACCCTCCACCAGGACGTGCCCTCCCGCCAGCAGTGCAATGGTGGCATCCCGTATCACCTGCTTCTGGCCAATCATGGCCCGCCCTATCTCCTGCTCCAGCAGACCGACCTTCTCGAGCACCACACCTAGTTCCTGTTCACTCATCGCTGTTCTCTCTTATAGCTCAATCCCGACACCAGGCGCTGCAGCACCATTGTCGCCTTGATGAAATCCTGTTCCGCCGCCACCTCACCGTAGAGGGTTCTGTACACGGCATTGGCAGTCAACCCGCTCTTCTCCCCAATCCATTCGCAGCGTTGTCCTATCTCCATTCCGTTCAGCCCTGGATGACGCTTGCGCCACGCCTGTTCAATCACGCTGCGATTGTTCTCGAACAGTTGCCTGCCACGATCAACCCGCCAGCCAAATTCGGCAGTGGCATCGATATGCTCAAGCAGGTTCCTGCGTATCCGCTCCTGCAGCAGCCTGGGGCCGGTATAGAGCAGCATGCGCCAAAGGGCAGCCAGCAGCAGGGCAGCCAGCAACACCACAATGAAAGGAGCATGCCGCCACAACAACTCCGGCAGTGAAGGCATATCGGTGCTATAGAGCAACCACGCCTTGCCGCTGTCCCGTGTGAGCTCGGACAGCAGGTAGGCGTGATCCCATTCACCTATTTTCTCGTTCCTGAATAGGTCGAGATCACTGAGGACCGTTACCACGCCATGCTCGACAGGGTATTGCAGCAGGTGAAAGCCCTCTTCCGATGCCAATCGCCATGATGCCCAGTCATCCACATCTTCCAGGTAGCGGTGCCCCCTGAATGCCGCCGTGACCTCCCGGCCCTGGGAGGGAACATCGATCAGCACGATACTCAAATCATCCTCATCGCTGCTTTCAGCTCCCTCGTCATCTGTAACGTCCTGCCCTTCCTGCCCCTCGATGCACACCTGTTCTCCCTCTACAGATGCTTCACCGTTCCCCATGCCGGCGGCAGGCATCTCAATGCATTCCCCAGACCATGCAAACTCGGAAGGCATCAACCGAACCCCAAGTTCCTCAAGCAACGCGTTGCCCTCCTCATCCTCGTCCCAATACGCCGGGGGTGTGACGATCAGGCGACCACCCTGTTTCAACCACTCGACCAGGTTATCGAAGCGCTGGGGAGCAAGCCGGTTGCCGAGACACCCGATCAACAGGGCATCCTCCACGGGAGGCAGGTTGGCCAGGATATCCCGACCAGAGACACTCTCCACCTCCATCCCGGTTCGCCTCAAGTAGTGCTCTGCGGCAAGGAACTTGTTGCGCCTCGCCTCCGGGGAGATTTCCACCAGCACATCACTGTAGTGGCGTTCATGGTTGTTCAGAAACCAGCTCACATACCAGCCGATGCCGGCAACCAGCAACAAGCCGATCACGATCAGGGCGATGCGATTAGCCCTGGACATGACCGTATACCATGCGCCAGCGGTTGCAGAGCATCTCCACGTCATCCCGCCCGGGCGTGACGTGGGCATAAGCCATACTCAACCAGCGCGAAGTGAGTTGAGTGAAATACTCTACCTCGTCCTCATCCCTGTTCATCCTCACCAGTTCCAGGCATTCCCCCTCTGTCGCACTGGCGGGTATCTCGAGGTGGTGATCCTGAACCAGCCGTACCAGTGCCCCTCGGTAGAGGAGGCTGAGTGCGCTCCTGATCCGCCCGTCCCTGACCAGCAGGCTGGCTTCAGCGGCAATATCCTTGGGCAGTGTATCGGGACGTATATCCAGGCCGAACAACTCCAGCGGCACCTGCCTGGACCGGCGTCCACGACCGTCTCCCTGCAACATATCCAGAAACCAGTCGCGATTACCGACGATTTTATAGATCAGAAAGACAACCACCAGAACCGCAAGCCCCCAGAGCACAACCTCTCCAACCGCAGCGTATTCCTTGAAGAAACCGCCGATGATATCGAATAACAACTCCAACCATTCAAGCAGTCCTTCAGTATCAGCTTCATCGCCACGGTCCTCTTCGCCGACATATTTCCAGTAACCGTGCTGCTCATAGCGCCCGAAGGTCTCATCCTGCAGCACCTCTTCCACCACCTGTTTCGATTTCTCAGGCGTTATAACTTCCGCCGCCATGGAAAAGTCGGGAACTGAAAAGGAAGCCAGGGCCGCCACAAGCACCAGCGCAGTCACACCGGACGCTCTTTGCTTACCCTGTTTAAGACGCTCGGCAGTTCGCCTGAAGTTGATCTCGATGTCCCAGCCTTCCAGCTCGCTGCGCCTGTGGAGGTAGAGTGCAAAACCGCCCGCAACGTAGAACGGGGCAATAACCGACATCGCTATCAGCGTGACAGGAACCTGCAGCCACTCGCCGACCCTGCCTTCTGCAAACACCAGCATTTCAACATCGATCCAACGCAACTCTTCAGGAATCAGGAAGTAGAGAACGAGTATCATCGAGGTCTCAAGAATGGTCTCAAGAATCAAGCCCACAAAGGTAAGCCAGGTAGCTGCGTGCTGACCCTGTCCGAGTATAGAAATACGGCTGCTGCGCGCCTTTCTTCTCAGCCCTTCCAGCAGAGCCACCGGCATATTGAATGAACGATTGGGGCTGAAACGCCGCCATGTCAGGTTGGCAAACAGTTGTGGTCGCACGATACGCCACCACTGGCGAGCCACATCTTTGCGGGTCAACGGCTCGCCGAACACCGCCCGGCTCATCCAGAACAGAAGGGGTGGCTCGTAAAACGGCTTGAACCACCAGAGCGCCAAGAGCAATATCCAGACTTCGCCGCCAGCGAGTAACAGTGCCAGCAATCCCAGGGGCAAGGCGGTCATGAACCAGAGTTGCCACAGCGGCATGAACCAGCGCCGAGCCAGTGTAAAGCCGAGATCGATGGCTTCCCAATGCCCGCGCTTGCGCAGTGCGATCTGCAGACTACCGATTTCCACCAGCCCCCCTACCTGCAAATACAAAATAGAGAATGACCAGCAGCCAGAGCATTGTGGCTAAAAAATACTTGACGGTGTTTGGCACCGCGCTGGCAGACCAGAAGGCCTCGATGAAAGCGGCACCCAGCAGCATCAGTGCCGCCCCCATGACCAGGGGAAGTGCCTGGCGTCCCCTGCGCCGTATGGAGTCAATCCGTCGCAGCTGTCCCGGCGCCAGCATACCGTGACCGAGTGAGAGTCCCGCTGCGCCGCAAATGATGATAGCCGTCAGCTCCAGTGACGCGTGGCTGCTGACAAAGCCCCAGAAGGTTTCATGGTAGCCAATGCCGCTGAGGTGTCCTGCAACCCCGCCGATGACCATACCGTTGTAGAGCATGGTAATGACCGTACCGATGCCCGCAAGGATACCCATGGCAAAGGTGCGAAAACCGATGCCGATATTGTTGAAAATATAGAAACCGAACATGACGAAGTTGGACTCGCTGCTGCGCTCCAGGGTACGGCCCGGCCTGGCGTTGTCCGATGCATACATCTCCTCCATCGCTTCCACCTGGTCAGCACTCATCACGCTGTAGATGAAATCCTGATCGCTTGCGCAGTATCCTCCGATGATCAGCGCCGGCAAGAGAAACAAGGCAAGAGAGAGCAGAAAGTAGTTGCCATGGCTTCTCAGGCTTCGTGGAAAATCGGTTGCGATAAATGCAAGCAACCGCCATAACCAGGCCCCACGTCGTTTATAGAGTTGCTGATGACCACGAAGTACCAGGTGATGCAGTTGGGCAACCAGGGCAGGACTGTAGCGGCGGCTACGGGCAATGGCATAATGATTACAGACCTTGCGATAGAGATGGGGCAGCGCAGTCGCTGACTCCGCATCAACCTTTCGCCTGAAACGGCTTCTCTCCAGTTGATCCAGGAGATCCCCCAACTCGCTCCAGACAGGTTCGAAATGTTGTTCGAAGGCGTCCTGATGCATCAGCGCCCTCTCGTCAGCCACTTGGCGTAGGACCAGAGTCTGTTCACTGCATCCTGGTTTTCTTCGCCGGTGACGCTTTGCAGCAGGTTTGCCAGCTCCCAGCGCCGCTCAGGGGTAAGTTTTTCACTGCGCTCGGCGAACTCGATAAAGAAGCGCAGTTCGTCCACAGTGAGGCCGGGGGGTGGCGGCTTGGATACGACATCAGGAAGCTCACCCCGTTTCTCCTCTTCATCACGATAGACCACCAGGGTGCCTGCAGCCATATCGCCAAGACGCTGAAAATCACGATTTGCCAACATCACCAGCAGACCGACACCGTACAGCAGGGGCAGAAAATCAGCTGCTCTTACCAGGTTTCTGATAACAGACGCGGAAAATGAGATCGGCGTACCGTTGTCGTTGATTACCACCAGCCCCATCGCACGCTTGCCCGGCGTGGCACCTGTGCGTATCTCGAAAAAAACCGGGTAGAACCATTCGATGAGAAAGAAGCCGATCAAGATAAGCGCAGTGCCGATACCGCCAAAAAAGGAACCGACTCCCAGGATAAGGCCATAGGCCACCATTCTGATGGCGAGATCAATGGCCCAGGCACAGGCCCTCACGATAGGGCCCGCCAGTCGTAACTGGAGCTCTATACCCTCGGGTGTCTCATAGGTACGAACGGTGTCGGTGGTACCAGCCTGTGCAGTGATTTCCATTTATCAACCGGCAACCAAATGACCCACAATCAATCGAAGTAGATGTCCCGATAGGCGACATAGATCGAAGCCGTAATCACGGGAATCAGGACCAGGAATCCAAGAAACACGGGGATCGCCGCCAACACGCCCAGAACCAGGGATGCCAACCCATAGACAAGGAACGGTAGCACATTCTTCAGCGCTCCCAAGAAGCTCAGCTTCATTGCCGCAACGGCGGAGAGTCCATCAAGTGCGACCAGGGCAGGTGCAAACCAATAAGCCATGAACAAGGGAATGAAGAGCATAAACGCAATGCTGACCGGCAGCATAAAAAATGTGTAATCTGGCATCACCGCGGCACCGGCTGCTGGATCCTGAAGGGTCATCATCTCCGCACCGACCACGGAAAACACATCCATCATGATGACGACAGCACCAACCAGGTAGAGCACCCCCACCAGCACGAGCTGTCCAAAATTCTGCTGAAAACCGCTGAACAGGTGACTGACGGTAAAGTCCTCCCCTCTATCCTGGGCACTGCAACCGATCATAAAGCCTGCCCCGATGACAGGTGATAACAGCGTGGTGGCCAAAGAACCAACAAGCGGGACCATACTCAAGATCAACAAGATGACGATCCAGACCACCAGGGCGAGAATCCAGGCTACGGGATTCTGCCTGAACAGTCCGAACCCCTTTGTGATCCAGCGCCAGCCATTGCCGGCAGGTACAGACCCGGGGCCGTGCAAGTCACCCAACTCACGATCCTGGGCTACGTTGGCGGTGGGTGCCTGGTAGGGATTTGCAGGATCACTCTCCTGCTGCTGAGCAGATGATTCTGCCTGGTGTGCGAGATACTTGGATATCACGATGCCGCAATCGAGACAGTTACCTTCATCAATGCGGGCAGAACCACAATTGGGGCACAGCTCCCCGGTATTGGCCTGGTCTGCACCCTCATCCGCCGCAGGTGTTTTACTCGATTCGAGAGCCTGACGCCCGACAGCAGGATCCATCTGTTCGACGATGACCTCCATGCCGAGCTTTTGCAGGACCTTCTTGTACTTGGCAGCATCATCGGCATTCAGCCCCCTCTTCATCACCACTTCACGATCGGCATTGGCAAGGGCCTCAGCCTCGGCCTCGGATATACCGAAACGACTGACGAATCCCCCGATAAATGCACCCTTGTCGGTACCTGGCATCAGGCTACCAGTATATACGATCTTGAATTCCCCGGCCATCGACATCGCTCCCTCTTTTTTACTTGTTGATTGCCGTACAGTGCAGCTGAATGTTTCATTCTAATGCACGGGAAGGATTAAACAATGTTAATTCCCTGGATAATCCAAGCATTTGTTTCTTCGCTACTTCAAGGAACAGCGGGCCAGTGGAAGTCACTCGCTCAGCCTACAGATTAGGCATTCCCAAATTCAGCTTCAGTGCGTAATTCCCTGGATTCCGGCATCCGCCGGAATGACGGCTTTTGTACACAACCGATCTGCATACCGTACATCCTGTACATCGCCGCTCCTGTGCATCCCTGCACCCGCGGCATACCGTACATCCTGTACATAAAAAAAGGGGCGCCGAAGCGCCCCTTCTTTCGAACGTTGAACCCGTGTCTTAGTTGACCTTGGGGTCCAGCTCACCAGCTTCGTACTTGCCGAACATGGTCTCCAGGGAGATCGGGGTGATCTTGGAGGCCATACCAGCAGAACCGAAAGCTTCGTAGCGGTTCTTGCAGATTTCGGACATCGCGTTGGTGGCTTCCTTGAGGAACTTGCGGGGATCGAAGTTGCTCGGGGCGTCGTGCAGGTGACGACGGACGGAGCCGGTAGAGGCCATACGCAGGTCGGTGTCGATGTTGACCTTGCGAACGCCGGACTTGATACCTGCAACGATTTCGTCAACGGGCACACCGTAGGTCTGACCCATGTCACCACCGTAGTCGTTGATGATCTTCAGCCAGTCCTGGGGTACGGAAGAGGAACCGTGCATAACCAGGTGTACGCTGGGGATGCGATCGTGGATCTCTTTCACGCGGTCGATACGCAGGATCTTGCCGGTAGGCTCCTGGGTGAACTTGTAAGCGCCGTGGGAGGTACCGATGGCGATAGCCAGGGCGTCAACACCGGTCTGCTTGACGAAGTCAGCAGCTTCATCGGGGTCGGTCAGCAGCTGATCCATGTCCAGCTTGCCTTCGGCACCATGGCCGTCTTCCTCGCCCATCTCGCCGGTCTCCAGGGAACCCAGGCAGCCCAGCTCACCTTCAACGGAAACACCAACAGCGTGAGCCATATCAACGACCTGCTTGGTGACGTTGACGTTGTACTCGTAGCTGGAAGGGGTCTTGCCGTCGGCTTCCAGGGAACCGTCCATCATCACGGAGCTGAAACCGGACTGGATGGAGCGTGCGCAGATAGCGGGAGAAGCACCGTGGTCCTGGTGCATGCAGATCGGAATGTGCGGATACATCTCGATAGCCGCTTCGATCAGGTGACGCAGGAAGGGCTCGCCCGCGTAGGAACGTGCACCGGCAGAACCCTGCAGGATCACCGGGCTGTCCACGGCATCGGCAGCCTGCATGATGGCATGCACCTGTTCCATGTTGTTTACGTTGAAAGCCGGCAGGCCGTAGCCATTCTCGGCAGCGTGATCCAGAAGCTGGCGCAGGGAAATGAGAGCCATGTTCTTCTCCTTTTCAGTAAGTCTTTCTTATTAATTCCAAATTAATCGTTTGCCGGCACAAATGCTCGCCGACCTTCAGGACCTTCATTACATTGGTGCCACCCTCGACACCGTTGAGGTCCCCCTTGGTTATAATCACCAGGTCACCATTCCGCACCGCACTGCGGCGCAGCAGTTCGTCCACAACCTCGATATTGGCGGTCTGGCTGTCCATCCCGGCGACGTCAAAGCTGATGGGATAGACACCGCGGAACAGGGTCACCTTGCGTCGCGTGGCAACGTGATCGGTCAACGCATAGATCGGGATACCCGAGCTGATGCGCGACATCCACTTCGGCGTGGAACCCGACTCGGTCAGAGCGGCGATAGCCGCTACACCCAGGTGGTTCGCAGTGTACATGGTCGCCATGGCAATAGCTTCATCGATGCGACCGAAAACCGAATCGATGCGGTGACTGGATTTTCGTACAGCAGACTGCTTCTCCGCCTCACGACAGACACGATCCATGGCCTCTACAGCCTTGACCGGGTACTTGCCCGCAGCACTCTCGGCAGAGAGCATCACCGCATCGGTACCATCCAACACGGCGTTGGCGACGTCAAACACCTCTGCACGGGTAGGCATCGGGTTCGAGATCATCGATTCCATCATCTGGGTTGCCGTGATGGCGACCTTGTTCAGTGAGCGCGCTTTCTTGATCAGCTCTTTCTGCACAGCAGGCAGTTCAGCGTCACCAATCTCAACTCCCAAATCACCACGGGCGATCATGATGGCCTGGGAAGCTTCGATGATCTCTTCCACGCACTCCAGCGCTTCAGCACGTTCGATCTTGGATACGATACCGGCGCGTCCACCCGCCTCTTCCAGCAGACGCCGTGCTTCATGTACATCATCCGCACTCTGCACAAAAGAGACCGCGAGGTAATCCGCTTCGATACTGGCAGCGAACTTGATGTCCTCCCGGTCCTTGTCAGTCAGGGCAGGAGCGGACAGTCCACCACCCTGCTTGTTGATACCCTTGTTGTTGGAGAGGGGCCCACCAATTGTCACCTTGCAGTGGACTTCGCTGCCTTCGACACCTTCAACCCAGAGCACGATGGCTCCATCAGCCAGGATCAGGGTATCACCACGCCTGACATCATCGATCAGGTCCGGGAAGGTGAGTCCGATACGCTCCTGGGTACCTGCATTGAGATCACAGTCGGCATCAAGGATGAAGGGATCGCCTTCTTTCAGGGTGATTGCGCCGTCCTTGAAACGGCCAATTCTGATCTTCGGCCCCTGCAGGTCGGCCAACACGCCGACCTGGCGCCCACTGGCACGGGCCCGATCACGGATAGTCTCAGCCCTGACCCGGTGCTCTTCATGAGAGCCGTGTGAGAGGTTGAGTCGTACCACATCGATGCCTGCGCTGATCAGTTGATCAAGCACCTTGGGGTCATCAGTAGCAGGACCCAGCGTGGCTAAAATCTTCGTTCTTCTAAGCATAATATCTCCGGGCTCTGCCGCCGATCCTCACAGCGGCAGAGCCCATATGGACCTTTAGCCCTTGGCACACTCTTCGAGCATGGCGACGGCAGGCAGGGTCTTGCCTTCCAGGTATTCCAGGAACGCACCACCGGCGGTGGAGATGTAGGAGACCTTGTCGTAGATGTCGTACTTCTGGATCGCCGCGATGGTGTCACCACCACCAGCCAGGCTGAAGCAATCGGAGTTCGCGATGGCCATGGAGACGGTCTTGGTGCCTTCGCCGAACTGATCGAACTCGAACACGCCTACAGGACCATTCCAGACCACGGTACCGGCGTTAGCGATGATGTCGGCCAGCTCATTGGCGCTGTCAGGACCGATATCGAAGATCATGTCGTCGTCGGCAACGTCACCGGCTGCCTTCAGGGTAGCCTCGGCGGTTTCGCTGAACTCCTTGCCGCAAACCACGTCGGTAGCAATGGGAATGTTGGCGCCGCGGGCCTTCATCTTCTCGACCAGGGCCTTGGCGGTGTCCACCAGGTCATCTTCGCACAGGGACTTGCCGACGTTGTTACCCATGGCCTTGAGGAAAGTGTTGGCGATACCGCCGCCGACCACCATCTGGTCAACCTTCTCGGAGAGGGCCTCCAGAACAGTCAGCTTGGTGGATACCTTGGAGCCACCGACGATGGCCACCATGGGGCGGGCAGGATTTGCCAGGGCCTTGGCCAGGTTATCCAGCTCGTCGGCCAGCAGCAGGCCGGCGCAGGCGGTGGGTGCGAACTTGCCGGCACCATGGGTGGAAGCCTGGGCGCGGTGAGCAGTACCGAAAGCATCCATTACGAAGACGTCGCACAGGGAAGCGTATTTCTTGGCCAGCTCTTCGTTGTCCTTCTTCTCGCCCGCGTTGAAGCGCACGTTCTCGAACAGGACAACCTCGCCGTCGGCCACTTCAGGCGCGTTCTCCAGGTAGTCGGGGATCAGACGCACGGCGGTGCCCAGCTTGGCAGACATGTCTTCAGCGATAGGCTGCATGGAGTTCTCTGCATCGACCTCACCTTCGGTGGGACGACCACGGTGAGACATCACCTGGACCTTGGCACCTGCTTTTACACAGTGCTCGATGGTGGGCATGGAAGCGGTGATACGGGCATCGGAGGTAACCTTGCCGTCTTTAACAGGTACGTTGAGATCAGCGCGAATCAGGACACGCTTGCCGGCGAGGTCGAGATCGATCAGCTTGATGAAGGACATAGAGAGACTCCTTGTAAGCTATCTTTGTTGGTATTTGAAAGGTATTAGATGAAATGGTTATTTCAGCTAATGCCTCTCGGGCATCTGGTGCAGGCTGAAGCCGGGTGGGCCATGCACGAGGCATGGCCCACCCGGCCAAGCTACAAGCTCAACGCTTAGTTGGCAGATACGTGCTCAACGAAGCGCAGCATGTTGGCGGTGTAGCCGTACTCGTTGTCGTACCAGGAGACAACCTTGACGAAGGTACCGTCCAGCTGGATGCCTGCGCCGGCATCGAAGATGGAGGAGTAGCCAACGCCGCGGAAGTCGGTGGAGACAACCTTCTCATCGGTGTAACCCAGGGTGTCACCGATACCAGCGGTCTCGGAAGCTTCCTTCATGGCGGCACAGATGTCGTCGTAGGTGGCTTCGCTATCCAGTTCGCAGGTCAGGTCAACCACGGACACGTCGGAGGTAGGCACGCGGAAGGCCATGCCGGTCAGCTTGCCGTTGAGTTCGGGCAGTACCACGCCAACAGCCTTGGCAGCACCGGTGGAGGACGGGATGATGTTCTCCAGGATACCGCGGCCGCCGCGCCAGTCTTTCTTGGAAGGACCGTCAACGGTCTTCTGGGTAGCGGTAGCAGCGTGAACGGTGGTCATCAGGCCACGCTTGATGCCCCACTTGTCATTCAAAACCTTGGCAACGGGAGCCAGGCAGTTGGTGGTGCAGGAAGCAGCGGATAAGATGGCCTGGCCAGCGTAGGTGTCGTGGTTAACACCGTATACGAACATGGGGGTGCCGTCCTTGGAAGGAGCGGACATAACCACCTTCTTGGCGCCAGCGTCGATGTGCTTCTGACAGGTCTCTTCAGTCAGGAAGAAGCCGGTGCACTCAAGAACGAGGTCAACACCAACATCGGACCAGGCCAGGTTGGCGGGATCGGTCTCTGCGGTCAGGCGAATGGTCTTGCCGTTAACAACCATGTTGTTGCCATCGACACCAACTTCACCGCCGAAACGGCCGTGTACGGAGTCGTACTTCAGCATGTAGGCCAGGTAATCAGCATCCAGCAGGTCGTTGATAGCCACAACCTCGATACCGGGGAAGTCACGGGCGATAGCACGGAAAGCCATGCGGCCGATGCGGCCAAAACCATTGATGCCTACTTTGATAGTCATTTTCAGATCTCCTTGAGAACGTAATTTCAGTCTTACTTGAAAGCTTTAACAGCGGGCGGCCATCGAATGGCCGCCCGTCATTGGTGGATTAACCGATGACGTCGGTTACAGCCTGGGCCACTGCGTCAACAGTGATGCCGAAGTGCTTGTAGACCTCGCCCGCGGGTGCAGATTCACCGAAGGTGTCGATACCGATCACCTTGCCGTTGAGACCGACATACTTCATCCAGAAGCCGGTAACACCAGCCTCTACTGCAACACGTGCGGTAACGCTGGAAGGCAGTACAGACTCGATGTAGTCGGCGTCCTGGGCGTCGAAAGTATCGGTGGAAGGCATGGAGACGACGCGGATGTTCTTGCCGCTCAGTGCTTCCTTGGCCTGCATGGCCATCTCGACCTCGGAACCGGTGGCGATGATGATCGCGTCAGGGGTACCGTCGCAGTCGGAGAGGATGTAGCCACCCTTGGCGATTGCAGCGATCTGGTCCTCGGTACGCTCCATGTGAGCCAGGCCCTGACGGGAGAGGATCAGGCTGGTGGGACCGCCCTTGCGCTCCAGGGCAAACTTCCAGGCAACCGCGGTCTCGACCGCGTCACAGGGACGCCAAACGGACATGCGGGGAATCATACGCAGGGTAGCGGTCTGCTCGACGGGCTGATGGGTAGGACCGTCCTCGCCCAGACCGATGGAGTCGTGGGTGTAGACGTGGATCGGGCTCTGCTTCATCAGGGCCGCCATACGCAGGGCGTTGCGTGCGTACTCGGAGAACATCAGGAAGGTCGCGCCGTAGGTCTTGAAGCCGCCGTGCAGCTCGATACCGTTCATGATGGCGGACATGCCGAACTCACGTACACCGTAGTGGATGTAGTTACCGGAGCAGTCGCTGGCGCTCAGACCCTTGGCACCGGACCATATAGTCAGGTTGGAGCCGGCTAGGTCAGCGGAGCCGCCCATGTACTCGGGTACGAAAGCACCGTAGCCTTCGATGGAGTTCTGGGAAGCCTTGCGGCTGGCGATTTTCTCGGCTTTCTCGTCCACGGACGTGATGAAGGCCTGGGCCTTCTCTTCGAAGTCGGCGGGCAGGTCACCGGCCATGCGGCGCTTGAACTCTGCAGCCAGCCCGGGGTGAGCGGCAGCGTAGGCGTCGAAGCGGGCGTTCCACTCGGACTCTGCATCGCCACCCTTGCCCTTGGCGTCCCAACCGGCGTAGACATCTTCAGGCACTTCGAAAGGACCGCCGTTCCAGCCCAGTGTTTCCTTGGTCAGTGCAATTTCGTCTTCGCCCAGAGGAGCGCCGTGGCACTCTTCCTTGCCCTGCTTGTTGGGAGAGCCGAAACCGATGAGGGTCTGGCAGCAGATCAGGGAGGGCTTGTCGGTAACAGACTTCGCTTCTTCGATGGCAGCCTTGATGGCGTCGGCATCGTGACCGTCCACCTTGGGAATGACGTGCCAGCCGTAGGAGTCGAAACGCTTGGGGGTATCGTCGCTGAACCAGGCGGGAGCCTCTTCACTGCCGCGCACTTCACCGTCGATGGAGATGTTGTTGTCGTCGTAGAAGCAGATCAGCTTGCCCAGGCCCAGGGTACCGGCCAGGGAGCAGGCTTCGTGAGAGATGCCTTCCATCATGCAGCCGTCACCCAGGAATACGTAGGTGTCGTGATCGACGATGGTGTGGCCATCGCGGTTGAACTGGTCAGCCATCGCCTTCTCGGCGATTGCCATACCCACGGCATTGGTGATGCCCTGGCCCAGGGGACCGGTTGTGGTCTCAACGCCTGGGGCGTAGCCATACTCGGGGTGACCCGGGGTCTTGGAGTGGAGCTGACGGAAAGATTTCAGATCGTCGACGCTCAGGTCATAACCGGTCAGGTGCAACAGGGAGTAGATCAGCATGGAGCCGTGACCGTTGGAGAGTACGAAACGGTCGCGATCCGCCCAGTTGGGGTTGGATGGATTGTGCTTCATGTAGTCGTTCCAGAGCACCTCGGCGATATCTGCCATACCCATGGGCGCACCAGGATGGCCGGAGTTGGCTTTCTGAACCGCATCCATGCTCAGTGCACGGACGGCGTTAGCGAGTGTTCTACGTGAGGACATAAGCCCCTCCTCTCATAAAGACTTGTTAGAAATTTTATATTCCGGTCCAGGGCAGACCTGATGCTGCCCAAAAATCGAAGGCGCCCCGTCTCTTGGACCCGTTGCGAGCAACAGGTCTACTGTTTAACCCCGTTTGGGAGACGCCGGCTGGAGATGTCCATGACCTTGAGGTGCGACTTGCCACCTGGAGGAGAAATCGAAACTTCAGCCTCCGCCAGGATTCTCATCCGTAAAACGCTTATTTTGCCCCTTTCGCCACTTCCGGAGCAAGCCAACTGGCTTTATGGGGCATAAAAAATACCGATGCCATATTACAGGGGGAGGATTACCGCCTGTTTACGGCACTTCAGTCCCTCCACTTGATGGAACAGCCCATGCTGGGGATCTGCACAGCCGGACCCCGGCCGGTCTCGGCAACCTGCTTCATGGCTTCAAACAGGTCGCGCCGCACGCCTTCCGGTGCGGCCTCCTTGCGGCTCTCGTCCAAGCGTCCACGGTACTGCAGTCCCAAATCAGCGTTGTAGCCGAAAAAATCGGGGGTGCAGACAGCGCCATAGGCCTTGGCCACCTCCTGGCTCTCGTCCAGCAGGTATGGGAAGGGGTAACCGAACTCATCGGCCACCCGAACCATATTCTCGAAGGAGTCCTCTTCATACTCGGCGGGATCATTGGACATGATCGCCACGCTGTTGATACCCAGCTCTTTGAGCGCCAGGGTATCGCGCACCAACCGTTCGTGGATCGCCTTCACGTAAGGGCAGTGATTGCAGATGAACATCACCAGCAGCCCATTGGGACCAGCGCAATCCTGCAGGCTCCAGGTCTTGCCGTCTACGCCGGGAAGCGTGAAATCCACAGCGGGCTTATCAAATTCGCAAACCGGGGTTTCCAGTGACACCATGGTCGCGACTCCTTTTCTTATATTCAACCAGCGGGCCATTTTGTCATAAGTAATCAGTAATGCGCCCCGCTTTATTTATCCGATTTTCTTATTCAAACGGTAAATATAACTGATTCGTTTCCAATGAATCTCATAATTTTTCCAGCTTTTTAGAACAATCTGTTCTAAATACATGCATTTCCCGTACGATATTGACAATTTGACAGGTTACCGGATAATGCCAACTGCGCCGATTTGAAATCAGATTGCGGGCGCGTTACAAATGCGGCTAAAGCGAACCCCGAATCGAATAACGGAAACCCGCCTTAGCTCGCGCTTGGCGGGTTTTTTAATGGAAAACAAATAATTATGAGCGATTACATCTTCACTTCCGAGTCAGTTTCCGAAGGCCACCCGGATAAGATGGCGGACCAGATCTCCGATGCTATCCTGGACAAAATAATAGAGCTCGACCCCCATCCCGAGCTCGCGCGCGTCGCCTGCGAGACCATGGTCAAGACCGGTGCAGTTATCGTTGCCGGCGAGATCACCACCAACGCCTGGGTCGATCTCGAAGAGGTCATTCGCGAGGTGGTCTGTGACATCGGTTACACCAATTCGGACATCGGCTTCGACGGCAACACCTGCGCCGTGATGTCCCTGATCGGCAAGCAATCCGGCGATATCGCCATGGGGGTCGACCGCAAAGCCCCCGAAGAGCAGGGCGCCGGAGACCAGGGCCTGATGTTCGGCTACGCCACCAACGAGACCGACGTACTGATGCCCGCCCCCATAACCTACGCCCACCGCCTGGTGCAGCGTCAGTCCGAGATGCGCAAGGAGCACATCCTGCCCTGGCTGCGCCCGGACGCCAAGAGCCAGGTGACCCTGCGCTATGAGAACGGTGTCGTCACCGGCATCGACGCCGTTGCACTCTCCACCCAGCACGATCCCGACATCGAGTACAACCACCTGCGTGAGGCGGTAATGGAGAACATCATCCAGCCTGTACTGCCCAAAGAGTGGCTGGACAAGTGCCCCCAGGAGAAGATCCATATCAATCCCACGGGCTCCTTCATCATCGGCGGTCCCGTGGGAGACTGCGGCCTGACCGGGCGCAAGATCATTGTCGACACCTACGGTGGCGCAGCTCGCCACGGTGGCGGCGCCTTCTCCGGCAAGGACCCCTCAAAAGTGGACCGCTCCGCCGCATACGCCGGCCGCTACGTGGCCAAGAACATCGTCGCCGCCGGCCTGGCGGACCGCTGCGAGATCCAGGTCTCCTATGCCATCGGCGTGGCCGAACCGACCTCCATCTCCATCGAGACCTTCGGTACCGCCAAGGTGGCAGAGGACAAGATCGCGGAGATCGTACGTGAGCACTTCGACCTGCGCCCCTATGGCATCCTGCGAATGCTTGACCTGGTCAAGCCGATTTACCGCAAGACGGCGGCCTATGGCCATTTCGGTCGTGAAGAACCTGAATTCACATGGGAGAGCACCGATAAGGCCGCTGCCCTCAAAGACGCCGCAGGACTGTAAAAAAGGGACGCAGAGTGCACTGCTTGGCGCACTCTGCGTTCTATCTGGATATTTAAGCCAAACTGCTTATACTACGCACCTAATCACACCACCCTCACCGAGGAGCGCTGCAACAGGCTTGACCTGCCAGGCTCGGGAGGCTATCCAAACATTTTGCAACGGCGCTCAGTTTTTTCGGAGACTGAACTATGAATGCCGTTGTGAACAACGATTTCGCCGATTACAAGGTTGCCGACCTCTCCCTGGCCAACTGGGGCCGCAAGGAGATAGCCATCGCCAACACCGAGATGCCCGGCTTGATGGCCCTGCAGGAAAAGTATGGCGAAGAGAAGCCCCTGAAGGGTGCCCGCATTGCCGGCAGCCTGCACATGACTATCCAGACCGCAGTGCTGATCGAGACCCTGGTCGCCCTGGGCGCCGAGGTACGCTGGGCCTCGTGCAACATCTTCTCAACCCAGGACCACGCTGCTGCAGCCATCGCCGCACAGAACATCCCGGTTTACGCCTACAAGGGCGAAAGCCTGGAAGAGTACTGGGCCTATACCCACAAGATCATGGAGTGGGCCGATGACGGCACCCCGAACATGATTCTCGACGATGGTGGTGACGCCACCCTGCTGATCAATCTCGGCGCCAAGGCCGAGCAGGACATTAGTGTGCTGGACAACCCGACCAGCGAAGAGGAAGAAGTACTCTACGCCGCCATCAAGGCGCGCCTGGCAGAGCAGCCGGGCTGGTACTCGAACATTCTGAAGAACATCCAGGGTGTCACCGAAGAGACCACCACCGGCGTTCACCGCCTCTACCAGATGCAGGAGAGTAGCGAACTGCCCTTCCCCGCCATCAATGTCAACGACTCGGTCACCAAGTCCAAGTTCGACAACCTCTACGGCTGCCGCGAATCCCTGATGGATGGCATCAAGCGCGCTACCGATGTGATGGTGGCCGGCAAGATTGCCTTGGTACTCGGTTACGGCGACGTGGGCAAGGGTTGCGCCCAGTCCTTCCGCGGCCTCGGCGCCACGGTATGGGTTACCGAGGTCGATCCCATCTGCGCCCTGCAGGCGGCTATGGAAGGTTACCGCGTAGTGACCATGGAAGAGGCTGCTCCCCTGGCAGACATCTTCGTCACCGCCACCGGCAACTTCCACGTCATCACCCATGACCACATGGCGGCCATGAAGGACCAGTCCATCGTCTGCAACATCGGCCACTTCGACAACGAAATCGATGTTGCCAGCCTGGATAAATACAATTGGGAGAACATCAAGCCCCAGGTGGACCACATCATCTTCCCTGACGGCAAGCGCATCATCCTGCTGACCGAGGGACGCCTGGTGAACCTGGGCTGCGCCACCGGCCACCCCAGCTTCGTGATGTCCAACTCCTTTACCAACCAGGTGCTGGCCCAGATGGAGCTGTTCGTCCGCGGCGACAACTACGAAAACAAGGTCTACATGCTGCCAAAGCATCTGGACGAAGAGGTTGCCCGACTGCACCTGGCCAAGATCAACGCCAACCTGAGCACCCTTAGCCAGGAACAAGCCGACTACATCGGCGTACCGGTGGAAGGCCCCTACAAGCCCAACCACTACCGCTACTGATCTGCCCGAGAGGTGTAGGAGCACAGAGGACGCAAAGGCGCTCAGAAAACTCTGAGTTAAATGGGTGATGCACATCGCGTGACACCACCACCCATCTCTGCGAACTCTGTGCTTTTTGAACAAAGACTATGGATTCACAAAAGAAATTCGAGAAGACCTTCAGCTTCGAGCTGTTTCCGCCCAAGACCGAGGCGGGTATGGAGAAGCTTCAGGCCAATGTGAAAGAACTGGCGGCGGTCAACCCACTCTATTTCTCCGTCACCTATGGCGCGGGCGGCTCTACCCAGGAGCGCACGTTTCAGAGCGTCGAGTGGTTGGTCTCACAGAAGCTGGATACCGCACCCCATCTCTCCTGTATCGGCAGCAGCCGGGAGGAGATCATCGAGATCCTTGAGCATTACAAGAGCCAGGGAATCCACCGTGTCGTCGCCCTGCGGGGTGACCTGCCATCCGGGGCGGGGCTCGGTGGCATCGGCGACCTCAACTATGCCAATGAACTGGTCACCCTTATCCGTGAAACCTTCGGCGATCACTTCCATATCGAGGTGGCAGCCTATCCCGAGTTTCATCCCCAGGCACCCAGTGCCGAGGCGGATATACTCAACTTCAAGCGCAAGGTGGACGCCGGTGCCAACGCAGCAATCACCCAGTACTTCTACAATCCGGACGCCTATTACCGGTTTGTGGACAGTTGCGAAAAGCTTGGCGTCGACATCCCGATCGTTCCGGGCATCATGCCGATCACCAACTACACCAACCTGATCCGGTTTTCCGATGCCTGCGGCGCCGAGATACCCCGCTGGATAAGAAAGCGACTGGAGGGCTACGGGGACGATATCGCAAGCATCAAGGCCTTCGGCATCGAGGTGGTGTCAGCCATGTGCGACACTCTGTTGCGGCACGATGCCCCTGGGCTGCACTTCTACACCATGAACCAGTCCGAGCCTGCACTGAAGATCTGGAAAAACCTGGGACTCTGACCCGGCGTCGGGCTGTATCCTGATAACCGAGTGAAGCCAGCGTACGATGGGAGAACACCGGATCTATACCCAGCTACCCCTGGCCGCAGGTGATGTGGTATCCCTCGAAGAGGGCCCACCACATCACCTGCTCAAGGTACTGCGACTGAAACCGGGAGCTGAGTTGACCCTGTTCAATGGCAACGGTTGTGATTATGGCGCACGCATTATCGACGCCGGCAAGCGCTCGGCCCAGGTAGAGATACTGGACCAGGGCGTGGAGGAAGCAACCCCGGCCCTGCGCATCAGCCTCGGCATCGGAATTTCCAAAGGCGAACGCATGGACTTTGCCGTGCAGAAAGCCGTGGAGCTTGGGGTAAGCGAGATAACCCCCCTGATTACAGAGCGGTGCGTGGTCCGCCTCTCAAGGGAGCGCATGCATAAACGCTGCAACCACTGGCGGCAAGTGGCGATATCCGCATGCGAGCAGTCAGGCAGGCGCCGTGTCCCGTTGGTAATCGACCCCATGGAACTGGATGACTGGATCGAATCCTCTGACAGCACGCCGGGCCTGCTCCTGGAGCATCGCTCGGAGCGGGTCATAGGACAGTTGCCTGCTCCCGGTACAGGCATTCGGCTGCTGGTCGGTCCGGAAGGGGGGCTTTCGGAAGAGGAACGGACGTTTGCCCTGCGACACCGGTTTACCGGCGTGCAGTTAGGCCCGAGAGTACTGCGCACAGAGACCGCCCCCCTGGCAGCCATCGCTGCAATTCAGACCCTGTGGGGAGATTTTCGTTAGGAAAATCGAGGGGGTATGGGCGCGAAGTCGCCTATTCGAGCACGTCGCCCAGGGCCATATCCAGGGCATCCAGGTCCGGAATCCAAGCCTTTTGCCCGGATATCATGACCTCTTCCACAACCATCGACCCGGCATCTTCATCCTGCTCAATGGGAGCCACTGTGTCCCTGGTCACCCTGACCAGGTGAGGAATAGCCTTCAGCAATATACCGATGTAAGGACGATCGGGATTGCCGTTGAGGGTGTTGCAGATCGCAATGCGCGCACGATGCTCGGGAGGCTCAATCGCAGAGCCGGCAATCGTCTCGAAAGATACCAGGGGTACTCCCTGCTGACGCCATGAGAAAGTACCCAGCAACCAGGCAGGAGCATCCTCGTTTCTTGATTCAGGCGGGGTATAACCGACAACTTCGGTCACGGTAGCGTTGGGCAACAACAGCTGCCCCGTCTGCAGAGGCAGGAGCACACCACGAATCTCACTTGGGACCTTACTCATTTGGCCTCCTCAGACAACACAGAATTGATATTGTCCAGCAGATCGCTCTCCTGGTAGGGCTTACCGAGGTAGCGTTTAACACCCAGTTCCATTGCCAGGGTTCTGTGTTTGTCACCGGTACGGGAGGTGATCATGATAATCGGAATGTCGCGCAGCTCTTCCGAGTTACGCATGTGCCTGGCGAGCTCGTAACCGTCCATGCGCGGCATCTCAATATCCAGCAGCATGATATCCGGACGGTGATCCTGCAGCTGTGCCACCGCATCCACACCATCCTTTGCCGTCACCACGTGCATACCGTGACGCTCGAGCAGACGGCCGGTGACCTTGCGCACCGTAATGGAGTCATCCACCACCATGACCATGCGCCCGAATCCGGGTTCATGCTCTTCTTCAACCACTTCGACAGGCGTAACCGCGGTGTGAGCAACATCCATGCGTACCAATGCGGTTACGTCGAGAATCAGGGCAACTCGACCATCACCGAGGATTGTGCCGCCGGAAATCCAGCGTACGGTACTGAGCTGCAGGCCTACCGACTTGACCACGATCTGGCGGTTACCCATCAGGTTATCCACCTGCAGGGCGACGCGATGCTCACCGGCCCGTATCAGGAGCAGCGGATACCACTTGCGCTGTTCCGAGAGTTGAAGCTGACCCACACCGAGCAGGCTCCCGAGGTAACGGACCTGGTAATCCTGGCCGGCATATGAGTAGTGCTTCTGCTCACCCCTGTAGCAGGCTTGTAACTCCTGGTAGGTGGCCCGCACCACACCCTCGATGTTGGAGTGGGGAATGGCATACACTTCGTTCTCGAGCTCCACCATCAGGGCATCAGAGATAGCCAGGGTAAGGGGGAGGCGAATGATGAAGCTGGTACCCTGGCCCGGCTGGGACTGAATATCCAGTGAACCGCCAAGCTGTTTGACCTCGCTGACCACAACATCGAGACCAACGCCGCGACCGGCAATCTGGGTCACCTCGTCCGCCGTACTGAAGCCATGCTCCAGAACAAACTGGAGAACATCGTTATCCGTGACCTTCGCATTGGGATCGAGCATGCCCCGGTCAATCGCTTTTTCCCGGATGGCGTCGATCTTCATGCCACCGCCGTCATCGCCGACGGTCAGCAGCACATCGTTGCCTTCACGCTGGAGCTTGAGTTGGATCCTGCCTGATTCGGATTTACCGGCCTCCACGCGCTTTTCAGGGCGCTCGATACCGTGGGAGACGGCATTTCTGAGAATGTGTTCCAGGGGACCAATCATGCGATCGAGGATACCCCTGTCCAGCTCACCCTCGGCACCTTCCACTTCCAGCAGGGCCTTTTTACCCACGGGATTACAGGTCTGACGAACCACGCGGTGAAGACGCGGCACAAGCTGTGCAAAGGGCACCATACGGGTGCGCAACAGGCCATCCTGAAGGTCCGTGGTCAAACGGGTCTGCTGCAGAAGCAGGGTTTCCGTCTCCCTGTGCTGTTCGGAGAGATAGCCGTTGATATTTGAGAGGTCGTTTACCGTCTCCATCAAGCTTCGCGACAGCTGTTGCATGGTGGAGAAGCGGTCGAGCTCGAGGGGGTCAAAGGATTCGTCGACCTCTATACCCTCTTCCTTGTCTTTCTCGTAACGAAACAGGATCTGCGCTTCGGTCTCGATTTCAAGATGGCGCAGCTGTTCACGCAGACGTTCTACGGTCTGCTCAAGCTCCGAGAGGTTGAATCCCAGGTCACCGTTCTGCTGCTCGATTCGGGCACGGTAGATACTGACCTCACCGGCATTGTTTACCAGCCTGTCCAGCAATTCGGAGTTTACCCTGACCTTCTCACGACCCCTGCTCGGCATGGGCTGGGAAGGCGCGGCAGGTGCACGCTCCTCTGCACCCAGTTCCAGGGCCGGTTCCGCCTCTTCAGCAGGCATCGGCTCGGGCGCTTCCTCAACGGCCTCCGGTATCTCTTCAGTTACCGCTTCGAGCGCCAGTTCCTCGACGATCTCAGCTTCTATAGCCTCTTCCGGCACTTGGGGTTCGGCTTCCGCCTCTGCTGGTTCAGCAATGGCCTGGTCCACGAGAAAGACCTGCTCAAGCCGTCCCACCAGATCATCGGCACGGCGCAGCCGCATGCCATGCCCCAGCTCCTCAACCTGCTCCGCGAGGCGGTCGATAACCTGCTGCGAAAGCTCGAATACCTCTGCCGTAGGCTCGATTCGGGCGTGGTCCACACCCGTGAGGAGAGATTCGAATGCATGACTCAGATCTCCCACAGGCATTGCACCTGACAGGCGGGCCCCGCCTTTCAGGGTGTGCAGGGTGCGCTCAAGTTCGGCAACGGGTTCATTGTCCGTTGGCTGTTGATGCCAGTTCTGAAATGAGTGCTGGGCTGATTCGATCAGTTCCCTGGCCTCTTCCAGGAAGATCTCGAGCAGCTCAGGGCCTGCCTCGATGGTGACATGCTCCTCGTCTTCCTCTACCGCTTGCTCCATCTCCTCAACAGGTTGGAGAGCTTCTGCGGCTTCCGGTTCCGGAATCTCTTCGGCTACGGTCTCTTCTTCTGAAATCTCCGGAAGGGCTTCAGCGACAGGTTCCAGTTCAGCTTCAGGCTGTTCCTCTATAACAGCCTCTGGCTCGAACGCTTCCGCTTCAAACTCGTGGATCTCTTCTGCAACAGGTTCCAGTTCAGCTTCGGGCTG
The DNA here is from genome assembly GCF_002020805.1 of Solemya velesiana gill symbiont. GTDB lineage: Bacteria > Pseudomonadota > Gammaproteobacteria > Chromatiales > Chromatiaceae > Sedimenticola_A. The sequence continues at coordinate 6,514 of NZ_MPRJ01000019.1, read as the reverse complement.
TTCCTCGGCAACCGCTTCCGGAAATTCTGAGACCTCTTCAACGAGTTCGGGCTCAGCTGTTTCCAGCCCGGCTCCAGGCTGATCTTCTACAACCGTCTCCAGCTCAAGCGCTTCTTCGGTAAACCACGCTATCTCTTCCGGCTCGGCAAATGCGACTTCCGGGGCAGCCTCCTCCCCGACAAGTTCACCAATCTCAAACGCTTCACCCGCTTCCAGCGCCTCTTCCGAGAAAGCGGCTTCTTCAGCAGGCGATTCGACCTGCTCCGCCTCGAGCAACCCCTCACCCACCATCAGCTCAGGCATCAATTCGACTTCCCCTGTTTCAGCCTCTACTGCCTCCCATGCGGATGCAGCAGCCTCCTCTTCAGGGGTAACAGCACTCTCCAGGGCCTTGTGGCGGACCTTGATCTCCTCGTGCAACGGTGACCAATCGGGCATTTCAGCGCCCGGCACATTGATCACCCCGAGGAAAGACTCGAACAGTTCGCAACAACGCCGTGTGAGCGAGAGGAAGTCCTCGTCAGCCGAGGTATGGCGGTCTGCCAGCGCATTGACCAATGCCTCCATGTCGGAGCTGATCTCAGCCATGGCATCGAAGTCAGCCATGTGGGCACTGCCATGAAGTGTATGGAGGGCTCGGGAAAGCTCGCCATCGATCCGGCAGGCCAACGGGTTATTGCCGCATGCGGCGACAAAGTCGTGCAGGGTCTTGATGTGTGTATTGGACTCGGTGTCGAAAATCTCGCGCAGTCCTTCGTCCATGGAAATAGGCGGTGCAGCCTCGGCCGGCTCGGCCAACTCCTCTTCCGCCATCTCTGGAGATGGAAACTGCACTACTTCTGCAACCGGCTCCTCAGCTTCGCCGATCTCTTCCGGCGGTGCTTCTTCAGGCTCAGCGGCAGCTGCAGCCGCTTGCTGTGCCTTGCGAGAAGGATCAGCCAGATCGAAGGCCCGCTCCATCATGCTGTTCACATCGACCTGGGGTACGGTTCCCTGCTCCTGGCAGTCGATCAACTCGGGAAGTATCTCAGCGGAATCATCCAGCAGGCTGAGAATATCGGGGGAAACGGATATGGTTTCGTCGATCATCCGGTTGAGCATGTTTTCTATAGACCAGGCGAACTCGCCAATGGTCATGGCACCAACAAGGCGGCCGCTTCCCTTCAAGGTATGGAATGAACGCCTGAAGGTGGACAACGCCTCCTTGTCATCGTGGTCGGCGTGCCAGCGGGGCAGGTATTCCTTGATGACCGCCAACTCTTCACGCGCCTCTTCAATGAAGATATCCAGAATTTCGGGATCGATATCCTCAAGGGGCGGTTTCTCGGCTGATGGTATGGGCTCCGGTACCGCTTCAACGCCTTGTTCCGGCTCGGCGACTCCAGCCTCTTCTGCAACCGGCTCAGCTTCCATTTCAGGCGCAGCAGGCTCTGCGAATTCTTCCTCCGCGAGGAGCGCCTCTTCGAGAACCTCCAGCTCAGGAGCTTCGCGGGTTATGCCCAGCTGTTCAAATGACTGCTTGGCTACATCGAGTATCTCGATGTGAATGCCGCGCCCTTCGGTAACAGCCTCCATGAAATACTCGATACTGGTAACTGCATCTGCAAAAACGTTGAGATCGTCACTGCCAGGAATGGAGGAAGCATCGAGCAGTTGATGTTGCACGTAACCTGACAGGCCATCCAGCAACTGCGCCGGCTCATCCAGGCGGAGAATGCGAAAAGCACCCGCTATGGCCGAGAAACGCTCAGGCACATTGGCCAACAAAACACTCGACTCCGGTGAAGCGATATAGCTGACTATCGCCTCCTTGTTCTTGGCCATATCGATGCTGGCTTCATGGAGCACCGAATCCACCAGGCGGTCAAACTCGCCTTCAGGCAGATCGGGAAGCAGTTCTGCCAGGTCAGGCTGCTTGGCCCAACGCTCATGGCGACGAGCCACCGTAAGATTATCCAGCGATGTCTCGATAAACAGGATATCGGCAGCAAGTGCCATCAACTCCGGATCCTGGGGAGTAGACGAATTGGCCAACACGTCGGCTATCCAGTCGGCCTGGCGCTTGAGACGCTGGCGCAGTTCACCCTGCCCGACCATGCCGAGGGTATCGGCGAGCTTGCGCATGAGTTCCTGGACATTCTCCAGCCTGGCAGCGTCTTCAGTGCCGGTTCGGATGAACAGATCCACGCCATCCTTGATCATGGTGAGGTCAGTGGAAATTGCGCTTCGAACTGAATTGAGAAGATCCTGGGACGGCGCCTGCAGCTCCTCTCGTCCCTCCTCGATATCAGCCTGGCTGACCAGACTGTGATCAAGATCGTAGACAGCCTTTATCTCTGCAACATGTGGATTGCTGGAATCGGCACAAGCGGTGTAGTGGAGAAGGTTCTTCAGCAGATCATTGGCCGGGGCCTCAAAGACAGCCTCCTCGCCATCATCGATAATACGCTTGATCTCCCTGTCCACTTTACCGATCAACAGCTTGGTGGCACTTCCCACCTCGAGGCTGCCGTCTCGCAGCGCGGATGCTACGACCCGGGCGACACGAAACAAGCGCTTCACCTGTTCGGTACCGGCATTCCCTTCCAGCTGTTTGAAGAAGATGTACTCGATTCGACCAAGCCCGCCTTCTACATCCCCACCCCTGAACCAATCCAGCAAGCCACGATGAAACTGGTGCCTGACACCCTTGGTAAAGGCTCCGAGTTCCGGATTCGGCTCACCCTGGAGCGCATCGGTTGCGAGTTTCTGTTCGAGAGCGGGGGCAAACAGTGCGACTTCCGAAAACAGCGAGGCGTCCCGGGTGGCACGAAGTTCGTTGAGGATGGGCAGAATCAGGATCGGCTCGTCCCTTGCACCCGATTCAAGTTTTTCCAGGTAATCCGATAATTGGATCAGGCCAAGCATCAATGCTTCTGCGGCTTCATCCCGTTTTTTCAGGCGATTCTCTTTGAGGGCGATGGCAACCTGCTCCATCTCCTCGGCCAGCATGACGGCACCGTAGATCTGCACCATCTGCAGGGTGCCGAGCACTTGGTGCAAGCGCTGGATACACTCGTCGATAAGCGCCTCGGAGTCGCCTACCTCCTCGAAGTAATCATCGAGAGAGCGCCTAGCGGCCTCCAGTGACGAGTCCAACTCACCCCTGATCCATTTAAGCGTACTGTAGTCTTGAGCGTCGCTCATACCAGATCTTCTGCTCCTGGGGTGCGTTACGCCTATACCCGATAGGTTCCATACACCCGGTCAATCGTTTCCTTACAATAATCTGCCCATTATTCCGGGAGGCGGAAACCGGATACCGACCGCTGCAGTTCATCAGCCAGGTCAGCCAGGGTTCCAATAGCGCCAGCCGTCTGACTGGTACCTTCTGACGTCTGGGTCGTAATTTCCTGAATTACGCTCATGGTATCGTCGATTCGACCCGCTTCAGAGGACTGCACCTGTGCAGATTCTGCCACCTTGGCAATACGTCCTGAGATCTGATTGGATACGGTTTCAATCTCTTGAAGCGCTTCACCCGCATCCTCTGCCAACTGCGCACCGGACACCACTTCGGTGGTGGTAGCTTCCATTGAGCTAACCGCTTCATTGGTATCGGCCTGAATGGTCTTTACCAGTGCTTCAATCTGCTTTGTTGCGTTACCGGAGCGTTCTGCCAGGCGCTGTACCTCGTCCGCAACCACCGCGAAACCGCGACCTGCCTCACCGGCCATTGCCGCCTGCATCGCCGCGTTCAAAGCGAGAATGTTGGTCTGGTCAGCAATATCGTCAATCAGCTCAACGATACCTCCAATCTCCTGGGAACTCTCACCCAGTCGCTTGATTCGTTTTGAAGTTTCCTGGATCTGCTCACGAATGGTATCCATGCCCTGAATGGTTCGGCGTACCGTGTTGGCGCCAGTGCCGGCGATCTCAACCGAGCGCTGGGCAATCTCGGACGATTCTGTAGCGTCATCCGACATCTGGTCGATCGCGCTTGTCATGGTCTTGATGGAGTCCGTGGCATTGGTGATCTGTTCGGCCTGGTGCTCACTCGCCTCAGCCAGATGCATTGCCGTTGCACGGTTTTCCTGTGCAGATGCGGATACCTGTTCAGAAGTCTGGTTAATTGTGGTTACCAGGCTTCGCAGTGCTTCAATTGCGTAGTTGATGGAGTCAGCGATTGCGCCGGTAACGTCCTCGGTTACCGTTGCCGTTACCGTGAGGTCACCATCAGCCAGGTCACCCATCTCATCGAGCAGGCGCAGAATAGCCTGCTGGTTACGTTCGTTCTGGGATTTACTCTCTTCCTCCCGGCGTTTCGCATCCATCAACATGAAGTAACCGAGAAGCAGGAGGAACATGGCTGACAGCGCGCCCAGGATGGCAATCATCACCGGACCGGCCTTGATGCCAAAGACGCTGACACGACCGGGTGACTGACCGTATACCTTCAGCAGGTTATCCGCCTCTTCGTTCACCTTGTCCGATACACTGGTTACCCGGCTCGCAGCCTCCAATGCAGGCAGCACCGCAGGTACAGTCTCGATGATCTCTCCGGCATGGTCGTTGATTGAACTGAAGAGCATGGCCACTTCACGCAGTTTCGTGACTGCCGTGGCATTGGTGATCTTGCTGATCTCCAGGTCCTCACTACCCTGAAGCATGCCGTCGAGTACGCGACCGAACAGGTCCGCATCCCGGCTGAACTGGTCGATTGCCTGGCCACCCACCAGTACCTTGGCCACGTTTTTGTCGATACGCTCTGCCAGCATGAGCTGGCGGGAAGCCGTGGAGATCTGTGCAGGGCTGGCATTCTGCTCAATCAGGATATCAATTACCTCCTGGGACAATGCCTGCAACTGGGGAATAAACTCGGTGATCACATTCACGAATTCACGAACCGAGAGAATGGAGTCCCTGTTGGAGAGAATGTCGTCAGCGTTCTGACGCAACTCCAGCCAGACATCATCCATTTTCTTCAGTTCCACGCGCACTTCCGAAGGGGTAGGCGGCAAATCGATTTTTGGCACACCCCGCTTCAACTCGGTAACTAGCCGCTCAAATCCGTCACGGGATTGACGCAACTGACCGAACGCATCCTTGTCACCGGAGGCCGCCGAGAGAGCGTCCTTCGCGATTCTCTGAGAGATTACCCGTTGTTCTGCAGCACGCAGGAGGTATGCTTCGTCGTTTGCATCCCACTCAGCCACGTGGGCGAATGTCAAAAGCGCCAATACAATTGTAACCAGCAGTCCTACCGATAAAAGAACAACGACCTTATTTCCTGCGAACCCGCCGCCCGCACGTCTTGCAGACCTTCTTGCCATTTCAGTCTATCTCCAGAAAAAACACGCTCTTGCGATTTCTCTATTTTGTCTTGAAAAATACAAATGGTTCTTCGCCGCCAATCAGGCTGCAGCCACCTGAAACCCCGGATTTTCCGCCAACAGCTTGGTACTGAATACCGGCCATGTCTCGTTATCGAGGTTATAAGCGCTCCTGACGTACTGCCGCACTACGCCTGGAAGCATCGGCACCTCGGCACCCTGATCATCCGAGAAATGGCGCATGCCGTGTACATCACCCACTAACAGTCCAACATACAATCCTTCGTGATTGATCACCAGAACGCGAGAGCGCCTTCCGGTTACAATATGTTTCCCCCCGAGAAAAACCTGCAGATCGATGATCGGGAGCAGGTTGCCTCGAATATTTGCGATCCCGACAACCCAGCTCTTGGTGCCTGGAACCCTGGTAATCGAGGCGGGGTAGTTGAGAATCTCGGCAATTTCACCCAGCGGCGCCACGATCCGGGTACCAGCAACGGTACAGAGCACCCCCTCCCAGAACCGCTTCCCTTCATCCTCCTTGGGGAGTCCTTCAGCATGATGCATACTCCTGCGCTCGATTTCGCGCAGCTTGAGTAAAATATCCGCTGGTGTGTTACTTGCCATATCTATCTTCAGTCGCCCAGAACCGTTCGAATCTTTGCCAGGAGTTCAGCCGAAGCGATGGGCTTGACCACGTACTCCTTGGCGCCTTGACGCATACCCCATGCACGGTCCGTCTCCTGATCCTTGGTGGTAACCATGATCACGGGGATATCCGCGGTCTCTGGATCCTTTGTCAGCTGGCGGGTTGCCTGGAAGCCGTTCAGGCCAGGCATCACCACATCCATCAGGATGACATCCGGCTTGGACTGCCGTGCCTCTGCAATTCCGCTTTCACCGTCAGCCGCGGTGATGGCGACATATCCTTCGCCTTCAACAATATTCTTGATGACGTGGGTTTCAGTAGGCGAATCGTCAACGATCAATACCGTGCGCAGGGATCCATCGGCGCCTTGAGCCGTTGAATCCGACTGATCCTCCGTTCCGCCTTTCTTGAAAAAGTTTCTCATAATAGTTGTGCCTTTCTCCGAGAATGCCAGGGGCGGTTTCGGATAATAAGTGCAATTGGTAGTTGAAGGGCCAGCTGGTAGAGTCGGCGCTTCTCCCGACCAAGAGACGAAGCACTTATGAGCTACAAC
>NZ_MPRJ01000018.1 GCF_002020805.1 Solemya velesiana gill symbiont | reverse complement strand
TCCTCAAACTTTGGTCGGTGAGAGAAGCTACCTATGCTACCGCAGCTTACCCTCTAACCAACTCTGTCGAGTTGCACTTGGAAATTGAATTCGCGATTAATAATTGCGATTATCTCAATTGGATGAAACAAAAATCGGCGGCTATCTTTGATGGACGTACTGAGGTAGGTGCGCATTTACCAAAACCCACAAACAGGAGAATAAAATGGAACTGAAAGGCAGCAAGACAGAACAGCATCTGAAGGATGCCTTTGCTGGCGAATCCCAGGCCAACCGTCGTTACCTCTACTTCGCCAACAAGGCTGACGTGGAAGGTCATCCAGATGTTGCGGCACTGTTCCGTTCAACCGCAGAAGGTGAAACCGGTCATGCCCACGGCCACCTGGAGTACCTGGAGCAGTGCGGTGATCCCGCTACCGGCATGCCGTTCGGCTCAACCTCTGACAACCTCAAGACCGCCGTAGCCGGTGAGACCCACGAGTACACCGACATGTATCCCGGCATGGCGAAAGACGCCCGTGACGAGGGCTTCGACGAAATCGCCGACTGGTTCGAGACCCTGGCCAAGGCGGAGCGTTCCCACGCCAACCGCTATCAGAAAGCCCTGGACGAGATGGATTAATGTCCGTCAGCCGGGGCCCAATGGCCCCGGCTTTTTGCTTAAGCAGATTCAAACAATAACGAGATCTGGAGAGACACCATGGCTGTACGAGAAGGTAACCTTGAAGCCCCCACACGGCATCCCCTGGATTGGAAAACCCCCGAGTTCTACAACGAGGAGTCCCTGTTCAAGGAGCTGGAGCGGGTGTTCGACCACTGCCACGGTTGCCGACGCTGTGTCAGCCTCTGCCAGTCCTTCCCCACCCTCTTCGACCTGGTGGATGAGTCCGACACCTTCGAGGTGGACGGAGTAAAGAAAGAGGATTACTGGCAGGTGGTGGACCACTGCTATCTCTGTGATCTCTGCTACATGACCAAGTGTCCCTATACACCACCCCACGAGTGGAACCTGGACTTCCCCCACCTGATGCTGCGGGCCAAGGCGGTGAAGTACAAGAAGGGCGATGTGAAGACCCGCGACAGAATTCTTACCAGTACCGATGCTGTCGGTAGCTTTGCTGGCATTCCGGTGGTGGCCGGTATCGTAAACGCAGCCAACAAGGCAAAGCCCACCCGCAAGGTGCTTGAGTCGCTACTGGGTGTGCATGCAGATGCCAGGTTACCTGAATTCCATTCCAAGACCATGCGCTCCCGCCTCTCGGAAAAAGTGGGCAACCAGGCCACAGGCGAGACTGCAGGCCCAACCAAGGGCAAGGTGGCCCTGTTTGCCACCTGCTACGGCAACCGCAACGAACCGGTGATCGGCGAAGACCTGGTGGCCGTATTCGAGCACAACGGTATTCCGGTCACCATGGCCGAGAAGGAACAGTGCTGCGGTATGCCGAAACTGGAACTGGGTAACCTTGATGCGGTGGAAGATGCTAAGAATGCCAACATTCCCGTACTGGCAAAACTGGTGGACGACGGATGGGATATCGTCGCGCCAGTGCCCTCCTGCGCCCTGATGTTCAAGCAGGAACTACCGCTGATATTCCCTGATGATGCTGATGTAAAGAAAGTGAGCGAAGCGATTTTCGATCCCTTCGAGTACCTGCTGCATCGCCATAAGTCAGGCTTGCTGAAGACCGACTTCAAAACCGCCCTGGGCAAGGTGGCCTACCATGCGGCCTGTCATCAACGTGTTCAGAACGTTGGCGCCAAAACCAGGGAGGTATTGTCATTGATTCCCGATACGGAAATAACAGCCATCGAGCGCTGCTCTGGTCACGACGGCACCTATGCCGTGAAGAAGGAGTTCCACGAAGCCTCGATGAAAATCGTGCGGCCGGTAGTGAACCAGGTGAAACGTGCCGAAGCCGACCACTACGGCAGCGACTGCCCCATGGCGGGCCACCATATCGAGCAGGGCATAAATGACGGCAGCCAAACCGAACACCCCATGAGCCTGCTCCGCAAGGCTTACGGTATTTGAGTGTCGACCTCTGGGGCGAGAGATCCAATAGATTTGAACTGAATTGAAGAGGAAGCACCCGATGAGCAAGCTGTCTCATGAAGATCTCTACAGTCTGGAAGAGTATGCCCGCGTTCGTCCTGAATTCCGGGCAAAGGTGATCGAACACAAGAAGAACCGAAGGGCAGCCATCGGTGAGCATGCTGCGCTCTACTTCGAGGATGCGCTGACCATGCAGTACCAGGTCCAGGAGATGCTGCGCATCGAACGCATCTTCGAACACGACGACATCCAGGAAGAACTCGACGTCTACAATCCGCTGATCCCCGACGGCAGCAACTGGAAGGCCACCTTCATGATGGAGTACTCTGACGTCGAGGAACGTAAAGTGATGCTGGCCAAGCTCATCGGTGTTGAGAGAGCACTCTATATCCAGGTCGAAGGTTTCGAGCGGGTTCACCCAATTGCCAATGAAGACCTGGACCGGGAAACCGAAGATAAGACCTCGTCGGTTCACTTCGTTCGTTTCGAGTTGAGCCCGGAGATGATCGCCGCAGCCAAGGCGGGTTCGGCACTTGTTGCCGGTATCGACCACTCGGCGTACACGGCGGAGACTGAGATCACCGGAGAGACCCGGGGCTCACTGGTGGGTGATCTGCATTAGTCGTACACCTTCTACACCAGTTAAAAAGGCTGATGGAAAGAACTCAAGCCGCCTGGCTTCGCTGCAGCTGTGCCCGGTTCAATGAAGAGAGAGTACCGCGTTGAGTGAGGCGCTGACCGTATCATGGTCGAATGAGACGCCGGATACCCGTCGGCCATCCACGTTGATCTGCACATAGGCCACCGCTTCTGCATTGGTGCCTTCGCCAATGACGTGTTCGCTGTAATCCACCACGTTGAGATGCTGACCGTTCATACGGATCCAGGCATCAACGAAAGCCGAAATGGCCCCTTCACCCTCGCCCTTGATGGTCTGCTCCCTGCCGTCAACGATGATGTTGGCCTCGATCACATCATGGGTCTCGCGATCCAGGCGATAACCGGCCAACCGCACTGGCGCCCGGTCTGCCACGAAGTTTTCCACGAACAGGCCGTGGATCGTCGCACTGTCGACCTCCCCCGCTTGCTGTTCACTGGCAGCTTGCACCAGCTGTGCCAGTTCAACCTGGAGCCAACGGGGCAGGTTCAGGCCGCAGTCCCGTTCCAGGACGAATGCCACACCACCCTTGCCCGACTGGCTGTTCACCCGGATCACTGCCTGGTAATCGCGCCCGAGATCCTTGGGATCGATGGGCAGGTAGGCCACCTGCCAGGGCTTGTCCGGGTGCTGCTTGTGGAGGCACTTGCGTATGGCGTCCTGGTGACTGCCCGAGAAGGCGGTGTAGACCAGCTCTCCCACCCAGGGATGGCGTGGATGCACAGGAATACCGGTGCACTCGGTTACCACCTGGATGATCTCGTCGGGAGTGGACGATGGCCCGCTTGACGCCCTTGAGCGCCTCAAAGATGCGTACGATGAGATTCTCACGCGCCTAGACCAGGGCCTGCACGGTAACATCCTCGGGGATCTGGTTCTCATCGATGAGCCAGCGAACGAAGTCGTAGTCCGGCTGGCTGGCAGAGGGAAAGCCCACCTCGATCTCCTTGAAACCCAGTTTGACCAGCAATTGCCAAAGTCGTCGCTTCTTCTCGACGCTCATGGGCTCCAGCAGTGCCTGGTTGCCGTCACGCAGATCAACGCTGGTCCAGATGGGAGCCTTTTCGATGACACGGTCGGGCCACTGGCGGCTGGTCAGGCTGACCGCCGGTGCCGGGCGATATTTGTTGTGGTCAAACGGTTTCACAGGTTACTCCTTCAATGTTCTAAAACCGTACTCGACGGATTGCGGACTCTCACCGGGTAGATGGAAAAGCCCTGCCGGTCCTTTTGGGCCCCGGCTGTTTCCTGACCGATATTGGGTAAACAGCGGTCAATTCGTCCGTGGGTAACGGACAGTCATAGATTAATTCAAAATTGGAGATAGATTCTTGCGAAATTGCCGTAATAATGTACTTTATAAATATATTTTTGCGTTTTTTGATATTTTTTAGCTATTTTTTATCTCATTGAGCCTATTTGAGGGCAGCAAATGAAACTCGATCGCTACGATAAGCGCATCCTGGAGATACTTCAGCAGGAGGGACGTCTCAGCAACCAGGAACTGGCTGAGCGCATCGGGCTCTCCCAATCCCCATGCCTGCGCAGGGTCCGGGCATTGGAGGAGAGTGGACTGATCACCGGTTACCGGGCCATGGTGGATGCCCAGAAGCTGGGACTGACCCTGTTTGCCCTGATCCATATCTCAATGGACCGCCACACGCCGGAGCGTTTTGCCAACTTCGACGCCACGGTCAGCGCCCTGCCGGAGGTGCTCGAATGCCTGCTGATCACTGGCCAAGAGGCTGATTACCAGCTCAAAGTGGTGGTAAAGGACATGGAGGCCTACCAGGAGCTGCTACTGAACAAGATCACCCGCATCGAGGGGGTAACCGGTGTGCACTCCAGTTTCGTGATGCGCCAGGTGGTGACAAGGACGGTGCTGCCCCTGCCGTGATCAGGCTAAAGGGTTTTCTGAACCCAGAAGGTATAGATTCCATCATCAGCAGTGGTCGCCACCAATTCCAAGCCCGGAAGACGACAGAGGGAGGGAAACTCTTTCTGTGAATCGGGATGGGTGGCAATCACCTTGAGAACCTGCCCTACCTCCATCTTCGCCAGCTGCGCCTTGCTTTTGAGCACAGGCAGCGGGCAGGAGAGCCCGGTAACATCAAGCAACTCGTGGTAGCCCTTCTCTTGGTTCAGTTTCTCTGCGGCATTCCCCATTTGACCATCTCCTCCAGCCAAGCCTTTAAATGAACAGCGGGAGGTTAATGATATTTCTTTTTATTATAGATGCAACAGTTTTTTTATGGCTTCGCTTTGCCACGTATCAATGAATCAGTCCCTGCCCCAATCAACTGCTGTGTAGTATCCTATGCCTCTTTTTGACGACAGGGCCAAAGAAGCCCTTATTAACCGATGGGAGAATCCGAGTGGAAATCGCATGTTTAGATCTGGAAGGTGTACTTATTCCAGAGATCTGGATCAACTTTGCCGAACGTACCGGCATCGATGAATTGAGGGCTACCACGCGCGATATCCCCGATTACGATGTACTGATGACCCAGCGCCTCCGAATTCTCAAGGAGCACAAGCTGGGTTTGCCCGATATCCAGGAAGTGATTGACGGCATGGGTCCCCTGGAAGGTGCCCGTGAATTCCTGGACTGGCTGCGGGAGCGTTTCCAGGTGGTGATCCTGTCGGACACCTTCTACGAGTTCGCTGCCCCGCTGATGCGCCAGCTCGGTCACCCCACCCTGCTCTGCCACAAGCTCAGCGTGGACGAACAGGGTTTTGTCACCAACTATCACATACGCCAGAGCAATCCCAAGCGCCAGTCCGTTCTCGCACTCAAGAGCCTCTACTACCGCATCATTGCAGCGGGAGACTCCTATAACGACACCACCATGCTGGCCGAAGCGGACGCAGGCATCCTGTTCCGCCCGCCACCGAACGTGATCGATGAGTTCCCACAGTACCCCGTGGTGAATGACTACGAGGCCTTTAAAAAGGCATTCTGCGAGGCGAGCATCAGGGATTTGAGCGTTTAAACAGAAACGACCTGAACGGTCAACGCCGTTCAGGTCGTAAAGACGGAGAGGATGATCCACACCCTTATCAACAAACCTCAGGCAGGAACAGACCGCGGGCATGACCAGCTACTGCCGTGCTCCATCGAGAGCAACCCGTTCGATCTGCACGCGGTAGTCAATCGCACTGTTCACATGATATCCGCCAAGGCCTCGGAGAAAGGATTGGCCCTGGTCTGTCATATTGGCCCACTGATACCTTTCCGGCTGATTGGTGACCGGTTGCACCTGATCCAGGCACTGTCCAACCTGCTCGACAACGCCATCAAGTTCACGGATAGAGGAAGGGTCACTCTCCTCTGCAAACACCTTGATCAGAAAGACTGTTCAGAGCGGATCCGTTTCAAGGTCATAGATACCGGTATCGGAATACCTGAATCGCTGCAACAAACGATTCTCGAATCTATCGCCCAGACAGATGCAGACCCAACCGGAGATTTCAGCGGCACAGGGCGCGGCATCAATATCTCAAGTCAGCTCGTGCGGCTCATGGGGGGACAATCGGCCTTGAGTGCGCCCCGGATCAGGGTTCAACATTCTGGTTCGAAACCGGATTCCGATGTCAGCAGGACCTGGTCGATGAACAGGATATGCGTGACATCAGGCACTGCCAAACCGTTCGGCTTACCTCGCCTGATACCGGGATTACCGACACATCCCACTGCCTGAACGGCTGGGGTGTTCCTTACGTGGATGTTCATGATATCGAATCTGCAATAAGCAAATTGTCGGAAACGGACTGCCAGGTCCTGGTCATCGACGGATTCCACGTAAACCACGACAGGCTTGAAAAACTCGCTTCAGTACTGGGCAAGGATGGCATCGGCCTGGTAGTCGTTAAAGATGATATCGGTCCTGACGCAAACCCCGGCGAGCTCCCCCAAGGCACCACCTTGCTCCAGACACCTATCCGGAAACCCCACCTCTTCAATTCGCTGCATGCACGTCTTCCGGCAGGCTACGAGAAAGCGAATACGGCAACACCGATGGAAGATATTGGAGATATCAGTCTCAACCCGAATCTCCGGGTGCTGGTTGCTGAAGACAATCGAATCAACAGTGTCATCATAGAGAGAATCCTGGAACTGACCGGGATAGATTACCAACTGGTCGAAAATGGACAGGAGATCCTCGATTCCCTGGACAAGAGAGCTTATGACCTGGTCATACTGGATATGCAGATGCCGGTTCTGGATGGCATCGAAACCTATAAGCGTTATATCCGGCACTGCCCCGATGAAGAGAGGATACCCTTCATCATGCTAACGGCAAATACAACGTCGGAGACACGGGAAGCATGCGAAAAAGCAGGAATTGCCTACTTCCTGACCAAGCCGATCTCTGCTCGCCAGCTCGTCAATACAATCAGAGAGGCTACTGAAACGAGTAGCGGCAGCTCTGAGCATTGACCACCCGTCGAAAAAGTGGATTCAAGAGAGCATTTGTTGCTCGATGAGTTTGTCATTGAAGAGGTGCTGGAAATTGCACCTGACAAAAAGTTTCTGGTCTCTCTTGTGAAGAGTTTTGAGCTAGGTACGGGAACAATATCCAAAAACATGGAACAGGCATGCTCAAAGGGTGATACCCGCCATTTCATTGCCCCCCGAGGAAATTCGGTAGGCATGCCTCACGCTGTACCCTCACGACATGCCAGAAACAGCTTCGTTGCCGCGGGTGAACAGATTATAATCCCCGCGTTGTAAAGCGACCGGGTGAAATATCTGGGTTAACCCATCTCTGGAGTTTCCGTTGGATCAGAAAAACAGAATAACCGGCGTGGTCCTTGCCGGGGGAGAAGCGCAAAGGATGGGCGGCATGGACAAGGGCCTCATAGAACTGGCTGGCCGCCCCATGATCGAGTACGTGATCGATGTGCTATCACCCCAGGTGGACGAACTACTCATCAATGCCAACCGCAGCCAGTCCCGATACCTGGCGTACGGCTTTCCGGTATTTGAAGACGCGGTGACGGGATTTGCCGGGCCGCTGGCGGGCATTGCCGCCGCCATCGATCATGCAGCCAGCGACATGATCCTGACCGTCCCCTGCGACGGCCCCTGGCTCCCGGCCGACCTGGCAGTACGCCTCGAACAACGGCTGTTAAAGGAGGATGCGGATATCTGTATCGCCCATGACGGCAACAGAAAGCAGCCTGTTTTCGGTCTCTTTCACCGCAGGGTCGTCACCAGCATCAATAACTTTCTTGAAGCGGGTGACCGTAAACTGCAGCTGTGGCTGAGTACCCAGAAATTCGCTGTTGAAGACTTCTCTGATCATCCTAACGCCTTCATCAATGTGAACACGCCGAAAGAGAAGGCACGGGTGGAAGAGATCCTGCGCAGCCCGTAGCGAGTGGATTACGTTTTAGGCCTGACCCTGGCAGTTGGCACTGCAGACCAGGGGTCGTCAGGCCAGTAGTGCTTGGGGTATCTCCCCTTCAGCTCTTTCTTCACCTCCTGGTAAGTGCGCTCCCAGAATCCACACAGGTCCCGGGTCACCTGGATCGGGCGTTGAGCCGGCGAAAGCAGGTGCAGCTGCAACGCAACCTTGCCGCCACATATGGTCGGTGTATCGGCCAGGCCGAACATCTCCTGCAGTTTCACCGCCAACACGGGATCGCCCTCCTCCACGTAATCGATGCGCTTGCGTGAACCGCTGGGGACCTTGATGTGGGTTGGGACCAGGTCATCCATACGCTGCTGGCTCTCCCAATCCAGCAGCCCGGTCACTACCGCCTTCATATCCAGGCGCTTCAGGTGATCTCTTCTGCTCATACCCGCAAGCCATGGGCCCAGCCAAGTATCGAGTGTTTTCATGAGGCCCTGCTCACTGACATCAGGCCACCCGGCATCCGGCTGCCACTGCCCCAGAAACCTGAGCCGCCTCAGCCACTCTTCACTTTCGCGACTCCAGGGCAAGGCCTTCAAACCCATCTGCCGTACGCCCTCGAGCATCCCCTGCAACTGTGCTTCAGGATCAATCTCTTCGAGTGGCCGGAAAGAGAGCACAACTGCACCGAGACGCTCCTCTTCCCGGGCTGTCACGGCAGCACTCGCCTTGTCCCATCCTATCTGGGTCTCCCGTGATATGCGCCTGGTGTGAGAGGAACTGATCTCATCCAACCTTATCTCTGCCGCCAGAAAAACCCGGCCCTCGGAACGTCCCGCGTCAAGTTGGGCCATGACCAGGAACTCCGAACCACACAACCGGTCTCCTTCAGGCAAACGCGCACCACGCCCCCCGGCCAGGAGATAACCCTCGCCATCTGGAGACCTGCGTTTGGCGATGCGGTCAGGAAAAGCGAGTCCCAGCAACCCCCCTGTGGACAGTTCGAGCAGTGTCGCTTCAGAGACCTTGGCACGCCGCCATTGCCTGCTCGCTTGCTCCACCCTTCGACACGCGTTGTGGTCGATGCCCGGCATCCTTCTCTTGCCCTGCTCACGCCAGGTGTTCAACAGCTGAAGGCGGTCATCGATATCCACCGGCAGCACATCACCACCCCTCTCACGCCTTAACAGGTCACGTTCCGTGAGAATGGCCGCCAGGTCCGCTGCAAGGGAGATCTGTCCACTGCTGCAGGCGTAATTCAGCATATGTCCCAGCCTGGGGTGTACGGCGCTTTCAACCATGCGACCGCCTGTCTCTGTTATGCGCCCTTTTTCGTCTATTGCCTCAAGGTCCAGGAGCAGCGATTTTGCCTGGGCGTATGCCCCTTTCGGCGGTGAATCCAGCCAGCGAAGATCGGCGGGATCAGCCACACCCCAGCTGGCCAGTTCCAGGGCAAGCTGGGCTAGATCGGCACCCTGGATCTCCGGTGGCGTGTGTGCATTGAGCAGGGAGTGCTCCGATGCGGTCCAGAGCCTGTAGCAGACACCGGGGCCAAGTCGCCCCGCCCTGCCGGCGCGCTGGTCTGCTGATGCCAGGGATACCCGCAGGGTCTGCAACCGGGTGAGGCCGCTGTTGGGATCGAACTGCGGCAACCGGGACCAACCGCTGTCCACCACGCAGGCAATCCCTTCGATGGTCAGGCTGGTCTCGGCAATGGAGGTCGCCAATACCACGCGGCGTCTGCCGCCTTCATCGGGCAATATGGCCCTGTCCTGAGCCTCCTTCGACAGATTACCGTAAAGCGAACAGACAACAACTTCTGAACCGAGTTGTTCGTTGAGCAGTTGCTCGGCCTGGCGTATCTCCCCGGTACAGGGTAGAAACACCAGGATATCGCCGTTCTCCGTGTTAAGTGCTCGCAGCACGGCATTGACCGTAACCTTGGCAGTGAGACCCTCTGCCCGCTTCTCGAGATAGTGAATGTCCACCGGGTAACTGCGCCCTTCTCCCTTCACTACCGGTGCATCATTCAGCAGGCTGGAGATCCGACCGGTATCCAGGGTCGCAGACATCACAAGCAGCCGCAGGTCATCCCGCAGGACGCCCTGAACGTCGTTACACAGTGCCAACGCAAGGTCAGCGTGCAGGCTGCGCTCGTGAAACTCATCGAATATCACGAGGCTCACGCCATCGAGCTCGGGATCGTGCTGCAGTCTTCGCGTGAGGATGCCCTCGGTCACCACCTCGACTCTGGTCTGCCTGGAGACGCAGCTGTCAAAACGCACACGGTAACCGACCTGGGCCCCTATCTTTTCACCCAGCAGCTGCGCCATGCGCAACGCAGATGCCCTGGTTGCCAGGCGGCGCGGTTCCAGCATCAGGATCTTCTTCCCGGCCAGCCAGGACTCGTCAAGCAGTTCAAGGGGCACAATGGTGGTCTTGCCCGACCCGGGCGGAGCGGAAAGAACCACCGAGGAGGCGTTCGCCAGGGCCTCCCTCAGGTCAGGAAGAACAGCGTGTATCGGAAGGGATTCCATTCAGGAGGCTTCAACGTTCCCGGGTTATGTACTTCAGGATCTCAACCACCTGCTCAGGTGTCTCGGCCACGGCCTGGGCGGCAGCGTCCACCTCCTTGAGGGCATGGGTCAGCTCAGGTGCATGCAGAATGATGGTGGACTTGCCGAGGGCTGAGGCATACCCCGCATCAAAGGCTGCATTCCACTGTTTGTATTTATCACCAAAGCGCACTACTACCAGGTCCGCCTCCTCGATCATTTTCCGGGTGCGGATGGCATTGATCTTTGCCGCCTTGTGATCCCGCCAGAAAGGATTGATCTCCTCCCCCAGCAGCTTTTCCCCGCACTCGTCGCTGTCGGCATGATCGGTGATGGGCCCGGTGAAGAGCATGGAGAGCTCTGCCTCCTCCGCGCCCTCGATTATCTGTTCACGCCAATCGGTATGGATCTCCCCAGATAGATAGACAATCCAGTCGTACATGCTCCTCTCATCCTGATTATGAAACTCTGTCGATTATTCCGTTATGATACTTCCAATGGCAAAACAGAAACACCCGACCACCCAGGCCGTACGCGCCCTGCGCCAGGCAAAGATTCCTTTTGAAGGCTTCCCCTATACCTACGAAGAGGGCGGCGGCACTGCGCTGTTTGCGAAGCTGTTCGACGTGGATGAGCGCCAGGTGATCAAGACCCTGATCATGGAAGACGAACGGAAACAGCCGCTGATCGTTCTGATGCATGGCGACCGGGAGGTCTCTACCAAGGCACTGGCCCGCCAGATCGGGGTCAAGTCGATCCAGCCGTGCAATCCCAAGGATGCAGACCGCTACTGCGGCTACCAGGTAGGGGGCACCTCCCCCTTCGGCACGCGAAAGAAAATGCCCGTCTACTGCGAGGCGGGCATTCTTGAGCTGGAGAAGATCTACATCAACGGAGGTAAGCGGGGTTACATCATCTCGATGCAGTCACAGGATATGGCCAGGCTGCTTAACCCCACACCGGTCTCCGCAGCTCAAGACTGACCCCGGCTTCATTTATTGCGCTTTCGGGTCACCCAGCCAACCAGCCCAACAGCGCCGAAGAGTGCGGCGATCATGGCGTGGTTGCGCTCCATGCCCAGTGCCAGGTAGCCGGCAGCCCCGCCCCCTATGGCACCGAAAGCGAGGCCGCGCATGAAGCTGCAGAAGGCACAGCTTTCGTAACGATCGGTCATGGCGCTAGTAATGGGTCTCTTCTCCAATCGGCATTGGCTGATCAGTTGGCGCGGAAGCCAGTACCTGCTGCTCCGTCACCAACTCACGCTGCTCCCTATTACAGGTAATAGGCAGATCGAAGACGTGGTCGTTCGGGAACTCCTGGGCCACGATCCAGACCTGGGTGATCTCATCACTGAGATCGGGCAGTACCTTGAGTGAGCTGCGGGTACGTTCCTGGTCGAAGAAGGCAAAGGGTTCATCCAGAAAGATGAACTGCTTGCCCACCACGGTGCTGTTGACCAGCTCCTGGGAGAGGACCAGGCGTACCGCCAGCATGATCTGGCGCTGGGTACCGCTGGAGATCTCTTCCAAGTCCATGAAATCCCGTTTCTCGTTGGAGAAGACACGGACAGTGAGGTCCCCGTCTATCTGCAGGTGTTCGTAACGGTTATCCGTGAACAGTGGCAGCGTACGCCCCACCAGGTCGCGCAGATCGCGATTGAAGCGCTGGGAGAGCTGCTTGGTGGCACCAGCCAGCAGTTCGGACGCCAGTTCCCGCTGACGGATTTCCTGACGGTGCTCCTCCATCTTCTGTTCCAGGGCCTGCTCCACGTCGTTGAGCTTCTCTGCCTTGGACAGGCGATCCTTCTCGCTCCAGATCTCCTGCTCAAGCTTGATGAGACGCTCTTGCTGCTGCTGGCGCTCACGTCGCATCCGGGCCAGTTCCCGGCCGACGGAATCCCGCACTTCGAAGGGTGAAGCCTGGGCGGCAGCAATGCGCTGGCAGATGGCGGCAATCTCGGTATCGGCGGGGGGCAAGTCCTCCTCTTCAGAGGTATCGTCTTCCGATTCCACCTGTTGTTCTGTCTCAGGCACTGCCTCGTAAATGGCGGACAATTTCTCTGAGAGCTCAGTCGCAGATTGGTTCAGCCTGGTAATGCGGCTGGTGAGGACACCACCCCGGATCATCAGGAAAACAAGCAGAATGCCGAACCCTATAGCGACGTAGAGCAACCAGGGCAGATACTGGGCTCCCCACTGGGGGATCTGCTGTTGCAGCAGGCCATCGAGCTGCTGGGCATAGGGGTGCTCGGGCATACGGGTCAGCAGGCCCCAACTGGCCCCGGCAATCAGGGTCAGCAACAAGGAGATGAAACGGAAAAAGCGCGTTATTCCCCGTGCAGAGGTGGCCGACTTTATCTTGGGGTCTGCATCTTGGTAAGCGGTGGACGCAGCGTCCAGTTCCTCGATCTCCCCCTGGAGTTGGCTCTCTGAGGCAACCAGTTGTTCACGCTCACTCTCCAGGGCATTCAACTGGCCGGGGTCGATGGCAAGATCCTCCAGTTCCTGGTCGATGTCGGCGATCTCCTGGTCCAGTTCGCTGATGGCCGCCTCTTCGTGGCGGACCTCTTCTTCGAACTCGTAGGAGACATACTCCAGGGAGGTGATCCCGGCCATCGCCTTCACGGCATAGCTGTGAGGATGAGGCGTGGTGATCTCCCGCTGGGCCAGGTAGAACGATTCGATGAACTCATCGTAGCCATAACCCAGGATGTCGTAGATGGCGTTGTCCACATCTTCGACACCCCTGGCGATGGGATTCTCGGACTCTCCCACCAAGTTGAGGCGCACGCCGTGGTTGCCGTCGCGATCCAGAAAACGGGCCACCTCGTAGTGGGTCTGGTCACTTGATTTGAAACAGAGATTGACGGAGCAGTGGTTCTCACCCCAGCGGATCATCTTCACGAGTTCGCTGGGCTCCAGTGAAAAGGTGCGTCCGAACAGGGCGAAACAGATCGTCTCGCCGATCGTGCTCTTGCCGGACTCGTTGGGACCGCCGATGGCGATCACGCCGGACTCGGGCAGGCCTTTAAGATCCAGGGCGTCGTACTTGAGAACATCCCGTGCGGTGATATCGGTAATGATCATGCGTAACCCTCGTCTTCCAGGGCACGTAGACGGCGAAGGGTCATCTCCATCGCTTCCCTGTATTCGTCCTCTTCGATGGGTTCACCGGAGTTGCGGCGGCGTTCGAACTCCGCTTCGCAGTAATCGGTAAAGTCCTGGGAAGGTCCCTGCAGCTCGGATGTGCTGAGGGGTTTGACCTCAAGCTCTGCGGTCATGTCTGCTCTCCGTATGAATCTGTCTGTTTCCGGTCAATCACCGGTTTTAACAGTTGTTGTTTTTTTAGTCGTTCCAGTATAGGGAGCGGGCCTCGAAAAAGCGAGATCCTGCCACTATTCAATCACCCTGAACCAAGCGGTGAGATCCGCCAGGTCGACCTCCCTGACAGCCAGCCTGATCTCCTGGTCGAGGGGTACTTCCCGGCGCAGCCTCACCCTGGTCTCCATGGCCAGTTCCGGAATAATGACCGTGGCCCGCTTGTCGTTCATCTCGACCACGACCCCCGTCCCCTGCCACAGGGAGTTTCTCTGCAGGTAGACCATTTTCCAATGGGTGTTGGAGAAACGTTCTGCACGACGTATCGCGCCACCCGTCCCGTCTGTGGCACCGATACGCTCCGTGATGTCACTGACCGCCAACAGGGTTTCACCCTTGAGATGGGCACGCAGCTGCTGGTGGGTGACAAGGTCGAGGTATCGCCGCAAAGGGCTGGTGGTGCGGGTATACACTTCCAGGCCCAGGCCGGAATGGGCCTCCTCGACCGCTTTCGACTGGGAGGGTTTCATCTGGCGCCGGTATGCGTACATCTGTGCCATGCCTTCGGGCTCCGCCCTGGCATCGGGCGGAGGCTGGGTGGCAAACGGCACGGGGATATCCCGTACGATGGCGTAGCGCGCCACCGCCTCCCCCGCCATCAGCATGGCATCGGTGACCATCTGGCGGCTATCCAGGCGTTTCAGGGGTTTTATTCTTATGTTTTCATCATTGACCCGGACACTGACCTCGGGCAGGTCGATGGAGGCTGCGCCGGCAACCTTGCGCCGGTTACGGTAGCGTTCCGCCAGCTGATACAGCGTGGCGAATGGCTCTTCTCCCATCCGTTCATTGATCTCTGCATAACTGTGGCGACTCACTCTCACCAGGCTGGCGGCGACCTCCAACTCCTGGGGCTCACCCTGTTCGTCGAGCCGGAACCCGAAGGAGAGCGCCGGAGAGATCTCCTGCAGGCCAAGACCAAGGATATCGGTGATTGCCGGTGGCAACATGTGCACGATGCGCTCGGGAATGTAGAGATTGGCCGCTCTCTCCCTGGCCTCCAGGTCGAGTTCCGAATCGGGCGTGACCAGGGCTGCAACATCTGCAACATGCACCCAGATTCGATCCCCGTCGAGACTGATGGCATCGTCCGGATCCTGGCTCCCCTCGTCGTCAATGGCATAGGCCGCCAGGTGGGTCAGGTCGAGCCGCTCCTCCCGGGGCAGTTCCGGCAGGGAGTGGTCGGGATCGACTTCCACCAGTGACTGTCTCGCGGGATAGGGGTTGTGAGTCGCTTCCCAGTAGCCGACATCCACCAGCATGCGGTGTGCATTCTCGGCGCTCTCCTGGTGCCCCAGTGCCTGAAGGATGCGACTCCTGTCATTCACCTTGAGGGCCATGCGCTCAACCTCTGAAAGGCGCTCCCTGTCCCCCTCTTCGAGGGCACGGGACCGCAGGCGCTCCAGGAAAGTCTCCCTGTCGCGCTCCGCGGCCGCTTTGGCTTCGCATTGCGCCCTGTCCTCTGCGATCTGGGCTTCCGACCGTACCTTGATATTTTCCGGGGTTCCTTCGAAGTAGAGCCCTTCGGCCACCAGTTGCCAGGCTGCCCATGCCGTGGTCGGCGTGTAATCGCCAAAGGCCAGCTCCGCCAACTCCTCCAGGTGGGTCTCTCCCCCCTCCAGGAGGGCCCACGCCTCGTCTACATTCCCTGCGGGATCACCGAGGTCCCCCAGGCTCTTCAGGGGGCCGGGATGGAGTATGGCGATATCCTTGGGCCGTACCCGTTTGCTCTTGCACCCGTCCAGGGTGATATCGATTTTGTCGCTTACGGCAGTAACGATTGCCGGCCTGATCTTGTAGAGGGCCAGGCTGCCAGCGGAGGGGCGATGGTCAAACATGAAATTCCCGTGAAACTACCATGGATAAATACGTATTAGCAGATGGGCTATGGTACCCTCTTGAGCAGTGTTCTGTCCCATGAGACAACATGGATTGCATATCGTTTGACCGATGCCTTGCATATCGGGCTTGCAGACACCACCTTCAACTCCAGCATTACGGATTGAGAGAGAGTTTAGAATAATGAATAGCGAGTGGAAAACTTTCCTGGAGAGCCAATCTGGCCAAATCGACGATAACGGCGGCGTCAACTTCCAGACGACGGAGAGTCAACCTGCCTGCGCCCTTTTCGATCTCTCCCATCTGGGTCTCGTCAGCGTCAGCGGTGAAGATGCAGAAGCCTTTCTCCAGGGCCAGGTCACCAACAATGTCCAGGAGGTGACAGAGAGCCACTCCCAGATGAGCAGCTACTGCACGCCCAAAGGGCGCATGATGGCCAATTTCAGGGTTATTCGCCATAACAGAGCCTATCTTCTGCAGATGCCCCTGGAGACGATGGATGCGGTGACGAAACGACTGCCCATGTTCATCCTCATGTCCAAGGTGGAGGTAAAGGATGCCAGTGATGAACTGGTCAGCATGGGCGTTGCCGGAGATTGTGCCCTGGACCTTCTGAGCAAGCGCTTCAGCCAGCTTCCCGAAAACTTTGGCGACGCCCTGTCTGAACAGGAGATCACAATGGTCTGCCTGCCGGGGGAGAGCCCCAGGTTCGAGTTGATTGGATCCGCAGAGAATATGATTTCACTCTGGAGTGAACTGGCTGCCGGCGGCGCTGTCGCCGCCAATCGTGAACGGTGGTCATTGATGGATATCCGAGCGGGGATCCCAACCGTGCTGAAACCCACCATCGAGGCCTTCGTACCCCAGATGACCAATATGCAGCTGATCGATGGTGTCAGTTTCACCAAGGGGTGTTATACCGGCCAGGAGGTGGTCGCCCGAATGAAGTACCTGGGCAAACTCAAGCGCCGCATGTACCTGGCTCAAGGCGACAGTGAACAACCGCCGGCACCCGGGGACGAGCTCTTCTCCTCCATCAGCCAGTCCGGTCAGGGCGCAGGGCGCATTGTGGACGCCCAACCCTCCCCTGACGGCGGCTACGAATTGCTTGCTGTTGCTGAGATCGCGAGTATCGAAGCCGATGACCTGCATCTTTCAGCTGCCGACGGCCCCAAGCTCACCTTTCGGGAGCTGCCCTACGACTTTGAGGCATAGATCCCAAAACGGTTCTGAATAACAGGCCCCAGGTAAACGGTGATGTTCAATCAAGGGCTGATTTGTAAACTCTGAATTATTCGTTTAGGGAAATCCCTAAAAGCGTTCCATGCTCTTCGCGCAATTTGTCCGGCTCTTCGCTGTGCTCCGCGAAGTTCCCTAAACAACACAGCAAACTGCCGACAAATGGAGAAGGATTCCATTTTCCCTTTAGAAGAAAATCAACAATGATCAATACAGCAGAATTTTAAGAGAAGCTCCAGCAGGCCATTGCAGACGAACAGATCACGCTGCCCACCCTCCCGGAGGTGGCCCTGCGCATTCGTGATGCTGTAGACAGCGCGGACTCGTCGGCAGACGAGATAGCAGACCTGGTTGCAACCGACGCTGCACTCAGTACCCGGCTGCTGCAAGTTGCCAACAGCCCGCTTTACCGGGGCCAGGTACCTATTGAAAGCATACAGATGGCGATCACCCGCCTGGGTATCACCCTGGTTCGGAGCCTGGTGATCAGCCTTGCCATGAAACAGATTTTCCAGGCCACCACGGATGCTGTTGACACGCGCCTCAGGGCGGTCTGGAAAAACAGTGTACAGGTGGCGGCCATCAGCCGCGTGCTGTCCCAGGTACTGCCCAACCTCGACCCCAACCAGGCGATGCTGGCCGGTCTCATTCAAAATATCGGCACCCTGCCGATCCTGATGTTCGCGGAATCCTTTCCTGAACTGATGGAAGATGACAAGCAGCTTGACCAGCTTATTGAATCCCTTACTCCTGAGATCAGTGAACAGATCCTGGACGGTTGGAATTTTCCCGAACCCCCTTGTCCACGTAGCCAAGTACAGCCACAACCTGGATTATGACAACGGGCCATCCGCTGACTACGTGGATGTGGTTCTGGTAGCCCGATTGCAGAGCCAGGACCCCGACCTTGCTGACCATGCCGACTGGGCCGAGATCCCCTCGTTTCGAAGAGTCGGCCTGGAGCCTGAAGTTGAGGCAATCAGCATGGAAGGTGCTGCAGAGGAGATCCAGGAGCAAGCGAGTCTTCGACCTCGTGAAAGATTTTCCCTCTAGCGTGCTGCGCACACGACGGGCAAGCAGTGCGGCCTCACGGCTACCGGGGACTAACCGCCTCGGCTTTCAGCCTTCCATGGCGGTCAGCGGTTGAAGAGATTTTCCTCTAAATCACAGGCATCTTGCTTGTAATCTAATTCCCACAGCAATTGGGGATTCCTGCCAATTACAACCTGGGATAGAGGGACTACCCTTACAGTAGGCTCATTAATGGAGTGGAGTCTCAATGGATTTATCAACGGAAGATAGAATCGAGCTTTACCGCAAGGAGATTGAGCGGCATACACCCCCTATGTCACATCATGACATTTTCATGAACGATGTCTTTCAGTTTCTCCTGAAGTCTGCCCTGGAACAGAAAGCGTTCGAAGATGGCTCCGGGGGGACGACTGTACAGGAAACAGGCTAGATCCTGTTAAAATAAAGAAACGCCATGCCGCTTTACGGACCGGCATGGCGTTTTTTATTGACCCGGCGACCAAGTATGTCGCCGGGTTGATCCCGCGGTGAATCAGATTTCTGCCCGCATATGGGGGAACAGCAGTACGTCCCGTATCGACGGGGAATCGGTGAACAGCATCACCAGGCGGTCGATGCCGATCCCTTCACCCGCGGTGGGCGGCAGGCCATGTTCCAGCGCACGAATATAGTCAGCGTCGAAATGCATCGCCTCCTCGTCGCCCGCCTCTTTTTCCTCCACCTGTTTGCGAAATCGTTTGGCCTGGTCTTCGGCGTCATTGAGCTCCGAGAACCCGTTGGCGATCTCACGTCCACCCACGAAGAATTCGAACCGATCGGTGACGAAGGGGTCATCGTCGTTGCGACGGGCCAGGGGTGAAACCTCGGTCGGGTATGCGGTGATAAAGGTGGGGTTCATCAGGCGGTGTTCCACCGTCTTCTCGAAGATTTCGATCTGCACCTTGCCCAGACCGTAAGAGTCCTTCAAGGGAATCTCCAACCGGGTTGCAAGCGCCCTCGCCTGCTCCGGGTCGTCCAGTTCGGCCTCGCTGATCTCAGGATTGAAATGCAAGATGGACTCTTCCACCGTCATCCTGGCAAACGGTTTGCCGAAATCGAGGTTCTCACCCTGGTAGTTGAGGGTGGTGGAACCCAGGACTTCCATTGCCAGGGCCCGCAGCATGTCTTCCGTGAGGTTCATTAGGTCATGGTAGTCGGCATAGGCCTCGTAGAACTCTAGCATGGTGAACTCGGGATTATGGCGGGTGGAGAGGCCCTCGTTGCGGAAGTTACGGTTGATCTCGTAGACCCTTTCAAAACCACCCACCACCAGGCGCTTCAGGTAGAGCTCAGGCGCAATACGCAGAAACAGCTGCATATCCAGGGCGTAGTGATGGGTGGCGAACGGGCGAGCTGTGGCGCCTCCCGGAATCGCTTGCATCATGGGCGTCTCCACTTCCAGGAAATTGCGCCCATTGAGGTAGTTGCGGATGAACTGAACCATCTGGGTGCGCACCCGGAAGGTGTCCCTGGATGCCTCGTTCATGATCAGGTCCAGGTAACGCTGGCGATAGCGCTGCTCCTGGTCGGTGAGTCCGTGAAACTTCTCGGGGAGTGGACGCAGGGACTTGGTGAGCAACTGGATCTCGTCACAACGCACGGAAAGTTCGCCGGTCTTGGTCTTGAACAGCTGCCCTTCGGCACCGACGATATCACCCACGTCCCACTCTTTCTTGAACTGCTGATTGTAGACCCCTTCAGGCAGCGCGTCGCGCTGTACAAACACCTGGATACGGCCTGACATGTCCTGGATGTGGGCAAAACTCGCTTTGCCCATGATGCGCCGGCTCATCATGCGGCCCGCCACCCTGACACGGACAGCCATCTCTTCCAGCTCTTCACCGCTCTTCTCCCCATACTCGGCATGGAGTTCACCGGCCATCACGTTGCGGCGGAAATCATTTGGGAAAGCGATGCCGCGCTCACGAATCTGCTCGAGCTTCTCTCGGCGCTGGACTATCAGCTTGTTTTCGTCCTGGACTTGATCAGTCATGGTCTAACTCAAATATGCTATGTAAGTGTTAACAGGCCCTATAGGCCGCTCTTCAGGCTGGCCTCGATGAAAAGGTCCAGACCGCCGTCGAGCACCGCCTGTGTATTGCCGGTCTCAACACCGGTTCGCAGATCCTTGATCCGGGATTGGTCCAGCACGTAGGAGCGGATCTGGCTACCCCAGCCGATATCCGATTTCGTCTCTTCCAACGCCTGCTGATCTGCACTGCGCTTCTGCATCTCCAGCTCATAGAGCTTGGCCTTGAGCTGCTTCATCGCCTGGTCCTTGTTCTTGTGCTGGGAACGGTCGTTCTGGCACTGGACCACGGTGTTGGTGGGCATATGGGTAATACGCACCGCCGACTCGGTACGGTTGACATGCTGACCGCCGGCACCGCTCGCCCGGTAGACATCGATGCGCAAATCCGCCGGATTGATATCGATCTCGATAGAGTCGTCGATCTCCGGTGAGACAAAGACTGCAGCAAATGACGTATGGCGCCGGTTGCCCGAATCGAAGGGAGACTTGCGCACCAGGCGGTGTACCCCGATCTCGGTGCGCAGCCAGCCGAAAGCATACTCACCGTCGAACTTGATGGTGGCTGATTTGATGCCCGCCACGTCGCCTAGAGACACTTCCATCAACTCGGTCTTGAAACCGCGGGCCTCCCCCCAGCGCAGGTACATGCGCAGAAGCATCTCCGCCCAGTCCTGTGCCTCCGTACCACCGGAACCCGCCTGAATATCGAGGAAGCAGTGATTGGAATCCATTTCGCCGGAGAACATGCGGCGGAATTCGAGACCGGAAACCTTGTTTTCGTAAAGCTCCAGATCGGCGACCACGGCATCCACCGTATCCTCGTCGCCCTCCTCTACTGCCATCTCCAGAAGATCGGCCGTATCAACAAGCCCCGAATCCAGCTCTTCCAGGGTCAGCACCACGCCCTCCAGGGAGGCACGCTCCTTGCCAAGCGCCTGGGCTTGATCGGGATTGTTCCAGATCTCCGGATCTTCCAGTTCGCGCAGGACCTCGGTCAGTCGCTCTTTCTTCTCAGGGAAGTCAAAGATACCCCCTAAGCGCTTCCGAGCGCTCTTTCAATTCACTGATTTTATTAGTGATGGGATTCAAGTCCTGCATGGTCAGCCTCACATGGAACGGAGCGCGAATATTACACTACTAGTGGGCCATACGGGAAGTGCGCATCTTCGCGCCACAGTGGGGGAAATCACTCTTTTCACTTGTCAGCATTGAGTTTATACCGTAGCTTATCTCTGAAAGCGCTTCCCATGATTTTTCACCTGATCCAGGCAGAGTATTAAGACAAACGCCAAGCCACCCAAGTTGGCGATTATTGATCACGACACATGGAAATCGACCTCAACAAATTCAGGAAGCTGATCCCGATCAACTCCTTGTACGAGGATAATCTCCTCCACCTAGCAAGGGAGAGCACCCTCGAGCGCCGCAGCAAGGGTGAAATCCTGTTTGAAATCGGAGATCAAAGTCCTGACTCTCTTTTTCTCATGGAGGGAGAAGTGCTTGAGATCAGTGTTGAAAATCAAAAAAAGATAGTTCGTGCCGGCACGGAAGAGGCCCACTATGCACTGGCCAACCTCAGACCGCGCCAATTCAGAGCACAAGTCACCTCGGAAACAGCAGTTATCGCGCGGGTCGACTCCAAGCTGCTGGACAAGATGCTGGCCTGGGGCCAGTTCGCCCCTTCCGCCTCCACGGAAGGCATGGAGGTGGCGGAATTTGAAGGCAATGGAGTCGAAGATGGAGAGTGGATGATGGCCATGCTCCAGACCTCGGCCTTTTTGAAACTCCCCTCGGCAAACATTCAACTGCTGTTCCAGAAAATGAAAGAGTATCCCGTGAAGGAGGGAGATGTAGTCATCAAACAGGGAGACCCTGGCGACTACTACTACATGATCAAGGCGGGGCGCTGCAAGGTCACCCGACCCAGTGACTCGGGAACAACCGTACTGGCGGAACTCGACCGCTGCGACAGTTTCGGTGAAGAGGCCTTGATATCCGACGTGCCACGCAATGCCACGATCACCATGTTGACTGACGGAACCCTGATGCGGGTTTCGAAAAATGACTTCCTCAAACTGCTGAAGGAGCCCCTGCTGAACTGGGTGGATCTGAAAAAGGCCAGCAAGATGGTGCGCGAGGGTGCTGTACGCCTGGATGTGCGCCTGGAGAGCGAATTCAAGAAATCCCGCATAAAAGGAGCCGTCAATATCCCTCTCTACATGCTGCGACTGAGAGCCCCCCGGCTGGACAGAACCAGAAAATACATTTTGTATTGCGATACCGGCCTGCGCAGTTCAGCGGCTGCATTCCTGCTCAGCCAGCGCGGCTACCAGGTCTTTGTGCTAAAAGGCGGTCTCTCGGCTCTGCCGCGTCATCACTAGCCATTCTCCCTGTTCTTCAGATTTGGCCTGAAAAGGCTCGCATACGACCAAGTCACCAATCGCTGCCAGCTCCCCATCGATAAAAAGCAACGGTGTACGCCACCGCTCCCAGGGTGGAACCCCGTGCTCCTGGAAAAGCTTTTTCAGGCTGATGCTGATACCCCGGCCTGCCGGTCTGCATTTGAGCCCCTCCTGCCTGAAGCGCACACGCAATACCCCCTGGCGCCAGCGCTCACCATCGATGCCTCCATGTCCGGTTCGCTTTGTGAGCACGCCGATACCGCTGGGCAGTTCCAACTCACTTTCACCATCCCAGGCGAGCTCTACCGATGAGTCCGGATAAGGAAGACGCGGCATGAGATAGAGTGATCCGCGATAACGGCGCAGTTCCGCAGCATCCCAGCTGACCACTGGATTACGGTCGTCACCTGCCCCGAGCACTTCACTCTGAATCTGGTTTATGCGCCTGCTGTTGGGGGCCCTGAAACCGCTCTCCCTGATCCACATACACAGGACCGAACGCTGCCGGGCCGGTTCCAATGCCGACACACCCTCGATGGAGAGGGCATTGTCTTCAGGGTTGAGAACTGTCGCCAGGTCATCCGCTGCAATCCGGTCGATCTCACCCTGGGCCTCGGCACAGTACGAGGCACTGCGTGCAAGGGTCTGTTTCACACTCGGCCAACGCTCGAGCAACTTCGGCATGACACTGTTGCGCAGAAAATTCCGGTCGTAACGGGGATCGAGATTACTTTCATCTTCCACCCAGCTGAGACCATGCTTTTCCCCGTAGTCTTCCAGTTGGCTTCGGGAAAAACTCAACAGTGGTCGCACCAAGCGGCCTGGACCAAAGGGAATCGCTTCAGGCATGGCGGCCATCCCTTTCAGACCAGCTCCCCTGAACAGCTGAAGAAGAAGTGTTTCAGCCTGGTCATCCAGGTGATGTGCGGTAAGCAGCAGGTCGCCATTATGCATCAGTTCCCGGATCGCCCCGTAACGCGCGTTTCTGGCGATCTCCTCGACACTTTCGCCCCGCTGCAGTTTCAGAGTGAGGGTGATGGTCTCCAGGGGAATGTTCAGTGAACGGCAAGTCTCGACACAGTGGGCTGCCCACTGTTCAGCTCCTTCCTGCAGGCCGTGGTTCACGTGCACGGCCAGAACTGGTGAGGATAGGTGCTCTCTCAGGGATGCGAGAGCATGCAACAGGACCTGGGAGTCGCAACCCCCGCTATAGGCAACGATATACCGCCCTACAGAGTCGGGGGTTAATGAAATCAGACGATCGTGGAGATGATCCCTATTGAATTCCATTGATCACAGCCGCAGCAATAGTGAATGATGCTTCACTCCCAATATTAACCCGGTACCAAAAAAGAAAAGGCCGGCATTACCCGGCCTTTTCCGATCAGTTCACAACCCGACCAGCCTCAGTTGGAATGTTGACCGTAGGACATCAGGCGTTGGTAACGGTCTTCAAGCAACTTGTCCGTGGGTACCGTACCCAGGTGTTCCAGCGACTCGATCAGTGCATGCTTGAGGTTTCTGGCCATGGTATCCACATCGCGGTGCGCACCACCCAGGGGTTCGGGCACAATGGTGTCGATCAACTCCAGGTCTTTGAGACGATCAGAGGTAATCGCCATAGCCTCTGCAGCCAGGGATGCCTTGTCGGCGCTCTTCCACAGGATCGATGCACAACCCTCGGGTGAAATCACGGAATAGGTGCTGTACTCCAGCATCATCACTCGATCGCCTACGCCGATCGCCAGGGCGCCGCCTGAACCGCCTTCACCCATCACGGTGCAGATAATCGGCGTCTTGAGGCCAGCCATCACCTTGAGGTTACGTGCAATCGCCTCGCTCTGCCCCCGCTCTTCGGCATCGATGCCGGGATAGGCACCCGGCGTGTCGATGAAGGTAAGAATAGGCATCTTGAAGCGCTCTGCCATCTCCATCAGACGCAAGGCCTTGCGGTAGCCCTCCGGACGGGGCATACCAAAATTGCGATAGAGCTTCTCCTTGGTATCGCGTCCTTTCTGGTGTCCGATGACCATAACGGAAACACCATCCAGCCTTGCCACACCGCCGACAATTGCATGATCATCGGCGAAAGCACGATCACCGTGCAATTCCTGGAAATCATCGAAAATACGCTCGATGTAGTCGAACATGTAGGGGCGCTGAGGGTGCCGCGCCAGCTGGGCGATCTGCCAGGGTTTAAGATTTGAGAATATGGACTCTGTCAGGGCACGGCTCTTGGTTTCCAGGCGGGTAACCTCGTCATGGATGTTGATCTCGTTATCGTCCCCGACAAGACGCAATTCTTCGATTTTCGCCTCGAGTTCGGCGATAGGTTGCTCAAATTCAAGAAAGTTCAGATTCATAGGGCGAAATATACCGGATTCAGAACTGTTATTACAGGGTATTTACATATATTGAACCGGGATCCGGCGTTTGAAATCCCGAGCTGCTGCTGCCGACAAACCAACCATCAACCGGCCATTGCAGCGCCATTCTCCGGCATCTGTTTTCGTGGACCGTAGACCACCTCCACACGACCGGGGCCCAGCATCCTTTCGAGCCGTTTGATCAGTTCGTCCGTGGGCCTTACCCGCCATTCATCTCCCAGCATCATGGTTCCCATGGCCGTTGTGCCTGAATAGGTCAGCCGCAATCCGCAGTTCCCCCCTTGGTAGGTAGCTAGCAGTTGACTGAGTTCACGGACAAAGCCGGCAGCCGAGTAGCTGCCATCCTGGAACCGGTTCCAGTCCACCTGCAGTCGCAGGTAACTGGCATAGGCGTCCCTGGCCTGTTCGAACTCCATCAGGTGGTCGACCCGAATGCTCAGACCGCCCCGGTACTCGTCGTAGTTGAGGGTTCCCGACACCGCCAGTATCTTATCACCCACCAGCAGCTCCCGGTAGGTCTCATAGACTTCTGAAAAGAGTGTTGCCTCTATTCGCGCAGTCCGGTCGTCCAGTGTCACGGTACCCATCCGGCCCCGCTGGGTCTGCCGGTGACTGACCGACAGCGCCAATCCGGCCACCATAACCCTTGGGCCACCCCGTCTGCGGAATCCACCATCCCCACCACCGTTGCCGCCATCGAGAGACAGGTTCGCTATGCGCGAACAGCCCAGTCCGGAGAGTTCGGCTCCATAACGATCGATGGGGTGGCCGGTAAGGTAGAGGCCCAGGGTCTCCTTTTCGCCCTGAAGCCTGATTTCGTCATCCCACTCTTCGGTGTCCTGGGGCACCACCTGCAGGTCGGCTCCCATCTTGGGCTCCGGGTCGGCCATGCCGAACAGATCGTCCTGCCCTGCCGCTTGCATCTCGTGGTGCTGCTCGGCCATCTTCAGGGCCAGGGGTAGCTGGGCCATGAGGCTGGCCCGGTTGGCACCCAGTTCATCCAACGCACCTGCACGTATGAGAGATTCAAGCACCCGGCGGTTTGCCTTTCGCAAATCGATGCGACGGCAGAATTCGAACAGATCATTGTAGGACCCACCCGACTTGCGTCCCTCGATGAAGCTCTCGATAGCCGACTCGCCAACGCCCTTGATTGCACCCAGGCCATAGATCACCGTGTCATCGCCATCCACAGTGAACATGAACTCCGAGTGATTGACATGGGGAGGGTCGACCTTGAGCTTCATGGACCGGCACTCCTCGATTAGGGTGACCACCTTCTCGGTGGTATCCATGTCTGCTGAGAGCACTGCCGCCATGAATGCTGCCGGGTAGTGCACTTTGAGCCACATGGTCTGGTATGAAACCAGTGCGTAGGCAGCGGAGTGGGACTTGTTGAAGCCGTAACCCGCGAACTTCTCCATCAGGTCGAAAATGTAGGTGGCGGTGTCTGCCTCTACGCCTCGTTCTACTGCCCCTGTACGGAAGATCTCGCCCTGCTTTTTCATCTCCTCGTGCTTCTTCTTACCCATTGCGCGGCGCAGCAGGTCCGCCCCACCCAGGCTGTAGCCTGCCAGGACCTGGGCAATCTGCATCACCTGTTCCTGGTAGAGAATCACGCCATAAGTGGATCTTAGAATCGGTTCGAGATCGGGATGAGGATAGACCACCTCCTGGTGACCATGTTTACGGGCAATAAAGTCATCCACCATTCCCGACTGCAGGGGCCCCGGGCGGAACAGTGCCACAAGCGCTGTAATGTCATCGAAGCAGTCGGGCTGGAGCTTTTTGATCAACTCCTTCATACCCCGGGATTCCAGCTGGAAGACCGCGGTTGTCTCGCAGTTCTTGAGAAGACGGAAGGAGGCCTCGTCATCCACCGGTATGGCCGAGATGTCCACCGGCTCAAGCCCTTGGGACTGGCGCTCGGTATTGACGGTCTTCAATGCCCAATCGACGATAGTCAGGGTACGCAGACCGAGAAAGTCGAACTTCACGAGGCCCACCTGTTCCACGTCGTCCTTGTCGAACTGGGTGACCAGGTTCTCTCCCCCGGGCTCGCAGTAGAGGGGGGTGAAATCGGTCAGCTTGCCGGGGGAGATGACCACGCCTCCTGCATGTTTGCCGGCATTGCGTGACAAGCCCTCCAGCTTCTTGGCCATGTCGATCAGGGCGGTGACCTCTTCCTCGCGCTTATAGGCCTGGCCCAGGTCTTCGCTCTCCTTCAGCGCCTTGTCCAGGGTCATACCGATCTCGAAGGGGATCATCTTGGCTACCTTGTCGGTGAAGCCGTAGGGATGTCCCAGTACGCG
Organism: Solemya velesiana gill symbiont; assembly: GCF_002020805.1. Classification (GTDB taxonomy): domain Bacteria; phylum Pseudomonadota; class Gammaproteobacteria; order Chromatiales; family Chromatiaceae; genus Sedimenticola_A. Next base: position 22,103 of record NZ_MPRJ01000018.1, on the reverse strand, counting down.
TCCTACATCACGCACCACCGCTTTCGCCGCCATGGAGCCGTAGGTGATGATCTGGGACACCGAGTCGCGGCCGTAGCGCTGTGCCACGTAGTCGATAACCCGGTCGCGATTGTCCATGCAGAAGTCCACGTCGAAGTCGGGCATGGAGACACGTTCGGGATTGAGAAAGCGTTCGAACAGCAGATCGTGCTCTATGGGATCGAGGTCGGTGATTTTCAATGCGTAAGCGACGATGGAACCGGCACCGGATCCACGCCCCGGACCTACGGGTATGCCGTTGTCCTTGGCCCACTGTATGAAGTCGGCCACGATCAGGAAGTACCCGGGAAATCCCATCTGGTTGATCACGTCCAACTCAATCTGAAGGCGATCTTCGTAGACTTTGCGCTTACTCTGGTACTCCGAGTCATCTTCAGAGAGTATGCGCTGCAGGCGCCACTCCAGTCCCTTGTAGGACTCGGCGGAGAAAAACTCTTCGATGGTCATCCCCTCGGGGATGGGAAAATCCGGTAGAAAATTCTTACCCAGGGTCAGCTCTATGTTGCAGCGCTTGGCAATCTCTACACTGTTCTCCAGCGCCTCGGGGATATCGGAGAAGAGTTCATGCATCTCCTCTATTGAGCGCAGATACTGCTGGTCACTATAGTTTTTCGGTCGCCGCGGATCATCGAGAGTGCGCCCTTCATGGATGCAGACCCTGACCTCGTGGGCTTCGAAATCCTCCGAGTTGAGAAAGCGCACTTCATTGGTCGCAACTACCGGAACACCATGAGCCAGGGCCAGATCGACGCTGGCATGGAGGCACTCCTCCTCGTTCGCCCTGGCGGTACGGTGGATCTCAAGGTAGTATCGATCGCCAAAGATGCTCAGCCATTGCTCCAGCAGTCTGTCGGCGTCCTGACGATTGCCAGCCAGAATGGCCCTGCCCACATCGCCCAACCGTCCGCCGGACAGGGCGATAACACCTTCACATGTTTCACGGGTCAGCCATTCACGCTCCATCATGGCCCGCCCCAGGTGTTGCCCTTCGCGATAGCTTCGGGACACCAGCTCAGTCAGGTTCCTGTAGCCCCGGTTATTCTGAACCAGGAACACCATGCGGTAGGGATTGTTGGGATCTTCCGGGTCGCGAATCCAGGCGTCGACCCCGCAAATCGGTTTTACACCGGCAGCAACGGCCGCCTTGTAAAACCGAACCAGCGCGAAAAGATTGGATTGATCCGTGACCGCGACGGCCGGCATGCCCGCCTTGGCCGCTGCACCCACAAGGGGTTTGATACGCACCAGCCCATCGACCAGTGAGTACTCTGAATGAACCCGCAAATGGACAAACTGTTTCGACATATGATTTTTATTGAGGGAGCTGCCTTGTCAGCCACCTGCTAATTCTCGTATCTGCCTGGGTCCTGTGCAACACACAATCTCGTGACAAACAGCTTTCGTCTTCATGCAAACCAACGATCACACAATACTTCCCATTAAATTTCATGTGCTTGCAGGCGTATCTGTATGACCTTTATTAAGCCGTGAGAAGGCGCTTCACAGGACCGAAGGAGCGTCGGTGTATTTCCGTGACGCCCAGTTCGGCAAGGGCCTCCAGGTGGGCCTTGGTAGGATAGCCCTTGTGCTTGGCCAGGCCATAACCCGGGTATCGTTCGTCCAGGGCGATCATCTCCCTGTCCCTGGCAACCTTCGCGATGATCGATGCAGCACTGATAACCGGTACGCTGTTGTCACCACCGACAATTGCCTCTGCACTGCACAGCAACTGAGGACAGCGATTTCCATCCACCAGGGCGTGATGTGGGGCAACTGACAGTGCCTCCACTGCACGCTTCATGGCCAGCAGGCTTGCCTGGAGGATATTCAACCGGTCGATCTCCTCCACCTCTGCCCTGCCCAACGCCCAGGCCAGGGAACACGACTTGATCTCCTCATCAAGCCTCTCACGCCGCTTTTCAGTCAGCTTTTTCGAGTCGGCCAATCCGGCTATCTCGCGACCAGGATCGAGAATCACGACTGCAGCCACCACAGGGCCCGCGAGAGGACCCCGCCCGACTTCGTCGACACCGGCTATCAATCGGGTATCACTCATGAGCCTGGCCTGCCGCGGATCAGTTCCAGAACGGCACCAGCTGCTGTTTCTGCAGCATTCAGCCGCATGTGCTTATGGATTTCACCATAGACGGAACGGATTTCAGCACGCCGCTCTGGCGCGTTCAGCAGTTCCATCAGTGCTGGACCGAGCTGTTCAGGATTACACTCATCCTGTAGAAACTCGGGAGCCAAAGGCTCGGGGGAGAGAAGGTTGGCCATAGCAAAATGCGGAATTTTCAGTAGATCGAACGTATTGACCAACCAATAGGTCAGCCAGTGGAGTCTGTAACCGACCACCATCGGACGTTTCAACAGCAAAGTCTCAAGGGTTGCAGTTCCAGAAGCGGTAAGGACCTGGTCCGAGGAGAGAATGGCATCCCTGGAACTCCCATCCACCAGGTGTATTGGCAAGTCGGGAGCGAGTCGTTCCAGTTCCGACTCGAAGGCTTCACGTATCCTGGCGTTGACCAGGGGTGTGACAAACTGCAACCTGGGCTCCCTTTCATGGCACCACTGGGCGGTGCGTATGAAAGTTTCGGACAGCCCCTTCAGTTCGCTCATCCGGCTGCCGGGCAGTATCCCGATCACGGGGACATCTGCCGGGATGCCAAGCCTTTCCCTTGAGGCAGTTGCATCGTTTTCCAGGGGGATTTCATCCGCCAGCGGATGCCCTACGCAGGCAACCGGCACATCGTGTTCCCGTAGAAAATCGACCTCGAAGGGAAAGATGCTCAGCATCAGGCCCACTGCCTTGTGTACCTTTTTGACCCGCTTCTGGCGCCATGCCCAAACCGTTGGGCTGACGAAATGCACGGTCTTGATCCCTGACTCCCGCAGCCGGGTTTCCAGCTGCAGATTAAAATCGGGCGCATCCACACCAATGAAGACATCAGGTGGATTCTCCACGAAGTGTTTGAACAGCGCCTTCCGGGTTGAGATCAGCGAAGGCAGGTGCTTCAGCACCTCGGCCAGCCCCATGACCGGGTCGATCACCGCAAGGCTTTTGCACCCCTCCCCTGCCATTGCAGGTCCTGTCATCCCTTCAAACTGGATATCGGGATGCTTGGTTCGCAGCGCACGTATCAAAGAGGCAGCAAGATGATCTCCCGAGACCTCGTTGGCCACGATGCCGACTCTTAGGGTATCTGCCATGGAAAGTGTTAGCGGACTATGCCGCGATCGCTTTTTTGAAGGAAATCGGTATACAGGGAAACTTCCGGAAAATCCCGGGCCAGTGCGTCCAATGCTTCCCTGGCTTCCTCCAGTTTGAGTCCCCTCATATAAATCAGCTTGTAACCTTCCTTGATCGCCGCTATGGCATCAGCGCTGAAATCCCGCCGTTTAAGTCCTTCGGAGTTGATACCGTGGGGTTTTGCCGGATGACCACTGACTGTGACATAGGGCGGCATGTCCTTGTTGACGGCTGAACCCATGGCGCAGAAACTGTGTGCACCGATGTGGCTGAACTGGTGGGCTATTGTGAAGCCTCCCAGTATTGCCCAGTCATCGATAACGGTATGACCGCCAAGGGATGCGGCGTTGGCCATGATGACGTGATTTCCTATCCTGCAGTCATGGGCAACATGGGTATAAGCCATTAACAGGTTGTCATTGCCAATCTGTGTCACCCCGGCATCCTGGGCAGTACCCCGGTTGATGGTCGTGAATTCACGGATTACGTTGCGGTCACCAATCTCGAGACGGGTACGCTCCCCCGCATATTTCTTATCCTGGGGGTCCTCGCCTACTGAAGCGAATTGGAAGATGCGGTTATCTTCTCCAATTGAGGTCTCCCCTTTGATAACCACATGCGGCCCAATGTCGGTTCCCTTGCCTACCTGAACGCCAGGTCCAATCACCGTAAACGGGCCGACCTTAACGGACTCGTCCAGCTCCGCCTTGGGATCAATGATGGCACAGGGATGGATCAATCGTTGAATTCCTTTGCCGTGCACATGATGTCAGCAGTAGCCGCAATTTTTCCATCAACCTTTGCCGTGCAGGAAAAAACGCCGATACCCCGTTTCATGTTGTTGAGGAAAACCTCTATTTCCAGTTGGTCTCCAGGCTCTACAGGCCGCTTGAACCTGGCCTTGTCGATTCCGACGAACAGGTACAGGGAATTTTCTCCCACCGTGGAAGGGTCCGACTCCATGGCCAGCAGGCCTGTTGCCTGGGCCATTGCCTCGACAATCAGGACACCAGGCATGACCGGTCGTATCGGAAAATGGCCATTGAAAAAAGGCTCATTGATGCTGACATTCTTGACTGCCAGAAGGCGTTTGTCTTTCTCAAACTCCTTCACCCGGTCAATCAGCAGGAACGGGTAGCGGTGCGGCAGAAGGCGCATCACCTTGTGAATATCCATTGTGCTCAAAACTTCCCCTCCAGACAGGTGATCATCACATTGATCCCGTCGCAGAAACTATAAAATTCTATTCTCAGTCGTCTGTTGCTTCTTTTTCGGCCTGTTGGGCAACCTGCTTTTCAAGCTGCTTCAGTCGCCGTGCCATATCATCCAGCTGTCTCGTCCTTGCGATGGTTTTCCTCCATTCGGAATTCGGAGTTGCCGGCAGATTGCCGCTGTACAGCCCTGGCTCCTTGACAGAACGACTGACCAGGCTCATGGCCGAGAAATGGGTGTTATCACCAAGTTCGAGATGCCCCACTACCACGACTCCCCCACCAAAGGTACAGTGGGCGCCAATGGTTGTTGAGCCGGCCACCCCTGTACAACCTGCCATTGCGCTGTGGGCGCCAACATGTACGTTGTGAGCGATCTGTATCTGGTTGTCCAGCTTGACCCCTTGCTCAATGACAGTATCTCGCAGGGCACCCCGGTCAACCGTGGTGTTGGCGCCAATCTCCACGTCGTCGCCTACGACCACATTTCCGAGTTGCGGGACCTTCTCCCAAACGCCGTTATCGTTGGCGAAGCCGAAACCATCACTTCCTATGACCACGCCTGGATGGATGATGGCCCGCTTTCCGATACGGCTGCCCTTGCAAACCGTCACATTGGCCACCAGTCGGCTCTCCTCGCCAACTGAAGTATCGCACTCAAGCACACTGCCAGGACCTATGTATGCCCCGGGGCCCACATGCGCACCGGCGCTTACCACGGCACAGGGACCGATATACGCAAGACTGTCTACATGCACCCCCTCATCAACGAAGGCCGATGGGTGAATACCGCCCGCCACAGGCGGCCTTGGATTCAAAAGCGCAGAAACTCTTGCATAAGCAAGATAGGGATTGTCACAAACCAGCGCATTGACCGGGCACCCCTCAGCGAACTCAGCCCCCAGAATCACCGCTGAAGCCCGTGTTGTTGACAGGTATTTTCGATACTTGTTGTTTGCTAGAAAGCAGATGGCCCCTTCACCATCGGCATCCTGAATCGTATCGACCCTGTCTATCAGACAACCGGGATCGCCCTGCAACTGCGCATCCACAGCCCGGGCAAGCGCTTCAAGCCGAGTAGCCATAATTTTTCCCGGCAGGTTACTTGCTGCCTCCGGATGTAGCCTGGGCATTGAGTTTATCCAGGACATCTTCGGTGATGTCCAACCGCTTGCTCGCATACACAACACCCGGCACGTTGCTAAGCACCAGATCGAGCTTCCTTTCCTCTGCAACCTGGTTGATCACCTCGGAAATATACTTCAGCAGCTTATTGGTCTCTTCGGAGCGACGAAGATTAAGGTCCTCGCGAAATTCGTCCCGGGAGTTCTTGAGTTGACGCTTGCGTGAACGGATATCCTGCTCTAGGCGTTTCGCCTCATCCGCACTCATCACTGCGCTATCCCGCTCCAGTTTTTCTTCCAGTGTTTTCAACTTCTTCTGCTTGCCAACCAGATCATTATTGCGGCTTTTGAACTCCGCGTCCAATTTTTTGCTGGCAGCATTATTTTGTGGTGACTTGGCCAACAGATAATTGATATTCACCACGCCAATCCTGAGCTCTTCGGAAAGCACAGTTCCACAAAAACCAAGCAAACCCGCCAATAGAATAATCGCTGTCTTTTTCAAAGCCGTTCTCCGGAGCTTTTAAAATGTAGTGCCAAAAGTAAACTGCAAGCTCTCTACCTCATCGCTACTCTTATCGTTGAGCGGCAGTCCCAGACTCAAGCCGAGTGCCCCCAGCGGAGAGAGCCATAACGCGGACAGGCCGGTAGAGTAGCGCAGTTCACCCAAATCAATATCCTCATCACCGGAAGTGTCATAGACATTACCGGCATCAAAGAACCATCCCAGTCTTACAGATCGCTCCAGCAATCTGAAACCGGGTTGGTAATACACTTCGGCATTGGCAACCAACCTAAAGTTCCCTCCCAGAGGATCATCAATGCTATCCCGGGGCCCGAGGCTGTAATCCTTGAATCCACGGACAGACTTTACGCCGCCGGCAAAATAGTTTTCCCAGTATGGCAAGCGTGTTGAGTCTCCATAGACATCGCCGTACCCGACATCCCCTGACAGGGCCAGGGATACGAATTCATTGAGAGGGAAGTACTTCTTGTGCTTGTAGTTGATCTTGTAATACTCGAGATCACTGCCAGGAAACGTGGCCATTGCCTCGAATCTCTGCATGGATCCACTGGTCGGCATAACCGCAGAGTCACGGGAATCACGGCTCCAGTTCATTCCGACCTTAAGATCCACGAAATCATCGCCATTGTCCGTCGCAAAATCCGCGATCTCGGTCGAAGCGCCAGCACCTACCTTGTACTTTGTGTTGGCCAGGTCGAAACTAACGCCAACCCTGTCGGTCTCTGTTACCGGAATACCGAAATTTACCCCGGCAAGGGCTGTATCCGTCAGGTATTTCGCGGTATCTACCTCTTTGAAGTCGGTCTTTTTGTAACCGAGATTAAAACCCCGGCTTATGCCATCAACGGTATAGTAGGGATTGGTGTAACCAAGTGAGTAATTGGTGTTCGCCCCGCTGTTGTCAAACGCCAGGCTTACCCGCTTACCGGTGCCGAGAAAGTTCGTCTGGGTAATACTGCTACTGAATACGATACCTGATGATTGGGAGTAACCCAGGCCAGCAAGCAGGTTACCCATGGGCTTTTCAATTACCGAAATATCCACATCCACCTGGTCAGTAGAGCCGGGAACGGCGGGCGTCTCGATATTCACCTCGTCGAAGTAACCCAAACGCTGCAGTCTATTGCGGGAGCGGGTTACCAACTCTCTGGAGAACCATGCAGACTCCATCTGCCGCATTTCCCTGCGCAGGACCTCGTCCCGGGTTTCATGGTTTCCGCGCATGTTCACCCGACGTACGTATACCCGTTTACCCGGATCCACGAAATAGGTGATGGCTACCTGTTTCTTCTCTTTATCGATATCAGGAATGCTGTTCACGTTGGCAAACGCATAGCCCTTGTTGCCCAGCAGGTCAGTGATACGCTCCGCACTGCTTGTCACTGCCTTGCGTGAAAAAACTTCGCCGCGTGTAAGACGAATTAACGGGAAAAACTCTTCTTTTGGCGCAGCCAACTCACCAGCCAGCCTGATATCGCTGATGGTGTAGACATCCCCCTCCGAGATGTTCACCGTGACATAAATATCATTCTTGTCAGGCGTAATGGAAACCTGGGTGGATATGATCTTGAAATTGAGATAGCCCCGGTCAAGATAGTAGGTACGGAGTTTTTCCAGGTCGCCCGCAAGTTTCTGCCTGGAATATTGATCGTCCTTGGTAAATGCCGAGAGAAAGCCCGTGGTACTCAGGCTGAACTCATCCAGAAGATCCTCTTCCTCTAATGACTCGTTGCCAATGATATTGATCTTTCTGATTCGTGCAGTCGCACCCTCGGAAATCTTGATATTGACTCCGACCCGGTTCCGCTCAAGAGGGGAAACGGTGGACTCCAGCTTGACGCCGTATTTTCCCTGGCTGAAATACTGTCGACGAAGCTCCTGTTCGATTTTATCCAGGATGGATCGATTGAAAACACGACCCTCTGCAAGACCGATATCCTTGAGGGCCAGCAGCAGTTGTTCCGATTCCATGGACTCATTACCACTGATGTCGATTTTGGCAATGGCCGGGCGCTCGGTGACAAAAACGATCAAGACATCGCCTTCACGCTCCAGCCGGATATCCTTGAAAAAGCCGGTTTTGTAGAGAGACTTGATGATGCTCGAGGTCTCGGTGGCATCGATCGCTTCGCCAATCTTCACAGGGAGGTAATTGAATACCGTACCTGCTGAAATTCTCTGCAGCCCCTCGACGCGGATATCCTTGATAACAAACGATTCGCCAAAGGCGACAAGAGGTAGAAGCGTCAATACGGCAAAACAGACCTGGAAGAACCTAATGACAGAGTTCATATTTTCGTTATATCTGTTTGATTTTTATGAATTTTAACAATCCCACAAAGGATCATCCTACATCCCTGTGACGAATCCAGGTAACAGCCCGCTCATGCCAGGCAGAGACTGTTAATCATCGTCCGTCCCACAAAGATGCTCTAGTATAAATAAACTTTCCGAACTATCCCAGCAGACGGGCAATGTCGACATAAAAAGCCAGTCCCATCAGGGCCAGCAGAATCAGCATGCCGATCTTCTGGCTCTGTATTTGAGCCTCTTCGGACATCGGACTGCCCTTGACCCCCTCGACCAGGAAGAACAGCAGGTGACCGCCATCGAGTACCGGGATCGGCAACAGGTTCAACACACCCAGGCTGATACTGATGAGGGCCAGAAACTTTAAAAAATAGACCAGGCCATAGCTGGCTGATTTGCCCGCTGTCTGGGCGATGGATATCGGTCCACTGAGATTCTTGACTGAAGCTTCGCCGGTTACCATGCGGCCAAGCATTTTCAGCATGAACAGGGACATGTCCCAGGTCTTCACTACCGCCTCACCTACCGCCTCGACGGGTCCGTATCGCACCTCTACACGATAATCCCGGTAGAGCTCTTCCGGGATATGAACCCCTGCGCCTATTCTGTCGATCGTCTCACCATTGGCCTCGCGAGAGCCCACAACAAGTGAAATCGAGAGCCTCTCCAACCCGCGTTCAACCTCGAGTTCGACCTTTTGACCAGGATGGGCTCTCACGTAGGTCAGGAATTCCCCCCAATCCGGGACATGCTCCCCATCGACACTCAGAATCCTGTCCCCGCTTCTGATGCCAGCAACAGACGCCGCTTCCCCTGGCACCAGCTCCCCAATAACAGGGGGAACCACGGGCCGCTTGGGTGTCAATCCCATGCCCTGGAGCAGGTTGCCGTTTTCGCTCAGACTGACAAGCTCACCGCCTGGCAGATGGCGACTCTCTTCAAAACCGTCAGCACTCCTGACCACGACCTCCAATGGGGAAGCGCTGTCGGAGCGGGACAACAGGGCAAACACTGCGCTCTCCCAGGTCGGAGTCGAACGACCACCAATGGAGATCAGTTCGTCATCAGCGCGAAACCCTGCAGAGTAGGCTATTGATTCGGCTTTCACTTCACCCACAAGAGGGCGCGTCCCATCGTCCCCGGCAACGAAAATTGCCCAGAAAGCGAAAATCGCAAAAAAGAAGTTGAATACCGGTCCAGCCGCAACAATTGCGGTGCGAACTGAAAGGGACTGGCGATTGAAAGCCCGCGCCTTCTCCTCTTCAGCCACCTCCCCTTCACGCTCGTCGAGCATTTTCACATAACCGCCGAGGGGAATGGCGGCAATCACGTACTCTGTATCGTCGCGTGCACCGGTACGACTCCAGAGGGCCTTGCCGAAGCCGATGGAAAAGCGCAGCACCTTGACGCCGAGTTTCCGGGCCACCCAGAAATGACCGAACTCATGCACCGTGATCAGCACACCCAGGGCGACGATAAATGATGCAACAGTAAACAGAAAGGAATCCATACCGAAAATCAGACCAGGGTGGCGATCGTTTGTTCCGCCACGAATCGGGCTTCGCGGTCCACTGCCAGCAGAGACTCCAGGTTCGAGGCAGGCGTGACCGGCATCTGCTCAAGAGCCGCCTCTATCAGTTTTGGGATTCCGGTAAAACCAAGTTTGCCATCCAGAAAAGAGGCAACGGCAACCTCGTTTGCCGCGTTCAGCACAGCTGGCGCGGTACCGCCCGCCTCGACGGCCTGGTAGGCCAACGCAAGACAGGGGAAACGGTCCATGTCCGGTGGCTCGAAATCAAGCCGGGCCACCTCGAAGAAATCGAGATTCGATACGCCGGATTCAATCCGCTCGGGCCAAGCCAGGGCGTGCGCGATTGGGGTACGCATGTCGGGATTGCCCAGCTGGGCCAGCACTGATCCATCGACATATTGAACCAGGGAGTGAATCACGCTTTGAGGATGGAGTACTACCTGTATATTGTCCACTGACGTATGAAAGAGCCAGCAGGCTTCGATAACCTCCAACCCCTTGTTCATCATGGTGGCGGAATCCACAGAGATCTTTCGCCCCATATCCCAATTCGGGTGGGCACAGGCCTGCTCGGGAGTAACGTGTTCTAACTGCTCCAGGGACGTCTGTCTGAACGGCCCCCCCGAAGCTGTCAATAGAATTCTCCGCACACCCACACGCTCCAGGCCCTGGTTGAACTCGGAGGGCATGCACTGGAAGACCGCATTATGCTCACTGTCGATAGGGAGAATCAGTGAGCCGCTTTTTTCGGCCTCCTGCATGAACAGTTCACCGGAGACCACCAGTGCCTCTTTATTGGCGAGCAGAATCCTTTTTCCCGCACGAACCGCAGCCAGGGTCGGCAGCAACCCTGCCGCCCCGACGATTGCGGCCATTACATAATCCACTTCGGGGTGTGCGACAACCGCCTCCAGGTTTTCAATCCCCGCCAGGACTTCGGTCTTCAGCTCCGTAGAAGAAAGCATTGTCTCGAGTTGCTTTGCTGATTCCGAATCTGCCATCACGGCATAAGCGGGGTTGAATGACTGGCACTGCCTGAAGATGCCCTCTACATCCCGGTTCGCCGTGAGGGCCACTACCCTGTATTTCTCAGGGTGTCGCGCAACCACGTCGAGGGTGCTGACCCCGATAGACCCGGTGGACCCCAGCACGGTCAGACCGATCATCACACCCCTCCCAACAACATCAAGCCAGAAACGAAGACCGGTGCCACGGCGGTCAGACTGTCCATGCGATCCAGTACGCCCCCATGACCCGGCAGCAGCCTCCCGCTATCCTTCATCCCTGCCTGTCGCTTGAGCAGACTTTCGAACAGGTCGCCCACTACCGAGATGATACACACCAGAAGGCAGAAAAGTACCAGCACCAACACAGAACCCAGTTCCGGTGCATACCATGCCAACAGCAGCCCCCAAAGTGCGGCTCCTGCAAGGGCGCCATACACTCCCTCACGTGTCTTCCCTGGGCTGATAGCGGGTGCCAGCTTCACTTTCCCCCAGCGGCTGCCTGCAAAGTAGGCGCCACTGTCAGCCACCCAGGAAAGGGTCATTGAAAACAGCAACAGAACAGGCCCCTTTTCCCCATAACCGTGTATTGCTACAAGCGCCGCCCAGGCGGGAACCAATACGATCAGACCGAGAAACGCTTTGAAAAGAGAACCACCGAAGATGGCCTGTTGGGGACGATAGCGATAAAGAAGAACAGTCACAATCACCCACCAGACAACCGAAGCGACAAACATGTAGAGAGCCAGCTCCGGCCGCTGTATCAACCAGTACGCACCTGCGATACCTGCTGTGACAACGGCAAAAAACAGCAGCTTGCCGGAAAAATTCCGAATCCCTGCGAGAGCGGTCCATTCACGCGCCCCCAGGAGCACGATCAGCGCAAAAACTGCAGCCAGGATTGTGATTGGCAGGTAAAGCACACCGGCAATGACCAGTGGGATGAGAATCAGTGCAGTGATGAGTCTCTGGATCAGCATGAAAACTACTCTTCTGTGTTTTCCGGTGTTTCCTGATCGATCTGTTCACCGGTCTTACCGAACCGACGCTGTCGCTGCCGGAAAGATGCCAATGCACCTTCAAAAGCTTCTGCATCGAAATCGGGCCAGAGTACGTCAGCGAAATAGAGTTCGGTGTAAGCAGTCTGCCAAAGCATGAAATTACTGATCCGTTGCTCACCACCTGTTCGTATGAACAGATCCGGATCAGGCAGGTCTGCAAATGAGAGCGTTTCCGCAATCATGGATTCAGTGATCTGGCTCGACTCAAGTTCACCGGCCTTTACTCTTTCGGCAAGTTGTCGAGCTACCTGCGTGATATCCCATCGGCCACCATAATTAGCAGCGATCTGGAGGACCAGCCCTGTATTCTCTGCCGTGGCGGTTTCAGATTCTGCGATCTTTTTCTGGAGTGCAGGATCGAATGCTGATCTGTCACCAATGATACGGAGCCTGACATTGTTTTTATTGAGCCGCTTAACCTCTTTTTTAAGCGCCACCATGAACAGTTCCATCAGCATGCGCACCTCTTTCTTTGGGCGCTTCCAGTTTTCGCTGCTGAAGGCGAACAGGGTCAATACTTCAATGCCCAGTTTCGCGCACTGCTCAACCGATGTCCGTACGGATTTGACACCGGCCTTGTGACCAGCATATCGAGGCTGACCACGTTTTTGTGCCCATCGGCCGTTGCCATCCATGATGATGGCCACGTGCCGAGGTAACCGAGGATATTTGGTCATCCCGGACGTCTGTCAGATCGACATCAGGTCTTCTTCTTTCTTTGCCAGAAGCTCATCGACGTCTTTGACGTGCTGATCGGTGAGCTTCTGGATGATCTCCTGTCCCCGACGCTCATCGTCTTCGGATATCAGCTTCTCTTTTACCAGGCTCTTCAGGTCCTGGTTGGCATCACGCCGGATATTGCGTACAGCAACGCGTGCCTGCTCCGCTTCCTGGCGAACCACACGAATGAGGTCCTTGCGCCGCTCCTCTGTCAGTGGAGGCAGCGGAACACGAATAACAGTACCTGCCGTGTTCGGATTGAGACCAAGATCTGAACTCATGATCGCTTTCTCCACAGCAGCAACCATGGTCTTTTCCCAGGGCGTTACTGCCAGGGTGCGCGCATCATCCACGGAGATATTGGCAACCTGGTTGAGGGGGGTGTCATTTCCGTAGTATGACACCGTTATGTGATCGAGCAGACTTGGATGGGCGCGGCCGGTCCTGACCTTCGCCAGTTCGTTGTTCAACGCATCCACGCTTTTCCCCATGCGTTCTGCCGCGTCTTTTTTTATGTCATCGATCATTTCCATCTCCACTCTCTACTAGAGAACCCACATCTTCTCCCTGAAGCAGGCGCATCAGTGCGCCAGGCTCATTGATGTTCATCACACGAAGGGGCATGTCGTTGTCGCGGCAAAGAACGATGGAAGTCGCATCCATCACCTTGAGCCCCTCTGCCAGCGCCTGATCATAACTCAGACGCGGATAAAAAACCGCCTCAGGATTCGTCACAGGATCGGCTGAATAGACGCCATCGACCTTGGTCGCCTTGATCATCAGCTGGGCACCGATTTCGACGGCCCGGAGGCTGGCAGCCGAATCCGTTGTGAAATAAGGATTACCGGTACCACCGGCCAGTATCACAACCTCGCCATCCTCGAGATGCTGAACAGCGTTGCGGCGCACATAGAAGTCGCAGACCTGCTCCATCTTGATTGCGGACAGGGTCCTAGCCTTCACACCGGTCTTCTGCAGGGCATCCTGCATGGCCATGGAGTTCATGACAGTTGCCAGCATACCCATGTGATCACCGGAGACCCGGTCGATCCCGGATCTAGCAAGCCCTTCACCGCGAAAGATATTGCCGCCGCCGATGACGACACCCACTTGCATGCCCGCATCGACCAGCTCCTTGATATCGCTGGCCAGGCGGGAGATCACGTTCGGATCGATTCCGAAATTGCCCTGCCCCATCAGCGCCTCACCGCTGAGCTTGAGTAAGATGCGTTGGCAGATCATTTCAGACATATTGTTCCGAGCCCCTCCGATCGTGATATATATTTTGTTTATCTTATACGAAAAGCCCCCGAAAATCGGGGGCTAATCGCTAGGACTGACTTAGTTGCCTGCAGCCGCTGCTTGGGCTGCAACTTCATCGGCAAAGTTTTCAACCTTCTTCTCGATGCCTTCACCCACTTCAAAGCGGGAGAAACCGGTCACCTTGGCGTTGGCACCAGAGAGCAGTTTGCCGACGGTCTGGTCAGGATCCTTGACGAATGCCTGCCCTACCAGGGTGATCTCGGCGAGGTACTTGCGTACGCGGCCATCGATGATCTTGTCGACGATGTTCTCGGGCTTGCCGCTCTCGAGCGCCTGGGTCTTGAAGATGTCACGCTCTTTTTCCAGCATGTCGGCTGGCACCTGCTCTTCGGAGACACAGACTGGGTTGCTGGCTGCAACATGCATGGCAATATCCTTGCCCAGGGACTCGTCGCCACCCTCGAGCTCAACAACAACACCGATACGAATACCGTGCTGGTAGCTCGCGAGCATACCGCCATCGGTGCTGAAACGCTGAAAACGGCGAACGCTCATGTTCTCGCCGATCTTGGCGATCAGGGCTTCACGGGCGGTGTTGATGGTGGTCTCTTCACCGTCGTGCAGAGGCTGCTCCAGCAGCGCTTCAACGGTATCAACGTCAGAGTTGAGTGCACGCTCTGCAACGGCGTTGGCAAAAGAGGTGAAGTTCTCGTCTTTGGCCACGAAGTCAGTTTCACAGTTGACCTCCACCATAGCGGCTTTCTTGGCATCGTCACTGTACTTGATAACAATAATGCCTTCAGCGGCGGTACGGCCGGACTTCTTGGCAGCCTTGGCCTGGCCGGACTTGCGCATCATCTCGATGGCGGCTTCGATATCACCGTTGGTCTCCACCAGCGCCTTTTTGCATTCCATCATGCCGGAACCGGTACGTTCGCGCAGTTCCTTTACCATAGAGGCAGTAATAGCCATGGTTCGAAATCCTCAAGTTGTCTAAATAAATTGAGTGCCCCAAATCCGGGTTATGGACATGGGCCTCACTTGCTAACAGAAGCAACCCCGGCCCTGGGCTTTATCCAGGGCGAGGGTCAATTGGTTGTCACATCGTTTACCGAATGACTGCCCGCGGTTTATTCGGCTGGCGCCTCAGCGGCAGCTTTCTCTTCAACTTCAACGAACTCGTCATTGCCAGAACCACCGAGGTGGGCAGCGCTGGTGCGGCCTTCCAGTACAGCAGCAGCTGCACCCTGGACGTAAAGCTGAATAGCGCGGATGGCGTCATCGTTGCCGGGGATCACGTAATCGATATCATCGGGATCGTTGTTGGTATCCACAACACCGACCACCGGAATACCCAGCTTCTTGGCTTCAGCGACGGCGATGTTTTCATGACCGGTGTCTACCACGAACAGGACATCGGGCAGACCCGCCATGTCCTTGATACCGCCCAGGCTGCGATCCAGCTTCTCCATCTCGCGGCGAAGACCCAGGGCCTCTTTCTTGTTGAAGCGTTCAACAGAACCGTCTTCAAACATCGCTTCCAGGTCTTTCAGGCGCTTGATGCGCTGCTTGATGGTCTTGAAGTTGGTCAGCATGCCACCCAGCCAGCGGTGATTGACGTAAAGCATACCACAACGCTCGGCCTCTTCGCGCACGGTGTCACGTGCAGCACGCTTGGTGCCAACGAACAGGATCTTGCCGCCGTTGGCAGCGAGAGAACCGAGGTAGTTCATTGCATCTTTATAGAGTGGCAGCGTCTTTTCCAGGTTGATGATGTGGATTTTGTTGCGCTGACCGAAGATGTAGGCCCCCATCTTGGGGTTCCAGTAGCGAGTCTGATGGCCGAAGTGAACGCCGGCCTCGAGCATCTCGCGCATTGATACGTTGCTCATAAAATCTCCAAATTGTTGGGTTTTTCCTCCACACACCCCGGCTGCCGACCCGGTTTCCCGGGCACCCCGACAGTCGTGACGGTGTGTGTGTGTAATATTCCCCGGCAGATGATTTCTGCCGGAGTACAGAATCGTTTGCGATCCTGAGGCGCGCTTTATATCATATCGCGCCTGTTGCCACAATCATTGGGACTCAGGGGCTGAGCCTAGCCAAGATCTTATTTTTCCCAAAGTTTTTCAGGAATCACAGCCAGATGAGTGTAACCATCAAGACCGCCGACGAAATAGAAAAAATGCGGGTAGCCGGCCGGCTCGCAGCCGATGTGCTGGATATGATCGAGCCCCACGTAAAACCCGGCATCACCACCGATGAGCTCAACCAGCTGTGCCACGACTACATCGTGAACGAGCAGAAGGCCATTCCCGCCCCCCTCAATTACCGTGGTTTCCCCAAATCCATCTGCACCTCGATCAATCACCAGGTCTGTCACGGTATTCCAGGGACGAAAAAACTCAAGAACGGCGATGCGGTGAATATCGACATCACCGTCATCAAGGACGGCTTTCATGGCGATACCAGCAAGATGTTCTTCGTCGGCGAGCCCTCGATCCTGGCCCGCCGCCTGGTGAAGGTTGCCAATGAGGCCCTCTGGACCGGCATCAGAATGGTCCGCCCGGGCGCAACCCTGGGTGACATCGGCCAGGCAATCCAGCGCCACGTGGAGGCGCACAATTACGCCGTGGTCCGCGAATATTGCGGGCACGGTATCGGTCGCGACTTCCACGAAGACCCCCAGGTGCTCCACTACGGCACCGCCGGCAACGGCCTGGAGCTCCAGGCGGGCATGTGCTTCACCATCGAGCCGATGATCAACGCCGGCAAACGCCAGGTAAAACTGCTTCCCGACGGCTGGACTGTTGTTACCAAGGATCGCAGCCTTTCCGCCCAGTGGGAACACACCCTCCTGGTAACGGACGACGGCTATGAAGTGCTCACCCTGCGAGCAGAAGAGCGGGAGCAGACAGCTCCCGAGGCACTACAACCCAATGCCTGATCGTATCCTGGACACAGCCGCTTTTCTGAGGGAAGCCGCTGAGACGGATAATCCACTGGCACTCTTTCGAGATGCCATCGGCAGGGGTAAAGAGCACCTCAAAACACTGTTTGAAGCGGGTGAACCGGTCTCCAACCTGGTTCAACTGCGTGCCGAGATCATCGATCTGTTGCTGAGAGCGGTGTGGGAGCGGCAAGTTCCCCTGGATGCCGATGTGGCACTGATCGCAGTGGGCGGCTACGGCCGGGGTGAACTCCATCCGAACTCAGACATCGACCTGCTGATCCTGCTCGGCGAAGGCGATCACGATCAACTGTCGGAGTGCCTGGGCAGCCTGCTCACCTTTTTCTGGGATATCGGCCTTGAGATAGGCCACAGCGTCCGCACCCTGCAGGAGAGTATCGAGGAGGCGGAACGGGACATAACCGTCGCCACCAACCTGATGGAGTCCCGCCTGCTCTCCGGCCCGCTCCGACTGTTCAACGCACTTCGCGACAGCACCGGCCCTGACAAAATCTGGCCCATCGAGCGTTTTTTCCAGGCCAAGTGGGAGGAACAGAAGCAGCGCCATCTCAAATTCGATGGCACCGTCAGCAATCTCGAGCCCAATATAAAGGAGAGCCCGGGGGGATTGCGGGACATCCAGATGATCGGTTGGGTTGTAAAGCGCCACTTCAGGGCGGATACCCTGGACGAACTGGTCTCCCACGGCTTTCTGACCAAAACCGAATTCGAGGACCTGATGGAGGGCCAGGAACTGCTCTGGCGCATCCGCTTCGCCCTGCACCTGCTCACCGGACGCCATGAAGACCGCATCCTGTTCGATTACCAGCGCACCCTGGCCGAGCAGTTCGGATACAGCGACGACGAGAGTGGCCTGGGCGTCGAACAGTTCATGCAGCACTACTACCAAATCGCGATCCGGCTCAACCGGATGAATGAAATGCTGCTGCAGCTGTTCCAGGAATACATCCTGCTCAAATGCCACCTGGACGAACCCAAACCCATCAATCCCCGTTTTCACTCCAGGAGCGGTTTCCTGGAGATCACAAGCGAGGATATCTTCGAGCGCTATCCCCTGGCCCTGCTCGAGATGTTCCTTATCATGGAACAACACCCCGAGCTCTACGGCGTACGTGCCAGCACCATCCGCCTGGCACGCAGTCACCGCCACCTGATCGATGACAAATTCAGGGCCGACCCGGCAACCCGCCACCTGTTCATGGAGATCCTGCGCCAGCCCCGCGGCATCGCCCACGAGCTTCGCCGCATGAATCGATATGGCATCCTGGCACGCTACATCCCCGAATTCTCCAACATTGTCGGGCGCATGCAGTACGACCTGTTTCACGCCTACACCGTGGACGAGCATACCCTGTTCCTGATACGCAACCTGCGCCGTTTCGCAGTCCCGGATCACCGTGCCGAGTTTCCGCTCTGCAGCGATATCATGGAGCGGCTGCCAAAACATGAACTGATTTACCTGGCCGCCCTGTTTCACGACATCGCCAAGGGACGTGGCGGCGACCACTCAACGCTGGGCGCCGAAGATGCCCTGAAATTCTGCAGGCACCACGACCTGAGCGAACACGAAAGCCTCCTGGTCTCCTGGCTGGTAGAGAAACACCTGTTGATGTCCATCACCGCCCAGCGCAAGGACACCAGCGACCCCGATGTCATCCGGGCATTTGCCGAAGAGGTGAAGAACCCTGTCAGGCTCGACTACCTCTACCTCCTGACAGTCGCGGATATCCGCTCTACCGACCCCAAGAAGTGGAATAGTTGGAAAAACTCCCTGCTGCGTGACCTTTACATGACCACCAAGCAGGCCCTGTTGCGGGGGCTCGAGAATCTCAAGGACCGCGACGAGGTGATCCAGAACAAGCAGGCCGGTGCACGCCACCTGCTTAAAGCCGACGGCATCAGCCCGGAGGACTCCAATGCATTCTGGCTGACCCTGAGTCTCGAATACTTCCTGCATCACACCTGGGAAGAGATCGCCTGGCAGAGCAAGATGGTGCTCACGGCCAAGAAAGAGGATCTGCCACTGGTGCTGCTGCGCAAATCCAGCACCCGCGGCGGAAACGAGGTTTTCATCTATACAACCGACCGGGACAACCTGTTCGCTCTCACCACCAGCCTGCTGGATCAACTGGGACTTAACATCCTGGGTGCACGTATCGAGTCCACCCATACAGGTTACTCCCTGAGCAGTTATATGGTACTTGAGAACGATGGCAGCGCGATTGACAACCCCGGCCGCCGGGAAGAGATCTGCGCCACTCTCAAGGAGGCCCTGAGTAAAGACGAAATCGATGACATCACGGTAACCCGGCGCGTACCACGACAGATGAAGCACTTCACCACTCCGACCCGCATCGATTTCGTACTGGATGGCGGCAATCAACGCACCATCATGAAACTGGTCACCGACGACCGTCCGGGACTCCTCTCCCAGGTGGGTTATGCCTTTACAGCCTGTGGATTGCGCCTTATCAACGCCAAAATCGCGACCATCGGCGCCGTAGCGGAAGACACCTTCTTCATCACCGACCGCGAGGATCGCCCACTGGACGATCGCAGCCAGTTCAAGTGCATCGAAAAAGCGATCCGGGAGCGGTTGGACGCCAATTCAGAGGTCTAACCGGGCATTTTCTGCTCCAACCTTCACCCTGATCCGGAATTCCCTTATTTTTTTCGCACCTGCAGCACGTTGGTCTGAAAGCTCGAATAGCCTATACTACCCGCCTCGTAACGAACCGGACTTGCCGTCCAACAGTATGACAGTGGACCTGATGAACCCGAGTCTGGACAAACTCCAGCCCTACCCTTTCCAGAAGCTCGCGACCCTCAAAGCAGGCGTAACGCCCCCCGAAGAGCTGAACCACATCCCGCTCTCAATCGGGGAGCCCAAGCACAAGACCCCGGTCTTCATCCGGGATGCACTGCATGACAATCTCCATGGCGTGGCCACCTACTCCGCCACCAAGGGCACGCCCGAGCTGCGCCAGGCTATCACCGACTGGCTGATCAAACGCTACGACCTGCCCCCGGAGAGCCTGGATATCGAGCGACATGTCCTCCCGGTAAACGGCACCCGCGAGGCGCTGTTCGCCTTTGCCCAGGCGGCGGTCGACGCCTCCAGGCAACCCCAGGTACTGATGCCGAATCCCTTCTACCAGATCTACGAAGGGGCGGCGCTGCTGGCCGGTGCGGAACCCGTATTTCTCTCCTGTACAGATGAGAATAACTTTCTGCCCGATTTCGACGGCATCAGCCCCGGGACCTGGAAACGCTGCCAGCTGCTCTACCTCTGCTCCCCCGGCAATCCCACCGGTGCCGTGGCGGATATGGCAACCCTGCAGAGACTTATCAACCTGGCCGAAGAGCACGATTTCATCATCGCCTCGGACGAGTGCTACTCAGAGATATACCTGGACGAAGAGAACCCGCCACCCGGACTGCTTCAAGCCGCCGCGGAGATGGGCAACACGGAATACCGCCGCTGCATCGTGTTCAACAGCCTCTCGAAGCGTTCCAGTGTTCCCGGTCTGCGCTCCGGCTTTGTCGCCGGAGACGCCGACTTGATCAACCCCTTCTTCCTCTACCGCACTTATCACGGTTGCGCCATGCCCACTCATCACCAGGCAGCCAGCATCAAGGCCTGGAGCGATGAGCAGCACGCGGAAGAGAACCGGTCCCTCTATCGCAAGAAGCTCGAAGCGGCGCACGACATCCTGTACGATGTACTGCCTGTGGAGCGCGCAGCCGCCGGATTCTACCTCTGGCCGGAGACCCCGGTTTCGGATACCGAATTCGCACGCGGGCTGTTTGCACAGCAAAACGTAACGGTGCTGCCCGGCAGTTTCCTCTCCCGGGAAGTGGACGGAATGAATCCCGGCAGTCATCGTGTGCGCATGGCGCTGGTCGCCCCGTTGGACGAGTGCGTGGAAGCCGCCGAGCGCATTAAGACTTTTATCAAATCGTTGTAGACAAGAACACTAACTGGAGAGAAAAATGAGCGATATCCAGTCGATCATCATCGAAGCCTTTGAAAACCGGGCAGAGATCACCCCCCGCAATGTAGACACCGTGGTCAAGGATGCCGTGGCCGAGGCCATGGAACAGCTGGACCGCGGTGAGATCCGTGTAGCCGAAAAGAAAGATGGCGACTGGGTGGTCAACGACTGGGTGAAAAAGGCGGTGCTACTCTCCTTCCGCATCCACGATAATGAATTCCTGAAGGGCGGGTTCACCAACTACTACGACAAGGTTCCCTCAAAGTACGCTGACATGAACTCCCGCGAGTTCCGCGAAACCGGTGTCCGTGTCGTACCTCCGGCCACCGCGCGCAAAGGCGCCTATATCGCCCCCAGCACCGTGCTGATGCCCTCCTATGTGAATATTGGCGCCTACGTGGACAGCGGCACCATGGTCGACACCTGGGCAACCGTTGGCTCATGCGCCCAGATCGGCAAGAACGTCCACCTCTCCGGTGGCGTCGGCATCGGCGGCGTGCTGGAGCCCCTGCAGGCTGCACCCACCATCATCGAGGACAACTGCTTCATTGGCGCTCGCTCCGAGATCGTAGAAGGCGTGATCGTCGAAGAAGGCGCCGTCATCTCCATGGGCGTTTACATCGGCCAGTCCACCAAGATCTACAACCGCGAGACTGGCGAGATCTCTTTCGACCGCGTCCCGGCCGGTGCCGTGGTGGTACCTGGCAGCCTCCCTTCCAAGGACGGCAGCCACAGCCTTTACTGCGCAGTGATCATCAAGCAGGTTGACGAAAAGACCCGCTCCAAGGTCGGTATCAACGAACTGCTGCGCGATATTTGATTGCTCCAAACTGCAGAGCCAGGGAGATACCAGGGAATAACCAAACGAAGAAACGGCATCATAAAACGCCTGCAACTTATTGTTTAGATTATATATTAAGGCAAATCTGATTAATTTCGAAAATCGTATACCATCGACCTATTGATCTCCACTCCCAGGAAAACGATGAGACAGCAAAACCTAGAAGCCAGTGGCTACGAGAAATTCAGGAAAAAAGACCCGCAAGGAACAATTTCTGGATGAGATGGAGCAGGTTATTCCCTGGAAGGAAATTTGCG
>NZ_MPRJ01000017.1 GCF_002020805.1 Solemya velesiana gill symbiont | reverse complement strand
TGAACAATCGCCCTCGAAAATGCCTTGGCATTAAAACACCTAATCAGGTATTTTTCGGGATCAACCCACCTGTTGCACTAGCGAGTTGAATCCGCGATGATATGCATTTCCCATCCTGGCCATTTTTCCTCGGCCAAGAGAGAATCAAATGCTCGGAAAATTTCCTCTAAAATTCATAATCCGCTGCTATTACTTACTCTTGATGTTTCGCTCGAAAATATCAAACCGACAAATATTGAAAAAACAACAATAACAACCGGAAACCACCATGACAGGAAAAGTATCGGCTGGGCATTAACGGGAAATATTATCGCGATAAGCGACCATGCATAGGGCTGTACAATCACCTTCCGACTGATATTCAACGAATACCATCTTTTGATTGAGTACAAGACCACTGCAATAAAACCAAGCAACCCAGGTATTCCTGCTTCAGCAAGCAACGATATGTATAACTGGTGCGCATGATTCGCAATCCTTCCTCTCGCACCATTTGGTCCAAAGGGGTCATTAGGAGCGCAATATTCACCGTATGCATCATCAAATGCTCCCACCCCCACACCCGCCAAAGGACACTCACTAAACATATTCAAAGCCGTACTCCAAATATGAATACGACCCGTCAGAATTGAATTGAATTGCTTGGTTGTCGTCGGAAGCGAATCAAACGTCGCCTCAAACTTCCTTACAACGATTGGGCTTGCACTGGCCAACAGTATCGCAAGTATTAGGAAAGCTAAAAATACCAACCTTTTGTGCTTTATTTGAAGATGAACAAAAAAGCCGATACCGACTATTGCCATCATTACCCAGCCAGCTCGATAGCCAGAAGCAAACACTGTGAACAGAGATGCAAAATATAAAGTTACCGCGGCAAATTGATATTTCTTCATCAGCCACCACAATGCAATCGGAAGGATAGCTGGCAGAATAGCCGCATAGCGCAGGTTATCTCCAAACATCCCCACAACCCTTCCATCACCCGATAGCGGAACACCAATAATATCCACGCCAACAGCATATTGAATTAGCGCATCGAATACCCAAAAACACGCAATTACAGTTATCCCTTTTTCAAATAGTTCCCTGGTATTACGGTTTTTTAATGAGTGGGTTATTCCGATAGCGCAAAAATAAAATATAAAGACAAGCACTATGACCTTGATTACGCTTTCTCTTGAATAGGGCGCAATCAGCGAAATGGTTGTCGGAATCAGTATTGCGATAAAAGAATAGAGTAAAAACCGCTCTTCATTAGTACGAATGAGCGACCACTCCTTCCTTACAAAATAAAAAAAACCAACTATCGCTGCTAAAACGGCGAAGAGTCTCGGCCCGCCAATAAAAGGTGACCATGCAATGATCAATACGGAAAGTATTGCTGTGAATATTTTGAGTTTATCCAACACACTTTGCATAACAATTGATTGTTGCATCCAGCATTTCTCGCAATGTGAATTTATGCAACTCTGGCACACTTGGGGAATTGTGATACCACGACTCAAGCAGACCGGTAATGCCGGAAATATCGTTTACTTCCGCCATTCCTTCAGGGAAAACATCTGCAAGCTGTTCTTTAACACCACCATGGGCATAAGCGGCAACGGGTATACCGAGACTCAAAGCCTCGATGGTGGTTCTTCCAAATGCCTCGTATTTAGTGGACAGGGAAACAACTGCATCTGAGATGGCCATTATATCTCTCAAATCCCGACGGTCCCCAGTGAAGGTTACATCATCCGTCAACTGTGCTTTTTGCACGAGCGTCTTTAGCTCGTGCTCAAAATCCTGCTTTTTATCATGGGCTCCTCCAACAATTAAACCATGAACAGGGATACCTCTTTGTTTCAACCGCTGGATAACTTCAATAAAATGCTCCTGCCCTTTCCACCGAGTCAACCGGCCTGGCATCGTGACTACATATTTACCGGGCAGCCCAGGATTCTCATCATGCCAAACCTTTAACCATTCACTATCCGGTGTATATCCATAAGAAAAGATATCCCTATCGACACCTCTATGTATTACCTGGATTCTTTTTGGATCGACCTTTGGATAATTATTCAGGATGTATTCTTTAATCGATTCCGAAACAGCAATAACCACCTCGCCTTTCGTCATGATCTCACTGTACCAACTCACAGAATACGGTCCATGCACTGTAGTGACCAGGTGAGGTCGCCTTGATTCAGGCAAACCTCTCCAGGCCAAATACCCTATCCATGCGGGAAGTCTTGACCTGAGATGCAAAATGTCCGGCTTTTCTTCCTGAAGAAATTTGCGGATTTTTGGCACAAGCAGCAATGTGCTGAGCTTTTTTGCTCCCACTTCCCAGCAGTGGTGCGTGCTGCCAGACTCAACCAGATCATCAACCATCCGACCATCATCGGAAATCACTATGGATTCATGGCCTCGCCTGACCAACTCTGATGCCAGCTCTACTGTGCCACGCTCCACGCCACCACTATCGAGAGCGGGAAGCATTTGCACAACTTTCAATTTTCGTTCAGCCATTTCTCTATCAACCAATCTGCACAGCGCCATGCCTCATCAAGGGGTTTCTCATTTCGATAACTTTCGGACTCTTTCACCCACCGGCGATAAGGAACCACAACACCTTCATTTATCAAATCCTCCAGACCGGCAGACACATGGCTGTTTGTTATTCGAGGCACCTCTAAAATCCCAACACCTACCCCGCTTGTCAGCGCCTCGTAGACCATCGAAACCGAATCTTCGGTAACCCACGCAAGCGAGCTTTCAGCCAATTGGCCGGCAACCCAACCAGGCGCAGTCTGTTCAACCGGAATTATGCATAAATTATCAGAATCAATTTTCTTGAGCTGCTCCAAAAATGCACCGGGGGTGCGCCGCGAAGTAGTCAGGTTAAATGACACTTGAGGGGAGGCCTTAGTGATATCAATGATCTGAGAAACCAACGATTCGTCATCCCAGCCATGGTGTTTCGATGGCCCCCCTATCAAAAACAGCGCCTTTTTTGGATCATGCACTCCCTCGGATGACAACGGATTCAGAACACCACGGGTG
Organism: Solemya velesiana gill symbiont; assembly: GCF_002020805.1. Classification (GTDB taxonomy): domain Bacteria; phylum Pseudomonadota; class Gammaproteobacteria; order Chromatiales; family Chromatiaceae; genus Sedimenticola_A. The sequence continues at coordinate 28,319 of NZ_MPRJ01000017.1, read as the reverse complement.
ATAAAAACCCCGCGCCCAGGCTCGACATCATCATGGGCAGGAATAACACACAGATCGAATACCTTAATAGGCAAGCTCGGCTTCATGAGAACCACGGCCCTGCCCCCATGGGCCCGACGAGCGGCAAGCAGTGAAAAATGAGTGGCATGCCCAGCACCTATAACCAGGTCGGGATCAGGCAGATTATTTGCAACGGGAAAGCGTCCGATCATCCAATACCACAAGACAGACGCTTTGGTTTCGGCAGGAATATCGAAAACCTCGACCCCTGGCAGGCAACGCATAAGTGCATTAACCAAACCAAGGCTCTGGTTCTCATGTCCAGGCTTACCATCGATGATACGCCAAACGACCACTCGCTTTTGAGGTGTGTCGCTCACGCAAATAAGACTTTAGTCGGTGAGCTTGTAGTGAGCACCGCAGTAAGGGCAGACCGCTTCGCCACTCTTTTCGATCGGCAGGAATACCCTGGGATGCATGTTGGCGCCATCCGTGGATTTATTGGGACAGCACGGGGGCAGTTCCTTGCGGCTTACCTCAACCCTCTTTGCGGTTTGCTTGGCAACAGCTGCTTCGGCTTCGGCCATCGCTATGATCCTCTGTTCGTATTTTCCTGAAAATTACCGGACCTCAAGGCTTCGCGTGAGCGAAACCCGGCAACTCTCATTTTACATGTGTCAGCCACTCGGGATGCTCATCTCGCCTACCCTGTACCTGGTCGAAATAGAGCCCTTGCAGACGTTCGGTAATCGGTCCGCGGTCACCATTTCCGATGGCGCGATTGTCTACTTCACGGATGGGGGTCACCTCTGCCGCGGAGCCCGTAAAGAATGCCTCGTCAGCGATATACACCTCATCCCGGGTTATGCGTTTTTCGATAACCGGAATACCCAGCTCATCAGCCAGGGTCATCACTGTCTTGCGGGTGATGCCATCAAGCGCAGAGGTCAGGTCTGGCGTATAGATCACACCGTCACGTACGACGAAAAGGTTCTCCCCGGAACCCTCCATCACAAAACCGTTTGTATCGAGCAGCAGCGCTTCGTCATAGCCGTTGTCCAGCGTCTCTTTCAACGCCAGCATCGAATTCATGTAGTTGCCGTTGGCCTTGGCCCGGCACATGGTGATGTTGACGTGGTGTCGGGTGAAGGAAGAGACGTGAACTCGGATGCCGTGCTTCAGGTTCTCCTCTCCGAGGTAGGCGCCCCACTCCCAGGCGGCGACCATGACATGGACTTTCAGGTTGTCCGCGCGCAGGCCCATGCCTTCGGACCCATAGAAACACATCGGACGAATGTAGGCTGAGTCCAGGTTGTTCTCACGTACCGCGGCGATCTGCGCCTGGTTTAGCGTCTCCGCATCGTAGGGAATATCCATACCAAGAATGTGCCCGGACTGAAGCAGCCGCTCTGTGTGATCCTGAAGGCGAAAGATGGCCGGACCCTTATCGGTCTGGTAGGCACGCACTCCTTCAAACACGCCCATGCCGTAATGGAGCGTATGGGTCAACACATGGATCTTCGCCTCGCGCCAAGGCACCATCTCCCCGTCCAGCCAGATCCACCCATCACGGTCCGCAAAATTCGACATCATCCATCTCCAAATTAGCGCTTATCAATTCAATTCCCGGAGGATCATGCCTCCATTAGTGATTCCCACAGCTCCCGCACCGTCTTACGCTCTTCGGCCAGTTTTTCATCTCCGATCAGGCCGGGAAGTTCGCTCAGTGCATTCCGGTGATAGGCGGCACGGAAAACCCGATAGTTGTTAGCCAGCACCTCCGTGGTATTCCCCTCCAGAAGGTCATGCCTGGCCAAAGTATCCAGCAGGCGAATATTGTCCGTCCAATCGAGAAGGTCGGGATACTGATTCGCCCACCGCAGGACCGAGTATTGAACCATAAATTCGATATCCGCGATACCGCCACGGCCCTGCTTGATATCGAATTGGCCGTTGCCGGACTTATCCAGAGATGCGCGCATCTTTTCGCGCATATCCCGCACTGCATCATGCAGTTCGTCGGGATCGCGCTGCCTGGAGAGTACCTCTCGCCTGATCGATTTGAACTGTTCCATCAATACCGGATCACCAGCCACCGGCCGCGCACGAAGCAGCGCCTGGTGCTCCCAGGTCCAGGCATCGTTTTTCTGGTACAACTCGAATGCCTCGATAGGTGTAACCAGCATGCCGGAGTTACCGTTGGGCCGCAGCCGCATATCGACTTCGTAAAGCAATCCCGAGGGGGTACGGGTAGTGAACATATGAATCATGCGCTGCCCCATGCGCACATAAAAGACATCGTTGGCAACCGGCCGCTCACCATCAGTCATCGCATTAGGGTTCCGATTACCGTGGACAAACACCAGGTCCAGATCGGAGCCGTAACCCAACTCAATACCCCCCATCTTGCCGTAGCCAAGCACCAGGAAACCGGTGTCACTGCTATCTATCTCCTGGGGCTTTCCGTAACGCCCGGCCATTCCATCCCAGACCAGTTTCAGCACCCTGGCAGTCACCGCCTCGGCAATTTCGGTGAGGTAATCGCTCACCACCATCAGGGGTATCACGCCGGTCAGGTCCGCTGCCGCTACCCGGAGCATGTTGCTCTGGGAGAACTGGCGCAGCCGCTCCATCTGCTGCTCCAGGTCGTCAGCATCCAGCGGCGCAAGCAGGGTATCCAGCTCCTCTTCGAGTCCCTCCCGGTGCAACGGACTATAGAGCCGCCGCGGATCGAGCATCTCGTCGAAGAGTAGCGGGTGCCTGGAGAGCTGCTGTGAGATCCAGGGACTGATGCTGGTCAGTCGAACCAGTTGCGACAATGCGATAGGACTCTCGACCAGCAGGGCGAGGTAGGCGGCTCTTCTGCCAACCGCTTCCAGCAGCTTCAGCACCCGCTCGAGAGTCACTTCAGGTGCAGCAGAAGCACCAACGGCCTCCAGCAACAAGGGCATCAGCTGGTCCAGGCGCTCCCGGCCACGGGTTCCGATACCGCGAAAGGCGTGAGAGTCCCGAAAGGCACCCAGCTTTTCCACTGCCAGGGCGGAATCTCTGAATCCGGCGGCTTCCAACGCTTCCGAAGCCTGGGCTTCATCCAGCTCCTCACACCACAGTGACTGTAGTGGCCGCTCTTCCCGTTCATCTTCTGTCTGGGGAACGGCAAAGACCTTGTCGAAGTGTCCCTGGACCCGGGATCGGTGATGCTCCAGGGCATTATGAAAATCATGCCAGCCCTCAAACCCCATTGAACGCGCCATGCGCAACCGTCCTGCATCGTCTTCGGGCAGCAGGTGGGTCTGCTTGTCCTGCCATGCCTGAATCCGATTCTCCACCAGGCGCAGGAATTCGTATGCATGGGTCAGGTCGCTGACCACGTACTCCGGCAGCAACTGCTTTTCGGAAAGCAGTTGCAGCACAGGAAGTATGGGACGAATCTGCAACTCGGGATCACGCCCTCCCCGGATCAACTGAAAGGCCTGCCCGATAAATTCGATCTCACGGATTCCACCCGGCCCCAGCTTCACATTGTCCGCCATTCCCTTGCGCTGCAGCTCACGGCTGATCATCTGCTTCATGTCGCGTATGGATTCGATAGCGCCGAAATCCAGGTAGCGGCGATAGACAAAAGGCTTGAGCATCGCCATCAGGTGCGCCCCGGCTTCCGGATCGCCGGCCACGACACGGGCCTTTACCATGGCGTAACGTTCCCACTCCCTTGCCTGGGATTGGTAGTACACCTCCATGGCATCGAAGCTGAACGCCAGCGGCCCCGAATTTCCAAACGGACGGAGACGGGCATCCACACGGAACACGAAACCATCAACGGTATGGGTGTTGATCGCCTTGGTCAATTGCTGGCAGAGCCGGGTAAAAAACTGCTCATTGGAAAGATAGCGCGGCCCATCCACCTCTCCCACACTGGGATAGGTGTAGATCAGATCGATATCGGAGGAGAGGTTGAGCTCCCGGGCGCCCAGCTTACCCATTCCCAGCACAACCAGGTACTGCTGATTACCTTCTGCATCACGCGGCACGCCCTGCTTGGTTACGGCCCACTCATATAGGTGGTCAAGGGCACCCTGGATACAGGCATCTGCCAGGGCGGAGAGGTCTTCAAGGGTCTCAGACAGGGGGGCGCTGCCGGAAGTGTCACGCCAGATGATGCGCACCATCTGCCTCCGTCGAAAAAGACGCAGTACTTTGTGCAGCCCGGCCTCTTCAGCGACCTCTTCCAGTTCCTTATTGAGTCGGGCGGCCATCTCCCCTCCCCCAAAGGAAGATACCAGATCACCGTCCTGAAACAGTGACACCAACAGCTGCGGATCCCGTTGGCAGCACTGGGCTACGTATTCACTCGCCTCCAGGACTTGCTTGTGCCGTTCCATGAATGCTGCGGGGAAGTCATGGGCAACCCTTTGCTCCTCTGCGCTCTCAAGCCACTGACCCCACTGTGCCTCAACCCCGTCAACGAGCTCTTGTCTCTGCATTAAAACTGTCCGATTCCAACTAAAAAGCGAGAAAATATTAACGCTATCTTTTGAATATTGCTTTAAGCGGTGTCAATGGATAACGACTCTTCCGTCACCCAGTGAAGATGCAGCTTTTCATCACTCCCGGCCAGCCCTGCAAAAGCGCGTTCCAAATCATCTGCGTCACCTCGCTGCCGATGTCCAACCAATGCGATTCGGCACCGGTTCCAACCTTCTCGATCCCGTTCTCCGACCCCGGTTTCGACCAACGTCTGAAAATCGGAGAGCAGATTGCCATCGTCAGGCAGACTGACCACGCCAGTTACCTATCCCCAGGCGCTGATAGGTCAGCCTACCCAGCTGTAAATCCGCCGTTTCGATGTGTTTGAATACCTCGTCGGGGCACCCACAGCCCAGCACACGACGAACAAAAGGCTTTATTTCATTTTTCCGAAGCTTGGCCCTCATACTCATCTTCCATAGAATCCAAGTCTGTCAATGTTACCCCATGTCATAACATCAGACGCACGAGCAATCATATTTCATTCATATCCAACAACACCCTGCTTTTCCGCAAGTCCGTGCGCTTCTGGTAAGCTAGACCGCCCCAATAACCTACAACATAAATACATTCATCCCCACGAAGGGTGCGCCATGAAAAACCTATGGAATGAACAGGAAGCCTCGAACTACCGGACCGATCTCGAACAGCGGGTCTACACCTCCAGGCTTCTGGGATCCGACCCCTCACTTGTCTTGCACGGCGGCGGCAACACCTCGGTCAAAATAACCGAGACCAGCCTGGTTGGGGAGGAAGAAACGCTATTGTATGTCAAGGGATCGGGCTGGGACCTGGCAACCATCGAAGCGGCCGGATTCACACCTATACGCATGGCACACCTGCTGAAACTGGCGGCCCTGGACAGCCTCTCGGACACCCAGATGGTGAACGAACTGAAAACCCAGCAAACCATCGCTTCTGCCCCGACCGGCTCCGTTGAATCCATTCTCCATGCCGCGCTCCCCTACAAGTTCGTGGACCATACACACGCAGACGCCATTGTCACGATAACCAACACTGATGACGGCGAACAGAGAATCCGCGAGATCTATGGCGACGCGGTGATCATCGTCCCTTATGTCATGCCAGGATTCGACCTGGCCCGTCTTGTGGCAAAACAGTTTGCAGAAGAGGCCACGGAGAAAACGGTGGGCATGGTGTTGATGAATCACGGCATCTTCTCGTTTGGGGAGACAGCCAAGGCGTCCTATGACTCCATGATCCAATTGGTTGGGCGAGCTGAATCTTACCTGGAGGAAAAAGGGGCATGGAATATTCCGGAGCCCGAAAGCATTCCGACAGCCAATATTGCCAAGGAAGAACTCGCAGCACTGCGAAAAGAGATCTCGGAAACAGCCGGATTTTCGGTCATCCTTACCATAGACAGAACTGCCGAGAGCATGCAGTTCTGCAACCGCCCCGACCTCGCTTCGATCTCCCAGCAGGGCCCTGCCACCCCGGACCACGTTATTCGCACCAAGAGAGTACCCCAGGTGGGGCGTGACGTTGCCGGATATGCCGACGAGTACAGGCAGTACTTTGAACGTAATGCAATCAACGCACGCACCGAAGTCTCCATGCTGAACCCCGCCCCCCTGGTGATACTGGACAAGGCGCTTGGCATGTTGACTGCGGGCAAGAGCATCAAGGATGCAAACATCAACGCGGACATCTACAACCACACTATGGAGATTATCCAGCGCGCCGAAATGCTGGGTGGTTGGAGAGCACTGCCGGAACAGGACATATTTGATCTCGAGTACTGGGAACTGGAGCAGGCCAAGCTCAGAAAAGGTGGATCGGCGCCTGAGTTTCAAGGAGAGGTCGCACTGGTCACGGGCGCTGCCTCGGGTATCGGAAAAGCGTGCGTCGACTCCCTTCTGAGCCGCGGGGCCGCAGTCGTCGGACTTGATATCAATCCCGAAATCCAATCACTTTACGACCGCCCCGATTTCTTCGGACTTCGTTGCGACGTTACCGACCGGGATGCGATTGGCAACACCCTCGACCGTGCAGTGAGCAAATTCGGCGGACTGGACATGCTGATACTCAATGCCGGCATGTTCCCCGGGGGTACCCGCATCGGGGAACTCGATGACACACTCTGGAGACGGGTGATGTCAGTCAACCTGGACGCCAACCTAGCTCTCATGCGTGAGTCGCATCCATTGCTGAGGCTCTCGCCAGGCAAAGGGCGAGTGGTTGTCATCGGCTCAAAGAACGTACCTGCCCCGGGCCCGGGTGCTGCTGCGTACTCCGCGTCCAAGGCGGCGCTGAATCAACTCGCTCGCATTGCCGCCCTTGAATGGGGGGCTGACGGCATCCGCATCAACACCCTGCATCCTGATGCGGTCTTCGACACCGGCTTGTGGACAGAAGAGGCCCTGAAGGCCAGGGCCGAGCACTACGGCATGACCGTCCAGGCCTACAAAACCAAAAACATATTGAAGACCGAGGTGACACCCCATGACGTGGCCGAACTGGCTGCCGCCATGTGCGGATCGCTATTCGCAAAGACAACCGCATCCCAGGTACCGGTGGATGGTGGAAATGACCGGGTGATTTAGTCACCCTGGATAGCAGTTTTCTCGGCCGACATCATCAACGGTCAAAAATAAAAAAAGCCCGGCAGTGATGCCGGGCTTTTTCTGGTACGCCGATGCGTAGCAGGGACGATTACATCATGCCGCCCATGCCACCCATGCCGCCCATGCCGCCCATGCCACCCATGTCAGGTGCAGCAGCAGCTCCAGCGTCCTGAGGCTCTTCAGCCACCATCACTTCGGTGGTAATCATCAGTCCGGCCACGGAAACCGCGTTCTGCAGTGCAGAGCGGGTTACCTTGGTGGGATCCAGGATACCCATCTCGACCATGTCGCCGTACTCACCGTTGGCCGCATTGAAGCCGAAGTTGCCTTCGCTCTCTTCAACCTTGTTCAGCACCACGGAGGCTTCGCCACCGGCATTGGCCACGATCTGACGCAGAGGCTCTTCCATGGAGCGGCAGGCGATGCTGACGCCGACATCCTGGTCGTGGTTGTCACCGCTCACATCGATGGCAAGCAGAGCGCGAACCAGGGCCACACCACCGCCGGGGACGATACCCTCTTCAACAGCAGCGCGGGTGGCGTGCAGTGCATCTTCCACGCGGGCCTTCTTCTCTTTCATCTCAACTTCGGTCGCAGCACCAACCTTGATCACGGCAACACCGCCGGCCAGCTTGGCAACACGCTCCTGGAGCTTCTCGCGATCGTAATCGGAAGAGGTCTCTTCGATCTGGGCGCGGATCTGCTCAACGCGGGCCTTGATGTCGTTCTCGGCACCGGCGCCGTCGATAATGGTGGTCTCTTCCTTGGAGATCTGGATCTTCTTGGCAGTACCCAGCTCGTTCAGGGTAGCCTTCTCCAGGCTCAGGCCGACCTCTTCGGAGATCACAGTACCACCGGTCAGGATAGCGATATCCTGCAGCATGGCCTTGCGGCGGTCACCGAAACCGGGCGCCTTCACGGCGCAGACCTTCACGATACCGCGAATGTTGTTCACAACCAGGGTCGCCAGGGCTTCGCCCTCAACGTCCTCTGCAATGATCAGCAGGGGCTTGCCCGCCTTGGCCACACCTTCCAGTACAGGGAGCAGGTCGCGGATGTTGGAGATCTTCTTGTCATGCAGCAGCACGAAAGGATCTTCCAGGTCAGCGGTCATGGCCTGCTGGTTGTTAACGAAGTAGGGAGAGAGGTAGCCGCGATCGAACTGCATACCCTCGACCACGTCCAGCTCGTTTTCGAGAGCGGAACCCTCTTCAACTGTAATAACCCCCTCTTTACCGACTTTAGTCATCGCCTCAGCAATGATGTCACCAATGTTGGTGTCAGAGTTTGCAGAGATGGTACCTACCTGGGCGATCTCTTTGTCGTCGGAGCAGGGCTTGGACATATCACGCAGCTGAGTTACAGCAGCTTCTACAGCCTTGTCCATGCCGCGCTTCAGGTCCATGGGGTTCATGCCGGCAGCGACAGCCTTCAGGCCTTCGCGCACCATGGCCTGGGCCAGAACGGTTGCAGTGGTGGTACCGTCACCGGCCACATCGGAGGTCTGGGAGGAGACCTCTTTAACCATCTGTGCGCCCATGTTCTCGAACTTGTCAGCCAGTTCGATCTCTTTGGCTACGGAAACACCGTCTTTGGTGATGGTGGGGGCACCGAAGGACTTCTCCAGTACCACGTTGCGGCCCTTGGGACCCAGGGTGGTCTTGACCGCGTTGGCCAGGATGTTCACACCGGCCAGCATTCTCTGGCGGGCGTCATCACCAAACTTCACTTCTTTTGCAGACATTTCGCTTGTTCCTTAGAAATTCAGAGTTGAATATTCGTTCATCAACCGAAGGCTCAGCCCTCGATGACACCCATGATGTCTTCTTCGCGCATCACCAGGACTTCCTGGTCGCCAATCTTGACTTCGTTGCCGGAGTACTTGCCGAACAGCACCTTGTCGCCAACCTTGACGTCCAGGGGACGGGCATCACCGTTGCTCAACATCTTGCCGTTGCCCACGGCGATCACTTCACCCTGAACGGGCTTTTCGGTTGCACTGTCGGGCAGCACGATGCCACCGGCGCTGGTGCGCTCTTCTTCCATACGACGGATGACCACGCGGTCGTGCAGCGGACGAATGTTCATCTACTGATCTCTCCTAATTTGGATGTTAATAAAATGACTAATTATTCGTTATCCAGGGTATTATTAGCACTCACCCTGACTGAGTGCTAATAATAGGGTCAAACTTTGGAGAGTCAAGGGGGGGGGGGGGAATTCTTCCCCTGAAAGGGAATTCAGGCCGAATCACCGTCCCTCAGATGGTCGTCGTAGCGCTCCATCAGGTAGCAGAGGCAATCCTGGCGGATCACCCGCTCATCCCGGGTCAGCATGGAGGGCATCACCGGCACCCGCAGGCGAAGATCGCTGCCGTCGACCTCGAAATAGCGGCTTGTCACGTCACGCCCCTGTTCGTCCCGGGCATCGAGACCCAGGCCTTTTTCCAGGCTGGACCGGCCCAGGCGGGTCCCCCGGGTGAGTTCCCGGAAATTGAACAGCTCCAGGTCTTCGTCGAACTGCAACTGCGCATCCACGCCGCCGAAGCCGAAGCTGATATCCTCGGGGACCTTGACCACTGCCACGGTATGAAAGAGGTCGATATCGTGCTCGGAGACGGGGGGTTCCGGAAAATCCGAAAGATGCAGGCACGCATCCAGATACTCCCGGGCGTGCTCCACGCCATGGGCCTGTCCCGGCCGGCCGCACTCCAGGGTCACCGCAGGGCAGTGCTTGGACATGGCCAGGGATTGCACGCCACAGGGCCTGATGAAGTAGACCACGGTGCGACTGAACATGGCTGCCAGGTGCAAAAAGCGGTTATCGATGACGTTGACACAGGCGTAGTGGGGATTGAGGCCGGTATTGTTGTGGATATCAACACTGGCAAACATACCCCTTCGTGTCATGATCTCCACCACCCGGCCCATCATCTCGTGCTCGGCCCCGGAGGCAACCTCGCATCCGGGCCAGACCCGATTGTAGTCCGGCTGCCCGTCAAGGCGTCTTAGCCCCTGGGAGGCGGCACTGACATTGCCGATAAACAGACTCACCGAGCGGGGCAGAGATTCATACTGCCCCTCGGCACCATAGGCGGACAACAGCTGGCGAACTGCCTCCCAACCGGTAGGCTCGTTGCCGTGCATCAACACTGACACAAACAGCGCAGGTTCCCGCGCCCCGGTCAGATGAATCAGCGTGGGACCATCCAGAACCCCCTCCAACTCATGTGCCTCAAGCTCCAGCAACCCATCCGGAAGATAATCCAACTCCTGCAACATACTTCAATCTACATCCAACAATGCCAATATTCAGATAATCCAAAGCGCATATTACCTTACCTGGACACTATGAGCCTTTTGCGGAAGTCGATGTGCCTGCTTATCAAGGTGTCGGCAGCAGGGATGCTGCCCTCAAGCGTCCATGGATGGTCGCTCCCGGCATCCTGCCTCCCGCGACACTCGCACATCCCTGCGCATCGGATTCACAGCGCCCTTGATAAGCAGGCACATCGACATCCCATTACAAAGACCACTCACTCACCACCCGCCCTGAAGCCTGCCGCTCGATATAGGCCTGTGTCAGGCCTCGCATATCTCTACCATGGCGCTCCACCCAGGCACGCTGCCACACGGCACCGGTCTGCCCGGAGTCCAACCGCCGCTCAATGATGCCCAGCCAGCGTTCGATCTCCGCACGCTCAATGCCCAGCGCCTCCAAGCCCTGCCGCGCCAGGCTGCCAAGCAGCTCATTGCAGAGCTCATCCATATCGCACCGCTTTCCATCCAGCCATTCAACCCTGGCATGAAGTCCGAACCGTGCGGCCTTGTAAAAGTTGTCCCGCGCCTGCTCGAACAGCAAGCGCATCTCCGGCGGTTCATCCATGGTCGACAAGGCGTGTACCACGCCGAAATAGAATGCCGCATTGGCCATGCAATCATCCACCACCGGCCCTGCCGGCACCACCCGGTGCTCTATACGCAGATGCGGCACGCCCTGGTCATTGAACCCCACCAGCGGCCTGTTCCAGCGCCAGATGGTACCGTTGTGCAACCTCAGATGGGGGAACTGCTCTTCAGACTCCTCCATCAACCGCGGCAACAGCACCGGATAGCGATCTTTATTCGCCTCGAAGAGATCCATGATGGAGTTGCGGAGATAGCGGATACCAAAAGTGACCCGCTTGGTCAGCTCCGACTCGCCCACATACACCGCCTGCTCGAACAGCGGAATACGGGTCTCATCCCAGAGATCGGCCCCGAACAGATAGGGGGAGTTGGCACTGAGCGCCACCATCGGCGCCGACAGGATCTTGGATGCATTGTAAAAGCGCACAGCCTTCTCCACATCCACCTTGAGATGAATCTGGAAAGAAGTGGTTGCCGACTCCAGCATCACGTCGTCATGCACAAAACGCAGCCGCTCCCTCCCCTCGATATCCATGCTCAAGGGCGCGCCGCCACGCAGCCTGTAGAGCTGCTCATCAAGCGCCTTGTAGCGCTGCAGGGGGGACATGTTTTCCGGGCTGAGATGATCCTCTGTAACCGTAGGAAGAATGCCAATCATGGCCAGGCGGGCACCGTGCTCGGCGGCAAGCCGGTCACATCCGCCCCAGGTTTTATTGAGGCCATCCGCCAGACAAGAGAGCGCATTGCCGGTAAGGGTCGCCGGATGGCCATTGAGCTCCAGGTTGAACTTGGCAAGTTCGGGCACCACCAGGGGGTCGCTCAGCTTCTCCAGGCATAGGTCATTGATGGGCGCTGGATCCCCGGCACTGTCCACCAGCCAGGTCTCGAGTTCGAATCCACCGACATGTTCTGCAGGAGGGAAGACACCATCATTAAGCCAGGCATCAAGGAGCCGGGTTTCTCGCTCCAGTCGCTCCCTGAAGGCGATGAAGTCCTCGTCACTGAATCGGCTATCGGCAATCTCTTGGCCCATTCCCTGATCAGCTCCATAACAGTCTGTCCACCTCGTCCAATCGCTCTGGCGTGCCTACATCCACCCACGCCCCCTGAAAATACTCACCGCTCACCTTTCCTGCAGCCATCGCCTCCCGAAGCAGGGGCGCCAAAGAAAACTTCCCGGCACTGCAGCCATCAAACAGCCCGCGCCTGTAGACCCCGATTCCGCTGAAGGTCAGGCGAATGTTCGCACTCTCGCTGACATCCTCTCCATCCAGAGCAAAATCCCCTTCCGGGTGATGGGGAGGGTTGTCGATCAACACCAGGTGCGCCAATCGCCCCTCGGGACATCGGGCTCTCTTGAAATCATAGTCGCTCCAGACATCTCCGTTGACCACCAGGAAAGGATCCTCCCCCAACAACGGCAGCGCATTGAATATCCCCCCGCCTGTCTCCAGTGCCCCGGCTGGCTCTTCAGAGTATTCGATGGCGACCCCGAATCGGCTGCCGTCTCCCAGGCAATCCTCGATCTGATCGCCCAGGTGGGCATGATTGATTACCAGTTCCCGGATTCCTGCTTCGAGAAGCGCCTCAATGTGATAATGAATCAGGGGTTTTCCGGCGACCTCCAGCAGGGGCTTGGGCGTTCGGTCGGTGAGCGGGCGCATCCGTTCACCGCGGCCGGCAGCCAGTATCATCGCCTTTTTTGGTTTTTCGCTCTGCTTCATCAGCCCGATATTACATCGCCATAAAGAAAAAAACGCTCCCTTCAGGGGAGCGGTTTTGCATTTCAAAATCAATCTCCGATCAACGCTTCATGGCATCAAAGAACTCGTTATTGGTCTTGGTTACCTTGAGCTTGTCGTAGAGGAACTCCATGGCCGCAATCTCATCCATGGGATGGAGTATCTTGCGCAGGATCCACATCTTCTGCAGATCGTCCGGCTTCATCAGCAGATCCTCGCGACGGGTGCCGGAACGGTTGATGTTAATAGAGGGGAAGATACGCTTCTCCGCCACCCGACGATCCAGGTGAATCTCCATGTTGCCTGTACCCTTGAACTCTTCGTAGATCACGTCATCCATACGCGAACCGGTATCCACCAGGGCAGTAGCGATAATGGTCAGGGAGCCACCCTCTTCCACGTTGCGCGCCGCACCGAAGAAACGCTTGGGACGATGCAGGGCATTGGCGTCCACACCACCGGTCAACACCTTGCCGGATGAGGGGATAACCGTATTGTAGGCGCGGGCCAGGCGGGTGATGGAATCCAGCAGGATCACCACGTCCTTCTTGTGCTCAACCAGGCGCTTGGCCTTCTCGATCACCATCTCGGCTACCTGCACGTGGCGTGCGGCAGGCTCATCGAAGGTGGAGGAGATCACCTCGCCACGCACGGAGCGGGCCATCTCGGTCACCTCTTCCGGGCGCTCGTCGATCAGCAATACGATCAGGTAGCACTCGGGATGGTTGTAGGCAATGGACTGAGCCACGTTCTGCATCAGCATGGTCTTACCCGCCTTGGGGGGGGAGACGATGAGGCCGCGCTGCCCCTTGCCGATGGGCGCAACCAGTTCGATGGTTCGCGCGGTTATGTCTTCGGTACTGCCATTGCCAACCTCGAGGGTGAACTTCTCATTGGCGAACAGCGGCGTGAAATTCTCGAACAGGATCTTGTTCTTGGCGTTTTCCGGCTTGTCGTAGTTGATCTCGCTGACCTTGAGCAGGGCGAAGTAGCGCTCGCTGTCCTTGGGGGGCCGGATCTTGCCGGAAATGGTGTCACCGGTGCGCAGGTTGAAGCGCCGGATCTGACTGGGCGAGACGTAAATATCATCGGGACCTGCTAGGTAAGAGCTGTCTGCAGAGCGCAGGAATCCAAACCCGTCCTGCAATATCTCCAACACCCCATCACCGTAGATATCTTCACCTTTCTTGGCGTGGGCCTTTAGGATGGCAAAAATCAGGTCCTGCTTGCGCGACCTTGCCATACCCTCGATTTTCATTTCCTGGGCCAGTTGAACCAGTTCGGCGACCGGCATCTTTTTAAGTTCGGTGAGATTCATGATGTTTTTTTGCGGTTTGGAAAAATGGAACGGTACGGACGGAGATGTCCGTTGGAATGGGGGGTTATTTTGGATTTAAAGAGACTCGCTCTTGGGGTGTTCGTTTTGGAAAACGGCGCTCGCGGGAGTGCCTAGGAAAAGGGATTGTAGCACTGTCCCGCGGCGCGTCCAGTTTTTTATCTATTTTTCTGCTTACAGGTTGCTGTCGATAAACGCAGTCAGCTGGGATTTGGAAACAGCACCCACCTTGGTTGCTTCCACTTCACCATCCTTGAACAGCATCAGGGTCGGGATGCCGCGAATGCCGTAGCGGGGAGGCGTATTGGGGTTGTCGTCGATGTTGAGCTTGGCGATCTTGACCTTCCCGGCGTACTCCCCGGCGATCTCGTCCAGCGCGGGTGCAATCATCTTGCAGGGACCGCACCACTCTGCCCAGTAATCGATAAGCACAGGCAGCCCGGACTGCAGCACTTCGGCTTCAAAGGAATCATCCGTCACATAAACGATCTGTTCACTCATTCATCTATCTCCAAATAGGTCTGGTGGAAATTGTCACCGAATCGTGCGGATCCGCACCGGTGTTCCGTTTCCCGTTAAAGGCAGCAGTGCTTTGCCGTAGAGGCTTTGTCACAATCTGCCCACACGATGTATGCAGCGTATTTGATCCCAATATCTTGGCCATTTCAAGTCCAAAGCCGCCATAAATTACTGTATGCTAACCCGCCATGAGTGAAAAACATTTGACAGACACACGATTCGACAGCTTTGATCTTGATGGAAGATTAACGCAAGGCATTGAAGAAGCAGGGTTTTCAAAATGCACCCCAATCCAGGCCGAAACCCTGCCGGTTGCACTTAAAGGGCAGGATGTCGCCGGCCAGGCCCAGACGGGAACCGGCAAGACAGCCGCCTTTCTTCTGACCACATTCCAGCATCTCATCTCCAACCCTGCCGACGAACACCGCAAACCCAACCAACCCCGCGCCCTGATACTCGCCCCCACCAGGGAGCTGGCGGTACAGATTCATAAAGACGCGGAACTGCTGGGCAAGCACCTGGACTTTCGGCGTGGCCTGGTCTTCGGCGGTACCGGTTATGAACAGCAGCGCAAGCAACTGGAAGAGGGCGTCGACATACTGATCGGCACACCCGGCCGGCTCATCGACTACTTCAAGCAGCATGTCTACAACCTGAAGGCGGCCCAGGTGGTCGTACTGGACGAAGCCGACCGCATGTTCGATCTCGGCTTCATCAAGGACATCCGCTACCTGCTGCGCCGCTGCCCTGACCCGGACAAGCGCCTGGGCCTGCTCTTCTCCGCCACCCTATCCTACCGGGTAACGGAGCTCGCCTACGAGCACATGAACAACCCGGAGACCATCGTCATCGAAGCGGACAAGGTCACCGCGGACAAGGTTCACCAGTCCTACTACATGACCGCCAATGACGAGAAGGTCCCCCTGCTGATCGGCCTGATGCGCAAACTTGATCCGCCGCGCAGTATCGTCTTCGTCAATACCAAGCGAACCGCTGATCGTATCTGGGGCTTCCTGGAGGGCAATGGCCTCAAGGCAGCGATCCTCTCCGGGGATGTGCCTCAGAAAAAACGCCTGAGCCTGCTGAAGCAGTTCCAGAGCGGGGAGCTGCCAATCCTGGTAGCCACCGACGTCGCCGCCCGCGGCCTGCACATCCCGGATGTCAGCCACGTCTTCAACTACGACCTGCCGGAAGACGCAGAGGACTATGTCCACCGCATCGGCCGCACCGCCCGTGCAGGGGCCAGTGGCGATGCCATCAGCTTCGCCTGCGAAACCTATGCCTTCTCCCTGCCCGACATCGAGCAGTACATCGGCCACTCCCTGCCCATGGAGCCCATCAGGGACGAACTGCTGGCCGAAGTTGATCCCAACAGCCGGGTTCGTACCGAGCGGCGCAAGCCCCGTGACCATAAAGGAAAGAAGCGTCACGGAGGCGGTCACCACAAGAAACATCACGGAGAGAAGGGTTCGAAAAAAGAAGGTGAATCCAGATCAGGTGGCGGCCACAAGAAGAAGCACAGGCACTGACACCGGAAAATAAATACCTCAGGCGAATAACATTCAATAATGAGCAGTACCAGCGATAATAAGTGCAGCCGCTGCATGGGCTCCAAGTGCTGCACCTATGTCACCGAAGCCCTCGGCGTTGCTCCCCGGTCGAAGTCGGATTTCGAACACCTGCTCTGGCAGATCTCCCACCGGGGCGTCGAGATCTACAAGGACGAGAGCGGCTGGCACCTGCTGTTCCAGGGTGAGTGTGAACACCTGCAGCCCGGCGGCCTCTGCGGCATCTACGAACACCGCCCCGCCATCTGCCGCGAGTATGACAACGACTGGTGCGAATACGACGAGCCGGCCGAGAAGGGTTTCGAACTCTACTTCCGCAACTACAGGGAACTGCTCGACTACTGCAAGAAACGCTTCAAGACCTGGGACCTGTAAGGATCACGGGTAACGCGGGGAACCACCTGCCAAGCTACAACCCCGAAAGAATCTCCGAGAAGTCGTGAATGGCATCGAACTCTCCCGCCTCCCTGGGCGGTGCCTTGGTGTCCGGCCTGAGGACCGCAAGCAACCAGTCGATACCGTAGGCTCGGGCTGAAGCCAGCACCGAGGGGCTGTCGTCAACGAACAGGGTCCTCGCTTTATCAAAAGGCTCGACCTTCTGCAGCTTGTCCCAGAACTGTATGTCCTCCTTCGGCAACCCCAGGTCATGGGCACAGATTACCTTATCAAAATGCCCACCAAGCCGGGTTCGTCTCAGCTTCAGGTCGAGAGACTTCTGGTGGGCATTGGTAACCAGCACCACGCGTTTGCCTGCCCCCCTGGCGGCATCCAGGAAATCCACCACGTGGGGATGCACAGAGATCAGGTGGTCCACCTCCTCCTTGAGCAGGGCGATGTCCAGGCCCAGTTTTCTGCTCCAATGGTCCACGCAGTACCACTCCAGCGTCCCCTCGATACTTTTGTAGAGCTCCATCAGCTGCCGCTTGGCCTGTTCAATGGAAACCATGCGCTCCTGGGCATAGCGCTTTGGCACATGTTTAAGCCAAAAATGGTTGTCAAAGTGAAGGTCCAGCAGGGTGCCGTCCATATCCAGGAAGACACTGTCGATTTGGTTCCAGTCAATCATGAGGCTAAAGTTAATCCTTAACAGGTAAGAGTGACAAGCGCTATGAGAAAACTCCTCCTATTCCACCTCATGATCTTCAGTGCTCTTTGCGCAGCCAACGACGAGGATGCGTGGTTTACCGATAACTCGGAGGAGAGAAGTCTTGCCGCGAGCGAGGGGGAGCTGAGATTTCTCCCGTCACCGCCGGCATCACCGGCTCATCACCATATCAACCACATCACCATTACACCCCGAAGCCTGGTCGACGGCTGGGTGACCCTGAATCAATGCCATGAGCACATCGACCCTGTTCCCAAGGCGGAAATCACTTTCCGGTCAGAACGCATCCGGAACATCGAGCTCATCGAAACAGAAAACATCGGTCGCGCATGGACCGAGGGAGCAACCATCAGGCTGGAGGAGATAGACAAGGATGCCCGGCTCTGCCTCAAAGCCGAGACCCGTGCACTTCACCCCATGCCTCAAGGAGGCTACGAGCTGCGCAACGGCCCCTACATGCGGCGTTTCCTGGACGGTTACTATCCCATGCTCATCAGCCTCGAAATACACTACCCGGAGAAATTGAAGTTGATCGATGCATCACCACAACCACAACCCGGCTTCCAGGTTATAAAAAAGGGTGATGAGATAGCACTACAGAGCTGGTTTGAAGGTAAACTCTACACTCGCATTCGATTTCGACCAGTCTCCACGGGAAATCCATGAAGCAAAAACCAAAAATAACCGCCCGTCGTCCGATCCAGCACACGGGAATTTTCAACATCGAGGAGATGGACCTGGAGTTCTCCAATGGCGAGAAGCGCTGTTATCAGCGCATTGTGGGCGCCGAACAGGGCGCCGTGCTGATCGTCCCCCTACTGGACCCTGATACGGTTTTGCTGATCAAAGAGTACTCCGCAGGAACCGAACGCTACGAATTGGTATTTCCCAAGGGCAATATCGAGGAGGACGAACCACTGCTGGACGCAGCCAATCGCGAGATCCAGGAGGAGATAGGTTATGGGGCCAAAGAGTTGGAACATGTTACCTCCGTCTCCCTGGCGCCGGGATACCTGCGCCATACCACCCATATCGTTCTGGCACGGAACCTCCACCCTAGCACACTACCCGGCGATGAACCCGAGCCCCTCGAGGTGATTCCAGTAAAGATCGCCGATATACCACAACTCCTTGAACATGAAGATTTCACCGAAGCGCGTTCCATTGCCGCACTCCTGATCATCCGCGACAAGCTGAGGGGGCAATGAGCGAAACCCACCACCATATTCAGCCTTATAAACTCACGCCCACACGGGCCTGGGTTACGCCCTGGCAGCAGCATCTTCAACGCCTCGCGCCCTGACGCTACTACCACTCATGCTCTACATCGCCCCGGTGCAAGCCGATGAGGCAGATGCGTTTGAGTTCAATGATGCCCCACTCCAGGAACCTCTCGCACACCCTCAGTGGTTCAAAGAGAGCTTCCTCACCTGCCCGTGGATCTGGGCGAGGCGCGCTCATCCAGAAAAAAAGGCATCATTATCTATTTCGGACAAAGCCGCTGCCCCTACTGCCAAAAGCTCCTGGAAGTAAATTTCGGCCAAGAGGATATTGCCGACTATACCCGGCGCCATTTCGACGTGATTCCAGTGAACATCTGGGGTATCGATGAACTGACCGACCTGGACGGCAACACCCTCACAGAGTGGGAGTATGCCCTGCTAAAAAAATCCAACTTCACCCCCACCCTCATCTTCTATACCGATGGCGCGGAAGAAGCACTTCTGCTCACCGGCTACCACCCCCCCTACACCTTCAAGGCGGCCCTGGAATACGTGGCGGACGGCCACTTCAGGAGCGAACCCTTCAAAGCCTACCTGGAACGCGGCGATAATGCGCTGACCTTTTCTGAGGGAGAGCTCAACGAGGAGGAATTTTTCTCTCCCCCACCCCATGCTCTCGACCGCAGCAAGCTGCCTGGAGAAGCTCCATTAGCGGTTTTTTCGAACAGGGAAACTGCCACGCCTGTGACATCCTCCACTCCCAACCGCTGCAAAAACAGCCAATCCAGTCCCTCCTGGGGCAGTTTGAGACGACACAACTGGACATTCATGCAGACACCCCGGTCATCACCCCTGACGGGAAACCCACCACAGCACGACAATGGGCCGACCGACTGGAACTCTTCTACACCCCCTCGATCATCTTCTTCGACGAATCGGGCAAAGGGATCATGCGCGTAGACTCCGTAGTGCAGTTCTAGCGCCTCAGAAACATACTCAACTACATCGCCAGCGGGGGCTACAAAACCGAACCCAACTACCAGCGCTGGCGCACACGCTCAGGATACTAGTGGGCAATGGGTCAAGTTCGATAGCACTCAAAGCCTGCTAACAGACCCTAAGGGCAGAATTTTCGCGCATACGCCTCTAGCTCCTGGCACTTCTGTTTCAATCGTTCTCCTTCGGCAGGTTTGTAACCCTTACGAAGCTTCCACTGTATCCGCTCCAGCTTCTGGCGATTACGCCAACACTGCTGCTCCGTTGCTGTCCTCTTACCAGGGCGCGCCTTGGGTCTTGTACGTTTCCTCGCACTACCCTCTTTCTCAGTGCTTTGCCCTGTTTCAGGTGACTCAATCCAATCCACCACCTGGGGATTCAGCTCTATCGGCTCAACCGAACTATCTGCGCAGGGTGACTGCTGAAACACCACACCCCACTCTCCGGACTGGCAGCGATACACCTTGTCAGCGGAAAAACAGGTGGTGCTGAAACCAATAATCCATAGAACAACCCCGATAACCCCAGGCAGTTTAAAAATTATTGCCATGATCACAATCCTCCCTGACCGTTACGCTTATAATCCTCTGGAAGTACGACTAAGCTCAGCCACACAAACGACTTCATGGATGACCCAGGTGCAATAGCTTATGGAAAGAAATATATTCCTACAAGAGGCTGGCGACCTGGAAGAAGAGAACCGACAGCTGCATGCTAGGCTACGCTCAATGACTGACGAGGCGAGTCACAACGAGAAAGTCCTCAAACGGTTCAACGAGCGCGAACTGTCCCTGCTGGCCGCCGAGTCACTCCCGCAACTCCTGACCTTGATAACCAACGGGATGCAGAAATCGTTCGAGCTGCCTGCCATTACCCTGGCTCTCCAGGATCCCAACCACGAACTGAGATACCTTCTGCTGAAATCCGGCACCACGCCAGTGATTTCCTGAAACGCCTTGCCACCATCAGCGCCATCTGCCTGGAGAACACCGTTAACAGGGAGCATCTGGTCATAAGCGGACTAACCGACGCCCTCACCGAACTCCACAACCGCCGTTATCTTGAAGATCGCCTCGTGGAAGAGGTCGCCCGGTCCAGACGCTACAACCTGCCCCTGAGCTGCCTTTTCATCGACGCGGATCACTTCAATAAGGTCAACGACAATTACGGCTACAGTGCCGGTGACGCCGTCTTGAGAGAGATTGCATTGCGGGTAAAGGAGTGCCTCCGCGTCTCGGATATTGCCACCCGCTACGGCGGGGAGGAGTTCGCCGTACTACTGCCACAGACCGATTCAGAAATGGCCCTGCACCTGGCGGAGCGCATCCGGCACCAGGTTGCCGATCGGGCCATCGCCATAGACAAGCAGTCGGAGCTCAAAATCACCGTATCCATCGGTGTCAGTCAACTACAGCTCTCCCAACAAGGACTAAAGCACGACAGCGACCAACTGCTCTCACAGGCAGACGAGGCACTCTACCAGGCCAAAGCATCCGGCAGAAACCGGACCAGGCTCTATTCAGTGAACTTTCCGGGAGAAGAGGGCGTGAAGCCCCGTAACAGCCCTTAATCGAAATGAAAGCTGTAACCGGTCGACACCGGGGCAACCTGACTGGTCATACAAGCCTGGAGTGTACGCGGGAGGGCAAAGCGGTTCTCCTCACTCACCTCTTTCCAGGAAACCTGCCAGGCTGAATAACCCGAGATACTCAACTTAAGGTAGACCAGACTGTTATTGTAATCCGCCGCCAGAATATCCTGGGATGAGTATCTGACAAACGGCACTCCCCTGGTCGAGGTGCCGTAAAAATAGATACCGGTACGCATTCAACCCTCCCTGCGCCGGTCGCTCCTAGCAGCACCGTGGGGTCCTCCCCTCTCTCGATAGCAGCCATCACTTCGGAGAGCCGCTCATTCTCCGATTCGATGACGCTGTCAGAACATCCTGCAACCAATACCGACAGAACGAGAAGGACATACGGATAAAATTTATAATGCCGCATAACATCTCCCTCCCTGAAATCAGTATCCGAAAAACACCTTACTGGCAATCAAGCCCGCCAATAGCCCGCTATGTCAGTTCTTACGCGCACTCCATTTTCTCTCGTCTCGCGAGATTCCTACTTAAACAAATAGCTTCCATCTGAAAATATCCCAATAATAGATTTTTATTCCTCTCATAAATACTTTTGTTGCCCCCCTTCCCACTTCGGCACCAAAGTGACCAGATGCTCAAATAACTGACCACGGTCACTATTTCAGTTCAGATTGAATCAAACCTGACTTCATCACGTTGTAACTTCCCTCCTCTACTTATATCTTCATACTTGAAAATGGATGCTGAACAAGCTGCCGAGTGACTAAAGCTAAAAACAGGGCACGCATGATGACTGATGATCACATCACCGAAACCACCAACAGGGTGATGACGCAATGGAACAACGATCAATCCAACCTACTGCAGATGCTTATCGACCTGCAGCAAGCGCTCAACGGGATACCGGAGAGTGCGATCAACCAGATCAGCGCCGGCACACGCCGCTCCCCGGCAGATATCGAAAGCGTCATCGGTTTTTACAGTTTTTTACACCATGACACCCACAACCCGTACCGGGTACTTTTCAGCGACAACATAACCGACCGGATGCTGGGGAGCAGGGCACTTGCCGAGCACCTGAACAGTCGACTACAGGATATCGATACCGCCACGGTTGACTACACCTCCTGCACCGGCATGGGTGACCAGGGACCTGCCGCCCTGGTCAACGGCCACACCCTCACCCGGCTGGACAAGGAACGCATCGATCAGATGGCGGCATTGATGGAAACCAACACACCTCTCTCCGATTGGCCAGCCGAGTGGTTCCGGGTCGACGAGAACATTCGACGTCGCGACCTTCTCCTTGAAACCGATTTTGAGAAAGGCTCAGCGATCAAGTGCGCTCTCGAATCTGGCGCAGAGAAAATACTTGAAGAACTTGACGCATCGGGTCTGCGCGGCCGGGGCGGCGCCGGTTTCAAGACCGCAATGAAGTGGCGCTTCTGCAGAGAGGCGACTGGCGACAATCGGGTAGTCGTCTGCAACGCCGACGAGGGCGAGCCCGGCACATTTAAAGACCGCCTGCTACTGCAGAGCTTTGCGGAACGCCTGATCGAAGGTATGACCGTGTGCGCCAAGGTAATCGGGGCGACAACCGGCTTCATATACCTGCGCGGGGAATACCTCTACCTGAGGGATGAACTGGAATCCAAACTGCAGCGTTACCGTGATGCCGGCCTGCTGAGCAAGGACATACACGGTGAAGCGGGATTCGACTTCGATATCAAGATACACCTCGGGGCAGGCGCCTATATCTGCGGAGAGGAATCAGCGCTTATCGAGTCACTGGAGGGCAAGAGGGGCATACCGCGTATACGGCCGCCATTCCCGGTCACCAGCGGTTACCTCAACAGGCCGACTGTTGTAAATAACGTGGAGACACTGGTTGCCGCAGCCATGATCGCGGTTCATGGTGCTGCATGGTTCCGGACCAAAGGCACCGAGCAGTCCCCAGGCACAAAACTTCTGAGCATTTCAGGGAATTGCCTGAAACCCGGCATATACGAATACCCCTTCGGCACCAGCCTCGAGGTGATCCTCAAGGACTGCGAGGCTACACATGTACAGGCAGTACAGATTGCCGGTGCTGCTGGCAGCTGTATTCCGCCATCGGAATTCAGCCGTTCCATTGCGTTCGAAGACCTGGCCACTGGCGGCTCCTTCATGATCTTCGATCGCGAAAGAAACCTGCTGGAGATGGTTCAGAATTTCACCGATTTCTTCGTTCATGAAAGCTGCGGCTTCTGTACACCCTGCAGGGTGGGGACTTCTTTACTGAAGAAGCGCCTGGCAAAGGTGGCATCCGGCCGTGCCACCGGTGTAGATCTGGAGAAGATGCGAATCATCGGATCACTCACTCGCCAGACCAGCCACTGCGGGTTGGGCATGACAGCTGCAAACCCGATACTGGAAACCCTTGACAAGTTTCCCCATATATACGAACCCCACCTCCTATCAACCACTTTCGAACCGGCATTCAACCTGGATGCATCACTTGAGGAGGCACGCCAGATAACCGGTCGCGACGACCCCGATGCGCACCTGCAGGGAGGCGGCGTATGATCAGGCACTTTACGATTGACGGCATCAAGGTCCCCTTTCAAGAGAGGCAGACCATCATGGATGCAGCCATGGCGGCGGGCATCTACATTCCCCATCTCTGCCACAATCCCGAGTTCAGACCCCAGGGGAGTTGCCGGCTCTGTACTGTGAAAGTAGACGGCCGGAACCTGGCCGCTTGCACCACCCCTGCAACAGACCACGCCGAGGTGAAAAGCAACACCAAGAAACTGATGGCAATGCGTCGCACCCTGTTGCAGCTGCTGTTCGTGGAAGGCAACCATGTCTGCCCTGCATGCGAAAAGAGCGGCGCCTGCCAACTGCAGGCGGTGGCCTACTATTGCGGGATGCTTGCCCCCGAGTTCACACACTTCTATCCCCAACGGGAAGTGGATGCCAGCCACCCGGAATTTGCCATCGACTTCAACCGCTGCATCCTGTGCGAACTCTGTGTACGCGCCAGCAGGGACGCCGACCAGAAAAGCGTCTTCGCCATAAGCGGAAGAGGCATTCATGTCCACCTGACAGTCAACTCTCCCAGCGGAAAACTGGGTGACAGTGATTTCGACAAGCATGACCGGGCGGCACATGTCTGTCCTGTCGGCGCCATACTGCCGAAACACACCGGCTACGATGTACCGATCGGAAAACGGCTCTATGATCGCAAGCCGGTAAGCATGGTGGGTGACGTGTCTGATCACGAGGAGGATTGATATGGCCGATAAGGTAAAAGTCGCCACTGCATCCCTTGCCGGCTGCTTCGGCTGTCACATGTCGCTACTGGATATCGACGAGCGGATCATCGACCTGGTTGAACTGGTTGAATTTGATCGCACCCCACTCACCGATATCAAGGAGATCGGCGACTGCGATGTCGGCATCATAGAAGGCGGTGTCTGCAACGCGGAAAACGTCGAGGTACTGAGGGAATTTCGCCGTCACTGCAAGATCCTCGTTTCAATGGGCGCCTGCTCCATCAATGGCGGCATCCCCGCCATGCGCAACCAGTATCAACTCAAGGAGTGCCTGGAGGAGTCCTACCTGCACGGTATGGGCGTTGAGGATGCACAGATTCCCAACGACCCCGAGGTTCCCCTGCTGCTGAACAAGGTCCACCCCATCCACGAAGTGGTCAAAGTGGACTACTTTCTCCCCGGCTGCCCACCACCGGCTGACACTATCTGGACATTCCTGGAAGAGCTTCTTTCAGGAGAACCCATCGAATTCGCCTACCGGCAGATCCACTATGACTGACATGACCGACATCAACGCCCTTGAAACCGCGGCAGATCCTGAAAAACTGCGCCGTGTCGCCATCGAACCCCTGACCCGGGTTGAAGGACACGGCAAGGTTTCACTGCTGCTTGACGAGGAGAACCGCGTAAAACAGGCCCGGCTGCACATTGTTGAGTTCCGTGGTTTCGAGAAATTCATCCAGGGCCGCCCCTACTGGGAATTGCCCGTGCTTGTGCAGCGGCTCTGCGGAATCTGCCCGGTGAGCCATCACCTGGCGGCAGCAAAGGCGGTGGACCAACTTGTCGGCGTCGACCAGCCCACCCCTTCGGCCGAGAAAATGCGACGCCTGATGCATCGCGGTCAGATCCTGCAATCCCATGCCCTGCATTTTTTCCATCTCTCCTCACCCGACCTGCTCTTCGGTTATGACGACGAAGTGGCCCACCGCAATATCGTCGGCGTTCTGGCCGAACATCCCGACCTGGCAAAACAGGGCGTGCTGTTGCGTAAATTCGGACAGGAGGTGATCCACTTTACCGCCGGCAAGCGGGTGCATGGCACCGGCGCCATCCCGGGAGGCGTCAACAAGTCCCTCAGCCTGAGCGAACGCGATAAGCTGCTTGCAGATATCGACCAGGTTATTGAGTGGAGCCAGGGCGCCCTTGACCTGGCCAAGCGTATCTTTTTTGAAGACCTGGAGAATAACCGGCGGTTTGCCCGAATCGAAACCAACATGCTGAGCCTGTGCGGAGATAATGGCGCGCTTGATCTCTACCACGGCGGACTCCGGGCCAAGGCACCGGACGGCAGTTTCATCTTCGACAAGGTGGATTACCGCAACTACGGCGACTACATCCGTGAGCAGGTGAAACCCTGGAGCTACATGAAGTTCCCCTACATCAAGTCGCTGGGTTCAAACGAAGGCGCCTACCGGGTCGGCCCACTGGCCCGCATCAACAACTGCGACGTTATCCCGACCCCCCTGGCAGAAGCGGCACGGGTTGAATTCCGCGCCTTCTCTGGCAACGGCCTGGTCCAGTCCACCCTCGCATATCACTGGGCGCGCATGATTGAGCTGCTGTTCTGTGCCGAGGCGATCAAAGTGCTGCTGCTGGATTCCGATATCACCGGCAACAACCTGCGCACCAAAGGCGAAATGCGGGATGAAGGCATCGGGGTCATCGAAGCCCCCCGCGGCACCCTCTTTCATCACTATCGCATCAATGAAGACGGACTGGTAACCCAGGCCAACCTGATCGTCTCCACAACCAATAACAACCGGGCGATGAATCAGTCCATCCGACGGGTTGCCGCTGACCATTTCGATGGACGGGAGTTGAGCGAACCCCTGCTCAACCAGATCGAAGTGGCTATTCGGGCATATGACCCCTGCCTCTCCTGCGCCACCCACGCACTGGGCAAGATGCCCCTGGAGGTGGAACTCGTAGATGCCGAGGGCACCATCATCGGCAGGCTACACAAGGACGGCAGTCGTATTGTTAGTAGGTGCTCACTATAAGAATGACTTGCAATCCTGTTGTTATCATCGGCTACGGGAACCCGTCACGAGGGGATGACGCCTTGGGGCCCGAATTTCTCCGGCACCTGGAAAACACCAGGGAACAGGGAGTGCTTCCACCGATTTTCGATACCATCACCGACTTCCAACTCCAGATAGAGCACGCTGTCGATCTGCAGCAACGGCAACTGGTGCTTTTCGTGGATGCCAGTGTCTCAGCAACACCACCATTTGAATTTCACGAACTCACCCCCAGGCGGGACGAAAGCTATAGCAGCCACGCCATGACACCGGCCGCCGTATTGGAGGTTTTCACCCAGTTCAACGACTCTCCTCCACCCCCCGCTTTCCTTCTGACCATTCCAGGCAAAAACTTCGAACTTGGAACCAAGCTAAGCCAGGAGAGCGAAAGCTACCTTAAAAGCGCACTGGAGCATACTGTCACCCTACTCCGCTCCCCCAATGCCACTATTTGGCGTGGCCTCTGCTCGTAAAATACCGCAGCGCAACACACTAATTTACATAAATCCCAAAGACTTACAGCCCAAATGCACACTATTTGCAGGGATTAATAAAACTATTTTTATTTTCAGCCGCAACTAGCGTAAGTTACTGCACCCAAAGGAAAAACCTGATCTCCCGGCGAATACCGCACATTGGATGCAACAGAAAACTGCAGAATCCAACCCGGCTTTTCCTGAATAAAAATAAAAAAATCAGCAAGAAATGAGAAAAAGTACAAACTATTTCTTAGAAAATGATTATAATTTGTTGAAACTATGTTATTTTTAGTGATGCACTATAAGAGCGAGGGTTCTTAGTAATGGAGACTGAACGCACTGAAAATACCTGCACGGAATGCAGATGTTTAGTCCTGAACGGCGTAGCTTGTGAACGGCAGTCCGAGACCTGCCCCTATGCAGAGATCGCGCGAAGTGCTGTGAACAGCACTCAGCAGCCACATACCAGGATATTGGCCGCAGCAGGCGAATACGACGCCGTACGCAGCAATAACTGACGACTGCTGCAGTAGACGACGTTTCATCCTACCAAGGCACCTCATACACCCCGTCATGAGGTCAGCCTGCTTTTCCTTCGGTATCGACCACTCACTGGAGGACAAAAAACAATGGGGGTATATTGGATACCGCTTCCTAACCAGATGCCGGCCATGCCACAAGCAACAATAAAACCTCTCTGATTTTTCAGTTTTCTTCTCTGCCTGCCGACGACAACGCTGGCAGCGCCAAAACCCGGAGACCGCTTCGGCAACTGGGTATACGAATGTGAAACCAAAAGCGAGAAGGCTATTTGCGCCTTAACCCAGACGGTAACCCTAAAAAACAACCAGGCAAGAATCCTGAAGCTGACCCTGGGCAGGCTGGGAAAAGAAAACAAATTGATGCTCGTCGCACTCCTCCCTCTGGGCATCCACCTTCCTGCTGGAGTGGCAGGAAAAATCGATAACGCCAACCAGTTCCCACTCACGCTCCACACCTGCACACAGAATGGATGTGAAGCGGTGATCGAGGTGGATCAGCATCTGCGCTGGAAAATGAAAGCAGGCAAAGAGTTTTTTCTAGGCTTCAAGGCCAATCCAACCCCCCCCACAATAACAATCAAGACATCACTGGACGGAACATCGGCTGGCCTGAATGCCATTGGGGAAGGGTGGAAACCTACCAACTAAAGCCTACACCCACATTTGCCGTCGTGTTTCCCCGGCTGCGACCAATACCGGTTGAAAAACTCATGCGGTTGTTGAACCTAGATTTATAGCCCACGGCAATAGCCTTCTCACCCTCGTAGTAGCCCACTCCCATACCTAGTGGGTCACGCGTAAAGTTAACAATCGAATTGTGTAGCTTGATATAATGAGGCATGGCAAATAAA
>NZ_MPRJ01000016.1 GCF_002020805.1 Solemya velesiana gill symbiont | reverse complement strand
GTGCCAAGCCATTCCAGTGGACCAAGAGTGCTGAGAAAATTATTGCCTCGGTGAATAGGGCAAAGAATGCGTTGCCGAATTAATCGCATGGCCCACTAGGGAGTGTGTCATGGGAATGACCGCAATCAGGCAGTTTGACCCGATCCCCTATTACCTGTTGGCGCATATCGATGAAGCGATGGGTGATTCGGAAGCGGCCAAGGAGTGGCTGCACAAGGTGATCTATCTCGCCCTGGATTTCATAACGGCCTATCTAGACTTGGCTACACTCTAATTTAGGTGAAGGCAATCAGAGCCGGGCCAGGCAGTTGCGTGTCAGTGCAGTGAATCTGCTGAGATCCATCCCCGGGGATAAAACCATAGGGCCTTATGGCACCGAAAAGGCAGGCGACCTGTTGGACCGACTGGAGAATACCGGCAACGGTTCCAAATAACACAACCCCATACAAGGCAGGTCCGATTTTAATATGAGGAGAACACCTGACAGCCGAAAGGAGACCATTGCTGCTAGATCTGAATCTGCGTTTTGGTCATTCGCCGGTACCCTATCGGCTGGCCGACAGTGTGATCGTGATTGCTATCGACCATGGATTGCTGGGAATAATCACCAGCGAGGTAAGGGACATGGTGGATGTATCGCCTGTTGTTGCTTCTCTGGAAACGATGGAATCTGAACAACATGCCATTATCACGGAGGTCGAATCCGAAGGTCGCATCATCATGCTGCTGGATCATGAGCATTTGATTGCTCCTGAAGAATTTGAGCTTTCCCTATCCAGTGAGCCGGGGGAGGGCACTGAACGCATGTCCTTCTTTCCAGAGGCTGATGGAGAAGAGCGCCGTACCCTTCGCGAACGGGCCAGCATGCTGAGGGTGCAGCTAAAAGAGGGTGGGGTAGATCAGCATGACCTGGTGGTGGTTAGCATGGGCAATGAATACTTCGGTTTTAACCTGGAGGCGGTGCGCGAGTTTACCGATATTACAGATGTAGTGCCTGTGCCCTGCTGCCCCCCGCACATCATGGGAAACATGAATTTTCGCAGTGATATCGTAACCCTCGTGGATATGCGATCCGAGCAGCATCTCGCCTTTAGCGATGCAAGCAGACCGTCAAAGGTGGTGATCTCCGAACAGGATCACCTGTTTGTCGGCATCCCTGTTGACGATATTCACGAAGTCATTTTCGTGGAATCGAAAGCGTATCGACCCATACCAACAGCAATAAAGGGCAGGAATGAAGACTACGTAAAGGATGAGATTCCCTACAGGGATCGATTGATAACGGTTGTCGATTTGGAAAACTTTCTTCAGAGGCCGAAACGGTGGGGGTGGGCGATACCCTGTCCATCACACAACAGCAAATCAGGCAGCCTGCTCAACTGCTCCATGGCGTCCAGCACGGCGGGTATCTCCCTGAAGGAGAGGAGGCCGGGCACATAGGGAAAACTCGTGGGTCGTCGCGCGATGGCGGACTCGATGAGTTCCAGGTCGGGAAAGCTGAGCAGGGCCACGGCGGCGCGGGTAACGGTTCCCTCACTTTCAAACCCCACATCCACACCGGCTACAGTGCTGATCTCACCAAGCCGATCCTGGGCAATGACATGATTTCAGAGCTGTACCTGGATCTCCCGGGCCTCGCCAGAGCTCACATCCCACGGGTGTTTATGCTGCAGTATTAGCATTTAGTCATTTATTTCGTATTTTCTATAGTTTTGTAACTTTATGTTATAATTACCGACCCCGTAATAACCAATAATTGGTTGTACGGTGGATGTATTGGCAGCAACCTGGTCAACAGTGACCCAGGTATGGAGCGACTACAGTAGTACCGGGAGTGGACAACTCCCCTCGGTTTAGTCCCCTAGAAAACTATACACAGAGGTTTCGAAATCAGGAACCGGGGCGACTCTACCTCTGAATTTTTACCTGCCGGTTGGTAAGCAGGAGGGCACAATGAGTAATACAGCAATACTTCAGCGACAGGCGATGGATGCGCCGGAAGAGGGCTTCGAAACACGCCGTTTCAAAGTCTACACCCAGCGTGATCTGGAGCGCATACCTGCGCTTGCCAATCTGCCGGGAGCACTGTTGTTCGAGATGAAGGTGGTTTCCAGCGTACTGCCTTTCCGCGTCAATGAATACGTGGTGAACGAACTCATCGACTGGAACAACATACCAGCCGATCCCATGTTCCAGCTGACCTTTCCTCAGAAGGGCATGCTGACCGATGGCAGTTACGAGCGTATGGCGGAACTCCATCGCAGGGGTGCCGAGAAGAGTGAAATCCAGTCCCTTGCCCAGGAGCTTCGTGCTGAACTCAACCCCCACCCGGCAGGGCAGATGGAACTCAACATCCCTCTGGACGAGAATGGCAAACCCCTGGAGGGTATACAGCACAAGTACCGTGAGACGGTATTGTTCTTTCCCAGCCAGGGCCAGACCTGCCACGCCTACTGCACCTTCTGCTTCCGCTGGGCCCAGTTCGTTGGCGACAAGGCACTGCGCATGGCCTCAACCGAGGCTGACGTACTGCATCGCTACCTGCGTGAACATAGGGAAGTGACAGACCTGCTGATCACCGGCGGTGATCCCATGGTGATGAAGACCAAGCGGCTGGTGGGTTACCTCGAGCCCCTGCTGGAGCCGGAGTACGACCACATTCAGACCATCCGTATCGGCACCAAGGCGTTGACCTTCTGGCCCTACCGCTTCGTCTCCGATGACGATGCTGACGAGTTGATCGCGCTGTTCGAGAAGCTCATCAAGGCGGGCAAACACCTGGCCATCATGGCCCACTACAACCACTGGAAAGAACTGGATACCGATATTGCCCGCAAGGCCATCTACCGCCTGCGCGACATCGGTGCCGAGATTCGCAGCCAGGGGCCTTTGTTGTCCCATATTAACGATTCTGCCGATACCTGGGTAAAGCTTTGGAACCGACAGATCAAGCTGGGCATCATCCCCTACTACATGTTCGTGGAGCGGGATACCGGCGCCAGACACTATTTCGAGGTGCCCCTGACCAAGGCGTGGTCGATCTATCGCGAGGCAATGCAGCAGGTTTCAGGCCTGGGGCGCACTGCGCGGGGGCCCAGCATGAGTGCCGGACCCGGTAAGGTGGAGATTCAGGGTGTCACCGAGATTGCCGGCGAGAAGGTGTTCGTTCTGCGCTTCATCCAGGGGCGCAATCCCGACTGGGTGCAGCGTCCCTTCTTCGCACGCTATGACGAAAAGGCCACATGGCTGGACGGTCTGGAGCCCGCACTGGGCGATGAGAAGTTCTTTTTCCAGGACGAGTACCAGTCCATGTACGCGGCCAGGGAGCTGATAGTGAGCGAAGAGGTGGATAACTGCTGATCTCTAGATCGACTGCAGTACCTCGGCATTCTTGATCTGATCTTCCACCTCCTCGAGTATCAACAGGCTCATTTTAGGCGTCAGCTCACCCAGTGCCAGGCGGGTATGAGCCGGCACCTGGTTGATGGCAGGGCAGGCGATGGCCAGGGGCGTGCCGACAAAGCTGTGCAGTTGGGCGATGATGACCAAGTCACAATAGTCGGGCTCTTCGCTCTTTTGGCGCATCCAGTCTTCCGCTTCGAGAGCGGCGGTGACAAGCTCCTCCGGGAATCCCCACTTGCGTAGAATCAGGCTGCCGATCTGGCCTCTCAGGCGCTTGATCGCCTGATCAAGGGCCTCCGGCGTCAACTCTTCAGGGGGCAGACTTTCTGCATAGTGCAGTATGGCGACAATGCCGATATCGTGGAGCAGGCCTGCCAGCATGGCATGTTCGGGTTCGAATCGCTTGTCCAGCCTGGCCAGGACATAGCAGATGGCCGCAACATGGGTGCTGTGGGTCCAGAGCGCCTTCATGCGGGACTGGAGCAGCTTCGATTTGGACTTGAACAGCTCTCTAAGGGCATAGGTGAGCACCAGCTTGTGGGTCATCTTGGTGCCGATGCGCACGATGGCTGCGCTGCAGGTCTCCACCGGCTTGGGCATGCCGTAGAAGGCGCTGTTAGCAGACTTGATCAACTTTACTGTGATCGCCGGGTCGTTCTGGATCATCGCGGCGATCTCTTCGATATTGTGTTCTTCATCCTCCAGCGCCTTTCCGATTTTAAGCGCAACATCCGGCAGGCTGGGAAGCACCAGTCGGTCGCTCTCCAGTTCTTTAAGAAACTTGATGGAGATCTGGTTTTCGAACTGAGCGGCTTTCTGCTCCTCTTCTCCTTCATCGACACTGTAGCCGGAGAAGGGTGAGGTTTCCCTATGGTTGATGACGCTGGTCACGATGTCGAGCAGGGAGTTGTTGATTTTGGAATAGTGAATGGGGGTGAGGGTGATCACCTCGTACTTACGGGGAATCAATCGAGACAGGGGATTCAGGCCGGATGCGCTTCCGCCCTCCACTTCGTTGGACTTGCCGTCCGCGGCGGTCAGCTTGACGCGCCCATCTATCAGAAAGAAGCTGTAGTCATCCCGGCTGCCACGTTCAATAAGCGTTACCCCCGCAGCGGCCTCTTCCAGTTCCACAGACTGACGCAGCAGTTCGAGCTGTTCCCGCGAAAGCGAGCTCAAGGGCGTGAACTTGCGCAGTGTCTCTAGTTCAGGATGTATTGAAACGGTGTCCATGTTCTCTCTGCGGAAAAGGGCATACCTGTTTACTCTACGTCATCATAACGGTAGTTTCGCAGCCGATTTTTTTGCGCACAGTAACTATAGCCTGCTCAACAGCCGCAACGGGGCGCCTGGGAAGCATTCAGCTGCAGTGTTCCAGTGAGCTGCATCACCGATTGCATCTCATGGCGCTGCAAGTAGTCCAGGATACCCTGGTTTATCTTTTTGCATACCAGCGGATTATAGAACAGGGCTGTGCCGACGCCTACCGCGGTGGCACCTGCAATCAAAAACTCCAGGGCGTCTTCAGCGGTGGTGATTCCCCCCTGGCCGATGATGGGGATGCCGTGGTCGCGGCAGACCTGGTACACCTGGTGAACTTTTAGCAGGGCGACCGGTTTTATCGCAGGTCCTGAGAGTCCGCCCTGGTTGTTGCCGATGATCGGCGAGCGGTTTTCGATATTGATGGCCATGCCCATCAGGGTGTTGATCACAGCGAAAGCGTCACTGCCGGCCTCGATGCAGCGGCGGGCATTCTCAGCGATGTCGGTCTGGTTGGGCGAGAGCTTGGTGATCAGGGATTTCTTGGTAACGCTTCTGCATGCTTCCACAACCCGTGCCGACATATCCGGATCGTTGCCGAAGGCTACACCGCCCTCTTTGACGTTGGGGCAGGAGATGTTGATTTCGATGGCGTCGATATCAGAGTCATCGAATCGCTGGGTGACCTTGATGTACTCTTCTATAGTGGACCCGGAGACATTGGCGATGAAGCGGGTTTCTCCGAAATCCAGGGTGGGCAGAATCTCGTCAACCACCTTGTCCACTCCCGGATTCTGCAGTCCGATGGCGTTGAGCATGCCATTGGGGGTTTCATAGACGCGATGGGGCGGGTTGCCGAGCCGGGGCTCTCCGGTGGTGCCCTTGAGGCAGATGGCACCGGTATCGCGGTTGGAAAAACCCTTCACCCGGGTATACTCTTCGCCGAAGCCCACACAGCCTGACAACAGTACAAGTGGTGTATTGAATGTTAGTCCGCAGAAATCTACAGCAAGTGGTGAGTCTGTGGTTGTGGTCATTTAACGCTTCCGTAAGAAAATACAGTGATGTTACCGAGTAGCCAGTAGCTATGTTTCATGTTGCCTTGTACGAGCCGGAGATACCACCCAATACCGGGAATATCATACGCCTGTGCGCCAATACGGGCAGCACCCTTCACCTGATTCATCCGCTGGGGTTCAGCCTCGATGAAAAGCAGGTACGCCGGGCCGGGCTCGATTACCACGACATGGCCTGTGTTACTGAACATGTCGATTATGCGGCTTTTGGCAAGACGCTGCCATCAAGTCGCATCCTTGCATGCTCCACGCGCGGCAAGGTCAACTATGCCGAGGTGGAATACCAGCCGGGTGATGTGCTGTTGTTCGGCCCTGAAACCCGTGGGCTGCCCCAGCAACAGCTGGATGCCCTGCCTGACGAACAGCTGCTGCGCATTCCCATGGTCCCGGGTAATCGAAGTCTCAACCTGTCCAACGCGGTGGCGGTCATTCTCTACGAAGCCTGGAGGCAGCAGGGCTTCTCCGGATCCTGATAGACCCTCAGGCTTTAGTCGGTTTCCGGCTTCTGCCTGCGCACCATCAGGTTGTGCACGGCAGTTTTAGGATCCAGGCCCTCATACAGCACCAGGTAGGTCTGCTCGCTCAGGGGCATATCGATGCCGAGCTCCAGTGCACGGTTGTGCACCTCTCGAGCGGTCATCACGCCTTCGACTTCCTGGCCAATCTCGGCCCTGGCCTCTTCAACACTGAGGCCCCGGGCGAGGGCCAGGCCCATGCGCCGGTTGCGGGATTGGTTGTCGGTGCAGGTCAGGGTCAGGTCACCGAGTCCTCCGAGACCCATGAAAGTCTCGGGTTTAGCGCCCAGTGCATGTCCCAGGCGCATGATCTCTGCAAGGCCACGGGTGATCAGTGCGGCACGGGTATTGGCGCCGAAGCCGAGGCCGTCGGCAATACCTGCGGCGATGGCCATCAGGTTCTTGGCAGCGCCGCCCACCTCGAGGCCGATGATGTCGTCGCTGGTATACGCACGGAAGCACTCCGAGTGAAGGTATTCCGCCAGGCGTTCGGCATGGGCAGCAGAAGAGGATGCAACGGTGACTGCCGTTGGCAGGCCCTTGGCCACCTCTTTAGCAAAGCTCGGCCCGGAGATCACGGCGATGGGTCGCTCACCCAACTCCTCGCGGGCCACTTCGTGGAGCAGCTTTCCGCTCTGGGGCTCCAGGCCCTTGGTGGCCCAGCTTACCGATGTGTCGCTGTCGAGCAGCAGTGCCAGGTTGTGCATCACCTGCCTGAAAGCGTGGCTGGGTACCACCACGAGCACTTCGTCCGCTCCCTTCACGGCGGTCGCCATGTCAGTGGTGGGCGTTATGCCGTCGGGGAAGGGGATACCGGGAATGTAGGTTTTGTTTTCCCGGTCTGCGATGAGGGCCTCTATTTCAGACTCGAGATGTCCCCAGAGACTGATTTCGGCACCGTTGCGGCTAAGCAGAATGGCCAGGGCCGTGCCCCAGGAGCCGGAGCCGAGAACCGCAATTTTGAGTTGTTGCTCGGGCACTAGTGGCTCTTGGCCTGCTGTTGTGCCTGGCCCTGCTGTTCCTGCATATGCTGAGCATAGAGGGCGTCAAAATTCACCGGGGCCAGCAGCAGCTGGGGGAAGCTGCCTTTGGATACCAGGTCCGAGATGGCTTCACGGGCATAGGGAAAGAGGATGTTCGGGCAGTAGGCGCCCATCATGGGTCCCATTTCGGCATCAGGGAATCCAGTGATGTGGAAAACACCTGCCTGCTGCACTTCGGCCAGGTATGCGGTTTTCTCTCCAAGCTTGGTGGTGACCGTCACGGACAGAACCACTTCGTAGAGGTTATCACCGACCTTCTTTACGTCGCTGTTCAGGTTCAGGTTGGACTCCGGGTCCCAGTTTTCATTGAAGATGACAGGGGAGTTGGGCGTCTCGAAGGAGACATCCTTGATATAGATTCGCTGCAGGGCGAATTCAGGTGCCGCTTGTTCCGGTTGGGCATTTTCAGTCATTGTTCAGTTCCAGATTTTGATGGTTCTGTGAATCGGTTTTATTTCTTTCGGCTAATGGGCAGCTTGGCATTTTCCCATGCCAGCATGCCGCCATGAAGGTTGTAGACCTTCTCGAAGCCCTCTTTGCGCAGCACCTTGCAGGCCGCGTTGGATTGGGCGCCGGAGCGGCAGGCCACGATGATCGGCTTGTCCTTGTCTTTCTCCAGTTGACCCAGCTGGTTTTTCAGCGAGTTGCTGGGGATATTGATGGCGTTGATGATGTGACCTGATGAAAAATCGTTCATGGGACGCACATCCACGACCACCGCGTCTTCACGGTTTATCAACTCGGTAGCCCCCGAGGGCTGTACGGAAAACTTGCCGCTGGAGGCGATCAGGTTCTGGATAAGCAGGAAGAGGACAACGACCAGTGCCACGACGAGTATCAGGTGGTTGCCGGCGAATTCGATTAACTGTTGCATAGATTTGTCAGGATCGGGGTTGAATTGATTACGGAGCCGCCATTTTAGCGCAGGGAGAGAAAAACAAAACGGGAAACTTCCGTTTCCCGTTTATTGCGTTGTTCTATGGTGTCCCCGGATCAATGGGAGTGGGTGCAGAATACCTCTCGCATCATGCCGATCAGGCGCAGGGTGCGGGAGTCGCTGACCCGGTAGTAGACCCGGTTGGCATCTTTCCTGGAGGCGAGAATGCCCTTGTCACGCAGTATCGCCAGGTGCTGGGATATGTTGCTCTGGGATGTACCGACCTGCTCGACAATATCCTGAACGCTCACCTCCTGGTCACCCAGGGTGCAGAGGATCTTCAGACGCAGGGGGTGCGACATGGCTTTCAGGGAGCGGGAAGCGCGCTCGATATCCTCGTCACCGGCCAGCAGACTCTCCAGATCTCCGCTTATATCGGAGTCGGTCTCGAGGACTGGTTTTTTCGGACTTCCAAATTTGTTTTCCATGCAGCAGGCCTTCGTTAAAGGGACATAATAAAATAATAAGCTGTTTTACGGTAAATTTAAGGATATTTCAATGGTTTGATGATGGAAATCAGCCTAAATAGGTAGTAAATACACCCTCTATTTACCGTTTTTAATAGGATTAATAGCCGTTATTCTGGAAAATCCGTAAACAATCTGTCTCTTGAACTTCTCGCCTATGGCCAAAGATGTTTTAATAGTGCGCTTTTTCAACGGGTTAGCCCGGGCCAGTAATTTTTCTGAGGGTCTGTAATCGATGTCAGCCAGTGCAAAGCCAGCCGTTCTAATCATTCTCGACGGTTGGGGGTATAGCGAAGCGGATGAATCCAACGCCATCAAGATGGCGCGAACCCCGGTGTGGGATCGTATGTGGAAAGAGCTCCCCCATACGCTGATACGGACCTCCGGCGCAGAGGTGGGACTGCCTGCCGGCCAGATGGGCAACTCCGAGGTGGGTCACCTCAACCTGGGAGCAGGCCGGGTGGTCTACCAGGAGTTCACCCGGGTGAGCCGCTCGGTTCGCACGGGCTCTTTCTTCACCAACCGCACCCTGACCGACGGCGTCGACAAGGCCATCGAAAATGACAAGGCGGTCCACATCTTCGGCCTGCTCTCCCCCGGCGGCGTCCACAGCCACGAGGATCACATGCACGCCATGGCCAAGCTGGCGGTGGAACGAGGGGCCAAGCGGGTCTATATGCATGCCTTCCTGGATGGGCGGGATATGCCGCCAAAGAGTGCCATGCCCTCCCTGGAGAAGATGAACGCGGTTTTCGAAGAGCTGGGCAATGGTCGGGTTGCCAGCATCATTGGCCGCTTCTACGCCATGGATCGCGACCGCCGCTGGGAGCGGGTACAAGAGGCATACGACATGCTCACCCTGGGTAAATGCGACTACCAGGCCCCGGATGCCATCACTGCCCTGCAGATGGCATACGATCGTGGCGAGAGCGACGAGTTCGTGAAAGGGACCTCCGTGGTTCCCAAGGGCGAGTCGTCGGTAACCATAGAAGACGGCGATACGATAATGTTCATGAACTACCGTTCCGACCGCGCGCGCCAGCTTACAAAGACCTTTATCAAATCCGACTTCTCAGGGTTCGAACGCCAGAAGACCCCCAAGCTTGGCAGCTTCGTCAGTCTCACCCAATACAACCAGGAATTTGATATTCCCGTGGCCTTTCCGCCGGAGCGGCTGAACAACATATTTGGCGAATACATCTCCAAGCTCGGTTTGCGCCAGCTGCGCCTAGCCGAGACCGAGAAGTATGCCCACGTCACCTTTTTCTTCAACGGAGGCCGGGACGAGGTTTTCGAAGGCGAGGACAGAGTTCTGGTGCCTTCTCCCAAGGTGACAACCTACGATCTCCAACCAGAAATGAGCGCACACGAGGTAACCGACCACCTGGTGGAGGTCATCGAGAGCGAGAAATACGACGCCATCATCTGCAACTACGCCAACTCGGACATGGTGGGCCATACCGGGGACTATGAGGCGGCGGTAAAGGCGATCGAAACCCTGGATCACTGCCTGGGGCGGGTAACCTCCGCACTGCACAGGGTGGGTGGAGAACTGCTGATCACCGCAGACCACGGCAACGCCGAGCAGATGCAGGACCCTGAAAATGACCAGGTCCACACTGCCCATACCCAGAACCCCGTACCCCTTATCTACATGGGGCGCAGTGCAGAACTGCTCGAGGATGGCGCCCTGTGCGATATTGCGCCCACCCTGCTGCACATGATGAATCTCAAGCTGCCGCCGGAGATGAAGGGCCACAGCCTGATCCGTTTCCCAGAAGATGGAGAGCAGGCGGCCTGATGATGGCAGGGGTACAGGATCGCTGCAGCACACCCCTGATCATTGCAGCTGTTCTGTTGGCATTCGCCTCTAGCCCCTTAACTGCCCGGGATGCAGACAAGCAGATCCAGGGAAAAGAGCAGGAGCTGCAGCAGCTTCAGCGCAATATCCAGGTACTCAGGAGCGAACTCGATACCCAGCAGCGCCAGCGTCGTGAGCTCGATTCGGAGCTGCGTGCGGCAGAGCAGGAGATCGGGCACTCCGCCCGGCGTCTCAGGGTGCTGGCCGGCAGTCTTGGGCGGCAGCAGAAGCGACTCGGTACCCTGCGGGATGTCCGCAACAGGCAACAGCAGGCCCTGGCAGAACAGCGCCATGAGCTGGCCATGCAAATGCGTACCGCCTACGCCATGGGCAGGCAGGAGCGGCTGAAAATTCTCCTTAATCAACAGGATCCCTCCGTAGTCAGCCGGGTCATGGTGTATTACGATTATTTCAATCGTGCCCGTACCGAGCGTATTACCGCTATCAATCAGACCCTCGATTCGATACGCCA
Organism: Solemya velesiana gill symbiont; assembly: GCF_002020805.1. Taxonomy (GTDB): domain Bacteria; phylum Pseudomonadota; class Gammaproteobacteria; order Chromatiales; family Chromatiaceae; genus Sedimenticola_A. Next base: position 22,040 of record NZ_MPRJ01000016.1, on the reverse strand, counting down.
AACCGAAAGGGAGATAACGTCTGAAGAGACGCGCCTGATGGAGCTGCAGGCAAAAGAGCTGGCAGAAAAGGAGCGGCTTGAGGTGAAAAACGCCGCTCGTAAGGAAATTGTTGCCGCGCTGAAGGCCGGCATAAAGAGCAAGGGGCACGAACTGAAGGGATTGGAATTGAACGAGCGGCAGCTCAAGTCCCTGGTCAGCAAGCTGCAGGAAGAGTACATGGCACCCCCCGTGGAGGGTGAGAAGGCCAAGCCGTTCAAGAAGAGGAAGGGCCGCTTGAGCTGGCCCACCAAGGGGCGAATCAAAGCGCGGTTCGGCACCACCAAGGCAGGCAGCCTGAAGTGGGACGGGGTTTTGATTTCAACTCCCGAGGGTCGCGAGATCAAGGCGATACACCATGGCCGTGTGGCGTTTGCCGACTGGCTGAGAGGTTTTGGGCTCCTGATCATCATCGATCATGGCGATGGCTACATGACCCTTTATGGGCATAACCAGAGCCTGCTCAAGGAGACAGGGGAATGGGTTGAGCCCGGGGAGCCCATTGCATTGGTGGGAAACAGTGGTGGACAACTGAACTCAGGGGTGTATTTTGGCATCAGGCACAATGGTAAACCGGTCAATCCCAAAAAATGGTGCAAGTCATCCAGGGGCAGCCGGGTCGGCATGAGGCCGGTTGATGAGTACAACGGCATCTCGATGCAACACCTGACAAGACAGACAGAGGTAGAGGTATGAAGCAGAGCCTGGGATTGGTATTGGCATTTGCACTGGGCATGAGCGTCACGGGTATGACCCTCGGTCAGATTGCCAATGCGGAAAAGGCGGAAGGGAAGAGTCTGCCGATGCGGGAGCTTCGGGCCTTTGCGGATATCTTCGGCCGCATCAAGCAGGACTACGTCGAACCGGTGGATGATCGGGAACTGCTGGAGTACGCCATCCGCGGCATGCTGTCCGGCCTCGATCCACACTCCTCGTATCTCAATGCTGACGAGTACAAGGATCTGCAGGTAGGTACCAAGGGTGAGTTCGGTGGCCTGGGTATCGATGTGGGCATGGAGGACGGTTTCGTCAAGGTGATCGCGCCCATCGATGATACCCCTGCCCAGCGTGCCGGCGTCCAGGCCGGTGACCTGATCGTCAAGCTGGACGGTAAACCTGTCAAGGGCATGAGCCTGGATGAAGCCATTCACATCATGCGCGGCAAGCCTGGCACCGAGATCGTGTTGAGTATCGTCCGGGAAGGCGTGGACAAGCCGATCGAGATCATCATCGTGCGTGACATCATCAAGGTGGTCAGCGTCAAGGGACGGCTGTTGGATGAAGCATACGCTTACGTTCGTATCGCCCGCTTTCAGGCGCGTACCACCGAGGACATGCTGAAACTCATCAGCAAGCTCAAGGCAGAGACCGGCAACGGTCTGAAGGGTCTAATACTGGATCTGCGCAACAATCCAGGCGGTGTACTCAATGGCGCGGTTTCCGTCAGTGACGCCTTCCTCAGTGAGGGGGATATCGTCTACACCAAGAGGCGGGTGGATGAGTCCAAGCTCGACTTCAGCGCCGCGCCGGATGATGTGATCGAAGGCGCTCCCATGGTGGTACTGGTCAACGGTGGCTCAGCTTCAGCATCGGAGATTGTTGCCGGTGCGCTGCAGGACAATCGTCGGGCGGTGATCATGGGCAGCCGTACCTTCGGCAAGGGTTCCGTGCAGACCATCATGCCGGTGAACAAGTCCACCGCGATCAAGCTGACCACGGCTCGCTATTACACACCTTCAGGGCGTTCCATCCAGGCTGAGGGCATCGAACCCGATATCGTGCTCTCCAACCTGAAAGTTCAGGAGGTCAACGGCGGCAAGGAGGGCGGCATCAAGGAGGCCGACCTTGCGGGCCACCTGGAGAACGGCGATACCGATGGGTCAAAGCCGGATGACAAGAAGAAAGACGACAACGACCGTCCCCTGGCTGAAAAGGATTACCAGCTCAACGAAGCCCTGAACCTGCTCAAAGGCCTCAACATTCTTCAACGGAAGTCATAGTCGATATGTACATGATCCACAAAAGAACAGGAACCGTACGCCGTAGCCTGGCGACGGGGCTCTCTGTTCTGCTGTGGGTCTTCAGCGAGGGGGGGGCAGCTGCAGAAGAGCCCGATACCACCCCGGAGAGACTTCCTTCCATAGCCATTGTCATCGACGACATGGGCAATCACGGAGGCTGGGGGGACTCGGCACTCTCCATACCCGGGCCGGTGACCTATGCCATGCTGCCCCTCACGCCCCACGCGAAGCGACTGGCAAGGGAGGCGAACCGTCAGGGCAAGGAAGTGATGCTGCATCTGCCGATGCAGGCTTATGACGACAGCCCCCTCGGGCCTGGCGGGCTGACGCTGCACCAGACTGAAACCACCTTTAAAAACACCCTGGTCGATGCGCTGGATGCAGTGCCTCATGCCAAGGGGTTGAACAACCACATGGGCAGTCTGCTGACACGCCACCCCGGCGCCATGGGCTGGTTGATGCAGGTGCTGCAGGAGCGCGATAGCCTCTTCTTTATCGACAGCCGCACCAGCCGGGAATCGGTTGCTCACCTCCTGGCCCGTGAATACGAGGTACCTACTGCCAACCGGGATGTCTTTCTCGACAACAACCGGGACCCCGAGGCGATCAAGGCCCAGTTCACCAGGCTGGTGAAAAAGGCTCGGGATAAAGGGTACGCCATTGGAATCGGCCATCCCTACCCGGAAACTGCCCAGGTTCTCAAAGAGCTTCTGGCTGATCCCCGGTTGCATGGCGTTCAACTGATCACCGCATCGGAAATGATCGAACTTCAACGGAGGCTGAACCCATGGCCCGGACCCTCGTCCCCCTCGCCCAAGGTTGCGAAGAACTCGAAGCAGTCACCATTATCGACCTGCTGCGCAGAGCAGGAATCGAAGTAGTCACAGCCGGGCTTGAAGCCGGCGAGGTGAAAGCAAGCAGGGGCGTCGTGCTACTGCCCGATACCACCCTGGACCAGGTAATGGACCAGGCGTTCGACATGATCATCCTTCCGGGCGGCCTGCCTGGATCGGACCACCTCGACAACGACCCGAGAATTCACGAACTGCTCAAGCGCATGCACTCCGAAGGCGGCTACACGGCGGCGATCTGCGCGGCCCCCAAGGTGCTGGCCAGCAGCGGTCTCCTGGATGGTAGGAAGGCCACCGGCTATCCCGGTGTGCTCGACGGCATGGACCTGCCCCAGGTGGATGTGGATCTGCAGCCGGTGATCAGGGACAGCAGGGTGATCACTTCCCGCGGCCCGGGCACCGCCATGGATTTCGCCCTGGAACTGATCGAAGTCCTGGAAGGAAAGGCAAAGCGGGATGAAGTGGAAGCGGCCCTGGTCAGGCCCTGAAATCCCTGCTTGAAAGATTCCATGCAGAATAATGCATGGTGTAGGAGCCAGCCCAGCACCCTCCGGGCATAAAGTCCCTAGGGCGATGCCAGGTTGTAGCGTCTGATCGCCCGGAGGACCGGGCTCCTGCAGTCGATTCGATACACCCCTGAGCAAGAAAGGACCAATAGCTAGGCCGTGATGCAGCCGAAAGAACATAGAAAACCGATGCTGCAGATGGCCGCCGGCGCCACGCTGATCAGTTTTTCCCCCGTGTTCGTTACAGTGGCCGATGTCCCGGCTGAGGCCTCGGCCTTCTATCGCATGTTTTTCGGTTCCCTGGTGATGATGGGCTGGTTGCTGTTGCGCCATCAACGGTTCCAGCTGAGTCGTGGGCTCTGGTGGATACTGGTACTGGCGGGTGTCTTCTTTTCCATCGATCTCGCCTGCTGGCACAAGAGCATCCTCATCGTAGGTCCGGGGCTGTCTACGCTGCTTGCCAATTTCCAGGTCTTCATCATGCCACTGGCCGGCCTCTGGCTGTTTGCTGAATCACTTCACGTGCGTTTTTTCTTCGGTGCAGCCTTGGCCATGCTGGGACTCTGGTTCCAGGTGGGCATGGGTTGGCAGGGTTTCAGTGGCGAGTACCAGCTCGGTATCGTCCTCGGCCTGATCATCGCGGTGGCCTATTCCGGCTACATGATCAGCCTGCGCAAGGTCCAGGGCATGGAGGCGCGGCGCCTGCCTTTTGAAAATCTCACGGTTGCGAGTGTGATCTGTGCCATGGTGCTGGCACTGCTGCTTCTGGCCCAGGAGCAATCCTTCGCCATACCCAATACCAAGAGTCTCCTGGCGCTGTTGGCGTATGGCCTGTTCTGCCAGGTTGTCGGCTGGCTGCTGATCACTTCTGCAATACCCAGACTCAAGGCGATGACAGTTGGCCTCATGCTGCTGCTCCAGCCCACCCTTTCCTGGGTCTGGGACATGCTCTTCTTCGGTCGCGTGTTGAGTTCCCTGGAGGCGGTGGGCGTGGCGCTGACGCTGATGGGCATCTATTTCGGTGTTACCAACCGCAAGGCCGAGCAGCCTGAACTCGAGCCCTCATCCTGAGACCAGCTTCATGGCCTGTTGAAACAGCAGGCTTTCCGGATCAGCAAGCTGTTCCACCATGGTGAAGTGGTTCAGTCCCGACAGTTCGAGCAGGGATGTTTGTACACCTTTCCTGCCCCAGGCTTCCATAAGCTCCCGGGATTGGCGATGAAACTCTTCACTCTCGTTCCCACCGACAGCCAGCACCAGGGGGGCCATCGTAGCCGGATCCATCAAAAGCGGACTGTTGCTTCGGGCAGACTCCAGGTCCAAACCCAGTGGGCCGTTGATGGCGGTGTGGACCAGGGGTTCCAGTTCGAACAGGCCGCTGATGGAAAGGCCGGATTTAACCAGGTCGCTGGGAATGGAGGCGGCGAATTCATTCCAGTGTGTCGCCATCAGCATGGCGGTGAGGTGTCCTCCGGCCGAGTGTCCGCAAAGATGCAGCCGCTCACTGTCCAGGCCGTGCTCATTGCCGTTTTTTCAGATCCAGACTGTTGCCCGGTGTGCCTGTTCCACAATCGTATCCAGGGTGACCGAAGGACAGAGGTCGTAGTTGATTACAGCTACCGCCACACCTTTGCTGACCAGTTCCCGTGCCAGGAAACTGAAAAAGCTTTTGTTCATGGCCTGCCAGTAGCCGCCGTGGATAAAAAGCTGTACAGGGGCGTTCTCCTCTTCTGGTAGAAACAGGTCGAGCCTTTCACGCTCCGAACTGCCATAGGGGATATCGAGCAGGCAGCGAGCCTGTTTCCGGTATTGTTCACTCCAGGCCTGCCAACGCTGGAAGATCTGGGGGTGCTCGGGCACGGCGGCGCGAGCACTGTGCTGGGTCTGCAGCTGTTCCGGGGTGAAGTCGTGGTAGACAATGCCCATATCGAAGGACCGGTTCAGACGCCGAGGTATCGACTTTCCAAAGACTCGTCACCGGCCAGTTCGGGGGAGTCTCCACGCCAGACCACCTGGCCCTTCTCCATGATGTGATGCCGGTCGGCGATTCTGAGCAGGGCATCCAGGTTCTTGTCGATGACCAGGATGGACTCGCCTCGCTGCTTCAGAATCTCCAGTCCCTGCCAGATCTCCTCCCTCACCAGCGGGGCCAGCCCCTCGGTGGCCTCGTCCAGGATCAGCACCTTGGGGTTGGTCATCATTGCCGGGCGATGGCCAGCATCTGCTGTTCACCGCCGGAGAGCTGGTTGCCATAGTGCCCCATGCGGTCGGCCAGCTTGGGGAAGATGAAGAGTACCCGCTCGAGGCTTCCAGTGAGACGAACAGGTAGTAGAGCATCTGGGCAAAGGCGAGGGTGATCATGATGAAGTGCATGCCGCTGGTTCTCAGGCTCAGGGCGCCGAACAGGGCGGCGGCGAGGGCAGAGAGCAGGACCGCAAGCGGCCAGATGATCAGGGCGTTGTCACTGCCGGCCAACTCAAGGGGCCACTGCATCAACTGGCTCCCCTCCTGCTGGTGGAAGGTGAGTATGCCCACCACGTAGGCGCCGACACCGAAATAGGCGGCATGCCCCAGGCTGACCATGCCGCCGTAGCCAAGAATGAGATCGAGGCTGACCGCGGCCAGGGCATAGATCAGGATGCGGCTGAACACTGAGACCAGGTAGCTGTTGCCACTGGCTTCCATGACCGGCGGCAGCAGCAGGAATACCAGCAGGCCGGCGCCGAGGGTCAGTGTGGTTCTCGAGAGTAGCCCGTTCATGGATCAGCCCTGGGTGGGAAACAGGCCGCGGGGTCGCCAGACCAGGATCGCCGCCATCAGGATGTAGACCGACATGGACGCGAGAGAGGCGCCGGCGCCGTCCGCGGTGGCGGCGGGCAGAAAGAGCCGCAACAGGTCAGGCAGCATCACCCGGCCAGGGTATCCACCATGCCCACCATGAGGGCGGCAATCAGCGCGCCGCGTATGGACCAGATGCCGCCAATCACAATCACCACGAAAGTGAGGATCAGGATGCTCTCGCCCATGCTCGACTCAACGGCGAGGATCGGCCCGGCCATGACGCCGGCCAGCCCGGCGAGCAGGGCACCGAGACCGAACACCAGGGTGTAGAGCAGCTTGATGTTCACGCCGAGGGCCGACATCATCTCGCGGTTGCTGGCCCCGGCACGGATCTGCATGCCCAGCCGGGTGCGTGTGAAAAGCAGGTAGAGGAACAGCGCAACCAGGATACCCACCGCAATGATGGCCAGTCGGTAGCTGGGATAGGGAGCGCTGGGGATCAGTTCAACGGTCCCGGAGAGCCATGGGGGTACATCCATGAACAGGGGCTGGCGGCCTCAGATGATGCAGGTCAGCTCGTTGAAGAAGAGGATCAGGCCGAAAGTGGCCAGCACCCGCATGATGCCGAACACCAGGGTCAGTCCGGCTGACATGAGGAACAGCATCACCCCGAGCTGGAGCCCGTTGAGTAACTGTTCGATGAAAAGCAGCATGGATGATGTAGTGTTGAAACACGGGGCGCGAAGGCGCCCCGTTATCGCTTAGATCAGAGCTTGCACTCGGCCGCGTAGGCGTCGGTGTGACCGGTGAACACCTTCTTCAGGGTCTTGTTGGTGGTCTTGCCGTCGGCGGTCTTTACCACTTCGCGTACATAGATATCCTGCACCGGGTGCTGGTTGTTGCCGAACTTGAAGTCGCCACGGACAGAGGCGAAATCCGCCTTGCGCAGCGCCGCTTTGAAGGCAGAGAGATCCGAGAGATTACCGTTCACCGATTTCAATGCACTGCCGATCAGCCTTGCCGCATCGTAACCCTGGCTGGCATAAAGGGTGGGGGTGCGGCCGTAGGCTTTACGGAATGCTGCAACAAATTGCTGGTTGGCGTCGTTATCCAGATCATGGGTCCACTGGGAGCCGTTGATTACGCCAACCGCGGCATTGCCCACTGCACCGAGCAGTCGCTCATCGAAAGAGAATGCGGGGCCGAACAGGGGGTGCTCTGGTTCAGGCCGGCCTGGGCGTACTGCTTGATGAAGTTGATGCCCATTCCGCCTGGCAGGAAGAAGAAAACCGCATCGGGTTTGGCAGCACGCAGGTTGGCCAGTTCGGCCGCGTAGTCGGACTGGCCCAGCTTGGTGTAGACCTCGCCGGCGATGTTGCCCTTGTAGAAACGTTTGAAGCCGGCCAGGGCGTCCTTGCCGGCGGGGTAATTGGGCGCCAGTATGTAGACGTTCTTGAATCCTGCATCGTTGACATACTGACCTGCCGCTTCATGCAGGTTGTCGTTCTGCCAGGCAACATTGAAGTAGTTCTCGTGGCAGCCCTTGCCGGCCAGGGCGGAGGGTCCGGCGTTGGGGCTGACATAGACCACGTCGTCACGCACGACCTTGGGCACCACCGCCATGGCGACGTTGGAGAAGACGATGCCGGTCATGATCTTCACGCCATCTTTCTTGATGTGGCGGTCGGCAATCTGCTTGCCCTTGCCAGGCTTGCGGCCGTCATCGTCAACCATCAGTTCCACGGCCACGCCGCCGAGATTGCCGCCGTTCTGATCCATGGCCAGCTTGAAGCCGTCACGGATATCCTCTCCCAGGTAGCCTGCCTTGGTCGAAAGGGTGGTGACCATGCCGACCTTGACCGGTTCAGCGGCAATGGCGGAGCCAGCAAGCATGGCGCAGGCGCTTGGTCTTGAAATAGATGCCGACCATGGCGCCAAGTTCGAGGTAGATGAAGAGTAGCAGGATGTCCTTGATGCCGGGGTGACCCTCGGCGATTATGCGGAACACTTCTGCCCAGGAAGCCCAGATGATGGCCGCGCCGATGACGAAAAGCCCCATCAGATGGAAACCGTCCACCATGATGTTGCCCAGGTCTTCAACCTTTTGGAAGTGTTTAGCCGGCATACCGCTCCTCCTGATTATTTTTCAGAGGTTAGCTGACAATCTGCTGGATTAAAACCTGTACGGGGTATGTTGGTTGGCGGAGAAGGGAAAATGATTATCGGAGCCGTGTCCTCATGGCGATAATTTGGTGGTTGAACGGATCGCCCAGAGGACTGGGCTCCTACAGGCTACGCATCCAGGTAGAGAGCAGGATCGCGGCGCCAGCAACACTCAGGCCGATGCCGGAGGTTACGATCACCGTTGCGGGCAGCATAATGCTGGGTCCCAGGGTGAGCAGCATAGCGCCGGAGACCAGCATGGCTGCGCCGGTGATGCTGGCGACGGTGTTGTGGTGGTTCTCCTTCAGGGTCTCGTGCATCTGCTTAAGCTCCTCGGATTTCCACTTCAGTTCCAGGCGGCCTTCCGCAGCGTCCCGCAGCACCTTGTGTGCCAGCAGGGGCATGTCCGCGGCGTGCTCGGTCATCTGGGGCAGATTTCTGCGCAGCTTGCGGGTGAACGCCTTGGGTCCGACCTGTTCCTGCATCCAGCGCTCCATGAACGGCTTGGCGGTGGTCCAGAGATCGAGTTCGGGGTAGAGCTGGCGGCCAAGTCCCTCGATGTAGAGTAGGGTCTTTTGCAGCAGCACCAGCTGGGGCTGCACTTCCATGTTGAAACGGCGCGCGGTCTGGAACAGGTTGAGCAGGAAATGGCCGAAGGAGATCTCGCTCAGGGGCTTGTTGAAGATCGGCTCGCACACGGAACGGATGGCCGATTCGAACTCGTCCACCCGAGTATCCCGGGGCACCCATTCAGACTCCACGTGCAGCTCCGCCACCCGGTGGTAGTCGCGATTGAAGAAGGCAAGCAGGTTCTCCGCCAGGTAGCGCTGGTCCTCGGTGGTCAGGGAGCCGACGATGCCGAAGTCCACCACGATATAGCGGCCGCTGGGCTCCACGAAGATGTTGCCGGGGTGCATGTCGGCGTGAAAGAAGTTGTCCCGGAACACCTGGGTGAAGAAGATCTCAACACCCTGTTCACCCAGCTGCTTCATGCTGATGCCCTGGGTCTTGAGGGTCTCCACGTTGCTTACCGGTGTACCGTGAATGCGCTCCAGCACCAGCACGTTCTTGCGGGTCAGGTCCCAGTAGACCTCGGGCACGAACAGGATGTCGCTGCCCTCCCAGTTGCGGCGCAGCTGGGCGGCGTTGGCTGCTTCGCGCTGCAGGTCCAGCTCGTCCAGGATGGTCTTCTCGTAGTCCTGTACCACCTCGACGGGCCGCAGGCGCTTGCCGTCCTTCCAGTAGCGGTCGGCCAGTCGGGCAATGATGTAGAGCAACCCGACGTCGCGGCGGATAATCCGCTCGATATCCGGGCGCAGCACTTTCACCACCACTTTCTTGCCGTCCTTGAGCGTGGCGGCATGTACCTGGGCGATGGAGGCCGAGGCCATGGGGGTCTCGTCGAAGTCGTCCAGCACCTCTTCGATGGAGTGGCCGAAGGCCTTTTCGATCAGGGTGCGGGCCTGGGAACCGGAGAAAGGGGGGACGGCGTCCTGGAGCTTGGCCAGTTCGTCGGCGATGTCGTCGGGCAGCAGGTCGCGCCGGGTGGAGAGGATCTGTCCGAATTTCACGAAGATCGGGCCCAGGTCCTCCAGGGCCTGGCGCATGCGTACCGGGTAGGCAGGCAGCTTCTCCCGGCGCAGCCAGTAGAAGGGGGAGAGGTAGAGCAGGAAACGCACCGGTCGGAACAGGTGGGTAGCGAGGATCACCTCGTCCAGGCCATGCCGCAGAAGTACCCAGTTGATGTGCAGAAGGCGCAGTGCTTCGGAGGGCCTTATCACTTGCTCTCACCCTTGTTCTTGTTGATGTTGTTCTTCAGGCGGTTGATTCGCGCCTCCATGCGCTCCACGTCGTTGCGCAGGGTGTCGACGTTTTTCAGAAAATGGTCTATCTCGGGTTTCACCGGCAGCAGCCGGATCTCCTCCTGCAGGTACTCCTGCAGGTCCATGCCCAGGGTCTCCAGGGAGCGCTTGCCCCATTGGCTGGTGGTGCGGGCCAGGTTCCCCATCTCGTGGGCGATGATATCGCCGGTGTAGTGGGAGAGCTGCTCCTCCCAGTCTATGTCCATGGCGGCGAGGATCTTGCCGAACGCGTGAGCGAGATCCGTGTCGCCGCTGATCTCCACCTGACCGGCGAACAGCTGCTCGGTGCTGCCCTTGGGGTCGCCCATGAGGCCAAGGGCAATGGGTGTCCCGCGCAGGGTGCAGTCCGCCTCGCCTTCGTATGCCGACAAGACCTGGAGGCGGTTGGGGCTGGGCACCAGGTAGAGGGTCTGTCCGAGGCCCATCAGTTCGAAGGCAATGACCTTGCCGTAGAGTCCTGCCATCTTTTCCCGGGCTGCAGGATCCAGGGCGAGGTACCGGTTGATGGCCTCTTCCAGGGTGGCGTATGCAAGTCCGGAGATGCTCATGTTTTGCGCCTGGTGCAATGGGGGCTCAGAGTTTGAAACCGCGGTGCGCGGCGACGATGCCGCCGGTCATGTTGTGGTAGTCGCAGCGCTCAAGCCCTGCCTGCTCCATCATGCCCTTGAGGGTCTCCTGGTCGGGGTGCATGCGGATGGACTCCGCGAGGTAGCGGTAGCTGTCCTCGTCGTTGGCCACCAGCCGGCCCATCATGGGCAGCAGCTTGAAGGAGTAGATGTCGTAGATCTGTTTCAAGGGTTCCCCGTTGGGGTGGGAGAACTCCAGCACCAATACCCGGCCGCCGGGCTTGAGCACCCGGTGCATCTCGCTTAGTGCCTTCTGCTTGTCGGTAACGTTGCGCAGGCCGAAGGCGATGGTGATGCAGTCGAAGCTGTTGTCCGGGAAGGGGATGTTCTCGGCGTTGACCTGGGTGTACTCCACGTTACCCACCAGGCCTTCGTCGGCCATGCGCTTGCGACCCTCGTCGAGCATGGCGGCGTTGATGTCGGTCATCACCACCAGGCCGTCTGGGCCGACCAGCCCCGCGAAACGGGCGGCAAGATCGCCGGTGCCCGAGGCCAGGTCCAACACCTTCTGGCCGCGCTTGATGCCTGCCAATTCTACGGCGAAACGTTTCCACAGGCGGTGGATGCCCATGGACATCAGGTCATTCATCAGGTCGTAACGGCTGGCCACCGAATCGAAGACCTGGCTAACCCGCCCCTGCTTCTCATCTGTACGCACATTTTTATATCCGAAATGCGTGGTGTTTTCATCCGTCATGACATCGACTCTCTATATAAACTGCGGGGCGCAAAGGTGCGCCAAGTTCGCGGAGATTTTACATGGTATATATGAAAAGACCGAATTCTAACAGAATTCGGTCTTTTCATTCGGCGAAACGGTTACGCGCGAAGCGGATCAGTTCGGTTCTTTGCGCTTGTGCCCTGCAGCTTCCAGGCGGGCCAGGTAGTCTTGCCAGTTCTGCTCCTGGTTGGCGCCCAGGCTGTAGAGGGTGTCCCAGGAGTAGATGCCGGTGTTGTGGCCGTCGTCGAAGTGCAAGGCCACGGCGTAGTTGCCCACCGGTGAGATCTGATCGATGGTGGCGTCTTCCTTGCCTACCTGCAGCACCTCCTGGCCGGGGCCGTGGCCCTGTACTTCGGCGGAGGGGGAGAAGACCCGCAGGTATTCGCAGGGCAGGTTGAAGTGGGCACCGTCGTCGAAGGTGATCTCCAGCACCCGCGACTGGCGGTGCAGGTTCAGTTCTGTGGGTACATGCTTGGACATGTTTGTACTCCTAAATATCTATTTCGCCGCAGATTAGCACAGTTCCCTGCAAGTATTGGCCATGAATCGCCTGGGGTTGCTGTGCTCAGGGGCAAAATGCAATTCGCCTGTTTACAGAATGAAGCGGCTCAGGTCTTCGTCGGCCACCAGTTCATTCAGGTTGTTGTTCACGTAGGTCTCGTCTACTGTCACGGTGGTGCCGGGCACTTCCGATGCGGTGAAGGAGATGCTCTCCAGCAGCCGTTCCACCACGGTATGCAGGCGGCGGGCACCGATGTTCTCGGTGGTCTCGTTCACCTGCCAGGCAACCTCGGCAATGCGTCGGATGCCGTCCTCGGTGAACTCCAGCTTCACCCCTTCGGTATCCATCAGCGCCTTGTACTGGTCGGTGAGGGAGGCGTCGGGCTCGGTGAGGATGCGGGTGAAGTCCTCGGTGCTCAGGGCGTCCAGCTCCACGCGGATCGGCAGACGGCCCTGCAACTCGGGAATCAAATCCGAGGGCTTGGCCAGGTGAAAGGCGCCAGATGCGATGAACAGGATGTGATCTGTCTTGATCATGCCCTGTTTTGTCGAGACCGTGCAGCCTTCCACCAGGGGCAGCAGATCCCGCTGCACACCCTCGCGGGAGACGTCGGGGCCACCGTACTCTGAGCGGCTGGCCACTTTGTCCAGTTCGTCCAGGAAGACGATGCCGTTCTGCTCAACCATCACCTGGGCGCGGATTTTGAGATCCTCGTCGTTGATGCGCTTGGCCGCCTCTTCGTCCTGCAGCAGCTTCAGGGCGTCCTTGATGCGCAGTTTGCGCTTGCGCTTCTGGCCGCTGCCGATGTTCTGGAACAGGCCCTGGAGCTGGTTGGTCATCTCCTCCATGCCGGGGGGCGCCATGATCTCCACGCCGAGACTGGCGCCGCTGACTTCGATTTCGATCTCCTTGTCGTCCATCTCGCCGTTGCGGATCTTGATCCGGAACTTGTCACGGGTGGTCGAGTCGTCCCGTTGAGACGAACTGTCGGTCTCCCAGCTTGGCGTGGTGGCGCGTGGCAGCAGGGCGTCGAGCACCCGCTCTTCTGCTGCATCGGCGGAGATGTCCTGTACCTTCTCCATCTCCTGCTCGCGCACCATTTTCATGGCAGAATCGGCAAGATCGCGAATGATCGACTCAACATCGCGACCAACATAGCCGACTTCGGTGAATTTTGTCGCTTCAATCTTGATGAAGGGCGCGTTTGCCAGCTTTGCCAGGCGGCGGGCGATCTCGGTCTTGCCCACGCCGGTGGGACCGATCATCAAAATGTTCTTGGGAGTGATTTCGTTGCGCAGGTCGTCACCGACCTGGGCCCGGCGCCAGCGGTTGCGCAGAGCAATGGCCACGGAACGCTTGGCTGCAGACTGGCCGATGATGTGTTTGTCCAGTTCGCGGACGATCTCTTGGGGTGTAATTTTAGACATGGTTATTCGGCGTCCAGCTCTTCGATGACCCGGTTGTGGTTGGTGTAGACGCAGATATCGGCTGCGATGGAGAGACCCTTTTCGACGACGTCCCGGGCACTCAGGTCGGTGTTGTGCAGCAGGGCCTGGGCCGCTGCCTGGGCATAGGGGCCACCGGAGCCGATGGCCATCAGGCTCTCCTCGGGTTCGATCACGTCGCCGGTACCGGTGATGATCAGAGAGGCGTCCTTGTCGGCTACCACCAGCAGCGCCTCCAGTCGGCGCAGCATGCGGTCGGTACGCCAGTCCTTTGCCAGCTCCACGGCTGCCCGGGTCAGGTGACCGTGGTGCTTTTCCAGCTTGGCCTCGAAACGCTCGAACAGGGTGAAGGCATCGGCGGTGGCGCCTGCAAAGCCTGCGAGCACCTGGCTCTTGTAGAGCCGGCGCACCTTGCGGGCGTTGCCCTTCATCACGGTATTGCCCATGGAGACCTGGCCGTCGCCGCCGATCACCACCTTGCCGCCACGCCGGACGGATAGAATTGTTGTGCCTCTGATCTGCTCCACGCGCTGAATCCTCGATACTGCAGTGAATGGTTTATACCACCATGGATAGGGTGGACTATTGTACTTGATTCCAAGTGGGGTAAAAAAAGTGGGATTTCAAGCGCGACGGGGTTTATTTTCTCAGTGGCTTGAACAGGCCATAGTCCCATGGGCGCAGGGCCAGCACCGCGGTGGCACCCTTTTTCTCGGAAAGAGGCAGGTGGCTGTCATCGTCGTTGAGCTGATCGAACTCCCGGGCCAGTTGCTCCAGTTTGCGCTGAAACAGCCGGTTGGCGCTCTCCGAGAGCATACCGTTGATGACGATCAGCCGCTCCGATTCCCGGTCGAACCGGGAACGGAAGAACTCCGCTTGAAGTTTCTGTTGGAAGAACTGCTGGATGGGTCCGTTCTCCCGCCACTTGAAGTTTGGGGCCACCAACAGCTTGATGCGGTTGCGGGGCAACAGCTCGATCAGCTTCAGCCGGTCCAGGTGGGCCAGGTGGTTGATGCAGCGGTTTTCGGAGATGTGGAACTGACCAATGATCTCTGCCAGGCTCCAGCGGTTGAGCACACAGACGGTGACCAGCAGCAGTTCCAGGTCGCCGGCGATCTCCTGCTCCTGTTTCTCGCTGAGGCCGCTCATGGCATGCCGTTCCTGCTGCATCAGCTGAACTAGGTCGGAGATCTCCATGCCCAGCATGGCGCACACTTCGTCCAGCCGCTGCAGGGAGAAGCTCTGCTCGGAGAAGAGGCGCTTAACGCTCGCCTCCGACAGCTGCAGCTGTTCGGCCACGTCGGCGTAGGTCTTGCCGTGGAGTTTCAGCGCCCGTTTGAGGGCGGTGACGAGTTGTTTAGTCTGGGGCATGCGCATCATTCAAGAAAAGTATCGAATAATAATACCTTGGCTGGGGTATCCTGCAAAAATGGGGATATTGGTTGTAGTATGCAATGCTTGGAATTAGATTGGCGGAAATGAACGCTAACTGGGAAATGTGATGCCCAAGATATACCGCCTGGCCGGCTTCATACCGTTTTTACTGATCGTGTTTCTCAACACCTTCGTGGACCTGGGCCACAAGATCGTTATCCAGAACACCATCTTTAAAGTCTACGACGGTCAGCTCCAGATCATTCTCACCGCGGTGGTCAACGGCCTGATACTGCTCCCTTTCGTCATGCTCTTCACCCCGGCGGGCTTTCTCACCGATAAATTTCCCAAGCCGGGCATCATGCGGGCCAGCGCTGCGGTTGCGGTGGGCCTCACCCTGCTGGTGACCCTGAGCTACTACCAGGGGCGGTATGAA
This sequence comes from Solemya velesiana gill symbiont, assembly GCF_002020805.1. Taxonomy (GTDB): domain Bacteria; phylum Pseudomonadota; class Gammaproteobacteria; order Chromatiales; family Chromatiaceae; genus Sedimenticola_A. The sequence goes on along the minus strand of NZ_MPRJ01000016.1, from coordinate 6,715 downwards.
ATAGCCTTCGGGCTCACCTTCCTGCTGGCGGTGCAGAGTGCAATCTACTCCCCCGCCAAGTACGGTTACATAAAGGAGATGGTGGGCACCCAGCGACTGGCCGAGGCCAACGCCATGGTCCAGGCGGTGACTATCGTGGCCATGCTGGGCGGGGTCTTCTTTTTCTCCCTGCTGTTCGAACACTACCTGGTGGGAGTCGCTTTCCAGGCCCAGGACGACATCCTCCAGGCCGTTGCTCCGGTGGGCTGGCTGCTGGTGGTTTGCTCCACAGCTGAGTTGGCGCTTACTTACCGTCTGGGTAAAGGTGCACATGAGAACAGAGCTCTTACCTTCGACTGGCAGCGTTACGGTAGCGGACGCTACCTGAGGCAGAATTTCGGCGTTGTCCGAGCCAACCGGGTGATCTGGCTCTCCATCGTCGGCCTGTCGGTTTTCTGGGGCGTCTCCCAGGTGGTGCTCGCCTCCTTTCCCGCCTTTGCCAAGGAGACCCTGGCAGAGACCAATACCACCGTCATCCAGGGTCTGCTGGCCTGTTCCGGCTTCGGCATAATCATCGGTTCGCTAATGGCGGACAGGGCCTCCAGGGACTTTATCGAAACGGGACTGATTCCCCTGGGCACACTGGGCATGGTGGGTGCGTTGGCCCTGTTGCCAGGGCTGGAGTCCAGGTTCTGGCTGGGGGCGGACATCCTCGCCTTCGGCCTCTTCGGCGGACTCTTCATCGTGCCCCTCAACTCCCTGATCCAGTTCCATGCCGGTGAAGATCGCCTGGGTACGGTGCTCGCCGGCAACAACTGGGTGCAGAACATCACCATGCTCGGCTTCCTCTGCCTGACGGTGGGATTCGCCCTGGGCGGTGTCGACAGCTTCGGCCTGTTCCACTTGGTGACACTGGTTGCCCTGGTGGGTGCCATCTACACCGTCATCCAGCTGCCCCAGTCCTTCATGCGCTACCTGGTGGCGCTGCTCTTTGCCAGCCGTTACCGGATGGAGATACTCGGCTTCAAGAATATCCCGGAGCAGGGCGGGGTGCTGATGCTGGGCAACCACATCAGTTGGCTCGACTGGGCCATGATCCAGATCGCCTGCCCGCGCCCGATGCGCTTCGTGATGCACCGGGGTATCTACCAGCGCCGGTACCTGAAATGGATCCTGGACCTGGCCGGAGTGATTCCTATCTCCGGCGGCCAGAGCAAGGCTGCGCTTGAGGAGGTCAACGTACTGCTCAGGCAGGGGGAGGTGGTCTGCATCTTTCCCGAGGGTTCCATCAGCCGTAGCGGCCAGCTCGGCGAGTTCAGGAAAGGCTTCGAGCGTACCGTGGATGGCGTCATCCTGCCCTTCTACCTGCGTGGGCTCTGGGGCAGTCGCTTCTCCCGTTCCAGCGAGCGGCTGCAGACTCTGCGCCGCGGGGGTATGAAGCGTGACGTGATCATCGCCTTCGGCAAGCCGATGCCCATGGATGCCACAGCACACCAGGTGAAGCAGCAGGTATTCGATCTCTCCATCGAGGCCTGGGACCAGCATACGGCCACCCTCGATTCATTGCCGCTGGCAATCCTTCGAGGTGCCAAGCGCTCGGGCCAGGGTATCTGCCTGGCGGACAGTAAAGGCAAGCCCCTTTCAGGTTATAAAACCCTGGCGGGCATGCTCGCCTTTTCACGTCTGATCGGCAAGCTGAGCCCGGAACCCAACATCGTTTTGTTGTTGCCCACCACCAGTGCCGGGCTCATCACCAACAGCGCAGCCCTGCTTCAGGGTCGCACGGTGGTCAACCTCAACTACACCGCCAACCTCAAGGCCCTCGAAGGTGCGGTTGAGCATGCAGGAATCTGCAGCATTTATACCTCCCGCCGTTTCATCAGCAAGCTTGAGAAGAAGGGCGTGGATCTCGCGCCACTGCTTGAGGGGGTGCAGGCGGTCTACCTGGAAGACCTGAAGGAGAAGGTGAGCCGTGCAGCAGGTCTCTTCTGCCTGTTCTGTTCAACGGTGTTGCCTGCAAGCTGGCTCTATGCGTTGTTCGGCAAGCCGGTCTCCATTGATGACCCCGCGGCCATCATGTTCTCCAGCGGCAGCGAAGGCACGCCCAAGGGCGTGGTGCTGACTAACCGCAACATCATGGGCAACATCCGCCAAATCTCCGATGTCCTGAACGTTCAGGACGACGACCGGGTGATGGCCACGCTGCCCCTGTTCCATGCCTTCGGTCTTACCGTCACGGGCTTCATGCCCCTGGTGGAGGGGATGCCGGCGATCTGCCATCCCGATCCCACCGATGCCCTGAATATTGCCAAGGCGATCTCCGGTTACCAGGCTGCGGTGTTTTGCGGCACCTCCACCTTTCTGCGCCTGTTCGTGCGCAACAAGCGTGTTCATCCGCTGATGCTCGACTCCATCCGCCTGGTGGTGGCCGGCGCTGAACGGTTGAATCTCGAGGTGGCAGATGCTTTTCAGCTCAAGTTCCACAAACCGATCTACGAGGGTTACGGTGCTACGGAAACCTCTCCGGTGGCCAGCGTCAATATTCCGGATCGTATTGATCCCTCTGACTGGGGGGACAAGGGACATATCGACGCAGACGGTTTTCTCACCATCGTGGACCGCTACTCCCGCTTCGCAAAGATCGGCGGCGAGATGATCAGTCTTGGCGCGGTGGAAGGAGGGATCGGCGAAGGGCTGCCGGAAGCGGTGGAGATACTGGCCACTACCCTTGCAGACGATAAGAAGGGCGAGCAGGTGGTGTTGCTGTTTGCGGGTGATATGACCCGTGAGGAGATGCAGAAACATATCCGCAACTGCAAGCTCAACCCGCTGATGCAGCCTTCAGAACTTTTGAAGGTGGATGTCATACCCAAACTCGGCAGCGGAAAAAACGATTACAACAGCGCCAGGCAGTTGGCCGCGGAGATGATGGGAGAGAAGGGATGAAGACCATCGATATACACACGCACCTGCTCAGTCCTGAGGTGAGCTTCGATCGCTTCTACGATCGAATTGCGATGCGTCCTTTTGGCAAGGGGCTGGGTATCGATTACGAAGCCCTAGCCCGTAACCCCTACGTAGCTTATGTGTCTGCCCTGACCAACTCGGTGAGAAATTCACAACAAGTCGAGAAACTCTGTCTCTTCGGCGTGGACAGCCGTCTCGATCACAAGGGCAGAGAGATACATCGCGACAAGACCGTCTGCGCCACTACAGAAGATGTGCTGGATGTTGCCAATGAATACGCCGACTGCATCATCCCTTTTTTCTCCATCAATCCGCTCCGACCTAATGCGCTGGAACTGATCGACGAGTACATCGAGCGGGGCTGCAAGGGGGCGAAGTTTCTGCAGATCTACTGGGGTGTGGATCTCAATGATCCCCGGTTCGGTCCCTACTACGAGAAGCTCAAAGAGAAGGGCATACCGCTGATCATCCACATCGGCAGTGAATACAGCATCGACTCTTTTGCAGAATACGAACGGATCGAAATGCTGCGTCAGCCACTGGAAGCCGGTGTCAAAGTGATTGCGGCTCACATGGGCTTGGAGCGGGTCGAGCACAAGGCGATGATCTGGCGGAACCTTTCAAAGAAGCCGGCCTATTTCGATAAAGACTACTACCGCCTGCTTGAGCTGCTGGGGTCTGAAGAGAATCTTTATGCCGATATCTCGGCCATTCTTGCACCCTTGAGAGCAAGAGCGCTGCGGCATCTCTCCGAGCAGACCCAGGTACATCACAAGCTGTTGTTCGGTACCGACTACCCGGTGCCCTTCACCGTGAGTTTGAACACCTACGATATGCCGAGGACGAAGAGGCGGAAGATCAAGCGTATTGAGAACCCGTTTGATCGTTATACAGCGGCGATTATGGAGTATTTTCCCGAAGGGCATGGGATTTACAGCAGATGTTTCGTTAAGAATACGTATTTAGAAAATCAGGGTTGTCCCGCGATATAACTTTGATTGCAAACAATGGAGTCAATTATGAATCACCGCGCTTCTGTTCTGGTGACTGGCATCACCGCACTTCTCCTTTCAGGCTCCGCTGTGGCCGGCAACATGATTCAGTGCCCTGATATCTCCCAGGACAGGCAGATTGGCGATTGTCCGTCTGAAGCTGAAATGAAGCGTTTGTTTGATCTCCAATGTGGTTTCGAGCGTGACAAAGGCGCCAAGAAATCCGAGCTGTGTGACAGCATAAGAGAGTACAACGCCGCAAGTTCACCTCGATGTGGGAGTCCGCTGACGGTGAGTTCATGGGCTACAATAGCTGCGCGGTATCCACCGCAGAGATCAAGAAGCGCAAACAGACAAGTGTCGCGGTCTCTCAAAAGAATGGCTTGTACAAGATCGCTTGCGGCTATGAGGGTGGGTCAAAACTTATTATGCGTACCCGCAGTGTATGCAGGGTGCCCGGCGTGAAGACCACGGGTGTTGTCATGCGGGGAGAGTGTGGTGCCAATGGTAAGCCTTGTGTGGTTGAGTGTGACTAACACTTCAGGTTAGCGGACCAAAATAGCGCAACAGCTTCTGGGCCTGCTAGTTGTAATTGGGATGTACAAACTATTGTCGCCCAATAACCGCGCCTATTTTTTAGTTTCTTCTCTTCATAGAACTCCAGCACGTGAGATGGAAGCTCTACGCCATTTTTCAGGTTTTCATCTGGAATAGGATATTCATACACGGTTTTAACCGGTATGGTTCCTGCCCAAAAATCCAACGCATAGTCCTCCGGCTCATCTAGAGGCGGAGAGTCGGCTATTTTTGCAGAAGCAGAGGTAATTTTTATTTCGAGCACTCTTGTCGCTTTTAACTCTTTTGAGTTTGGTTTCCTGCAATGATCCCACCTGCCAGGGACAAAGTGATTGATGATGCGCTTAAGCCCTTCCAGCTTATCCTCTTCTGTTGTTAATTCTCTGACCTCCCCAAAAACAACAGCAGAACGAAATTTCACCGAGTGATGGAAAGCCGATCTTGTGAGCTTCAAGGCGTCAAGGCTCATAACACTGAGGCATACCTCGCCGGCTTTCATCAGGGCGGAAGTCATTCGATTTTTCGTCGAACCATGCAGATACAAATAATCATCAGAACGACCATAATTTATTGGCTGAGCATATGCTTTACCGTCGACATTGAATGCAACGGTGCATATTTCATTCGTATCCAAAATTGAATGAATAGCATCCTTGTCATAACTCGCTTTTTTGCGACCTCTTTTGACAGTATTTCTAGATGTTTTCTCGTATTCCATATTCGAAACCTTAACTACTTATGAGTTTCTTTGGCGAGGGTTTATTTCTGTATAACGTTTGTGCTCAGGGGTGCGCAACAAAGCGGGGCACCCCATGGAGCCCATTATTATATTCTTGTAATTACCAATGAACAGGATCATTGGATTCCTCAACGCATGTAGGACGTTCGCTGATAGTAGGAATTGGCTCTTTCGTTAATGTCGCACGATAATATCGCCGGATGGTGTTATCCGTGACATCTCCCACGTGAAACCGTCATTCTGACCGCTCGGAGCATAGGCCGGACGGTACAGATTGACGTATGCCGTGCCCATGCCTCCGGTGCCGACTTCTACGCCGATGGCACCGGTTTGGGTGCCTCCTTTGTCGACGATAAAGGCAGGACCGCCACCTGGCGCCTTACGGCCGTTTGGATCGATGATGTGTGGGATCCAATTATCCGCCCGGCCGAAGAAGTAGTCCGGGCTCCGATATTTAAAGCGATCGCCGAGGCGTTCGCGGAGCCGCATCAGGCGGAACTGCTCAGCCTTAACCGCTTTGACGGCATTTTTGTAGTTGCTATTGACAACGGAGATGCTCGTCTCAGAAATATATTTGGTATACGCCGGCAAAGCGATGCCCGCGAGGATAGCGACGATCACTAGAAGCAAAGTAGGCATCCGAACACGGCGTGTAGTCATTGGGAGGCGACTGTGGAGCGGTAACGAGCTTGCGATGTTATCGCGTAGCGGTCGGTGACCAGAACGTCCGGGGCACTAATAGGTTGTCGAAGGCTGAGTCGATTTTGGGGACTTGGATGTCCCAAAATCTTTCACAAGGTCGAAGACTCGCTTGAGTTCGATCAAGGTGAGTCCGGATTGCCTATTCATGTGCACCTCCATGAAACTAGCTGAGATCCTGGTTAACGACTCGCTCTTCGGTTAACCGGTTCGTACTTGGCTGTGTTTCCCATCAATCAGGTCGATGTGCGCGTAGCCTGTGATTTTTCTTGGCGCTTCATGTTCCAATACGCTGTATAGGCTTCCAGGAATGCCTCTCTTGAGCAGGGTACCTCCCTGCATATGATCAAGGCCGGATTCAACCAGTATCGATAGCCCTTTCTTCTATGCATTTATCTCCTCCAGCTGCCAGCGTGTTAGTTTGATTTTTCAGTGATGTATGCGGCAGGAGATCGTATTGGCATTCAGGTTATGGATAAGTGAGTCAAAGCGCGTTGATCCATCTCCCAGGGTGGTCTACACCAAAGGTTTAGAGTCGGTGTTTTTGTGATTCCGGTCGCTTGCAGGATGTGAAGAAGCAACAGTAAATGGGGTCAGAGCAAATATGTTCTGAGGTGTGTGGGATAGGTCAGAAAGTTTACTCTGACACCATTATCCGTTACAGGCTAATGGGCCATGCGGTTAATTCGGCAACGCATTCTTTGCCCTATTCACCGAGGCAATAATTTTCTCAGCACTCTTGGTCCACTGGAATGGCTTGGCA
>NZ_MPRJ01000015.1 GCF_002020805.1 Solemya velesiana gill symbiont | reverse complement strand
GTAGCTCATAAGTGCTTCGTCTCTTGGTCGGGAGAAGCGCCGACTCTACCAGCTGGCCCTTCAACTACCAATTGCACTTATTATCCGAAACCGCCTCTTGCAACGGACGTCCCGGTAACGCCTATGGAGGTGAGACATGGGGCGAAAAGCATCGCCAGGCCTCAAGCGAAGGGGAGAAACCTGGCACATTGACAAAAGGATCGGCGGACGGCGCATTTGCTTCAGTGCTGAAACAACTCAGCTTGAAGAAGCGGAATTAGTGCTGGCGAAGTTGATCGATGAGGAAAGGCAAGCGCGATTGTTTGGGGTGCGCCCCATTAGGACATTCGATGAAGCTGCGGCGAAGTTTGTGCTGGAGAATCAGCACAAGCGGAGTATCCATACTGATATTGGGCGATTGAAGAATATCGTACCGGTTATTGGTTCGCTGCGACTGGATCGAATTCATATGGGAACGTTACAGCAACTGATCGAGTATCGCCGTAATAAAGGAGTAAAGACAGCAACACACAACCATGATCTCAAACTGATTCGTCGGATTGTGAATTTGGCGGCCAGTGAGTGGATCGATGAACACGGTCTAACCTGGCTGCAGGCTGCGCCGAAAATCAAACTGTTTCCCGTCAGGGGTGCGCGTCGGCCTTACCCGCTGACGTGGGAAGAGCAAAATCTGTTGTTTCATGCTCTACCGAGCTATCTGGCGCAGATGGCGTTGTTTGCCGTCAATACCGGATGTCGGGACAATGAGATCTGCAACCTGCAATGGGCTTGGGAAGAGCGTATTCGGGCCGATGACCTGGATACCTCAGTGTTCATTATCCCGGATATCTAAGCCAAGAATGGTGAAGAGAGGGTGGTTGTTCTGAATCGTATCGCTCGGTCGGTAATTGAGGAGCGGCGTGGAAAGGATGATACCTATGTCTTCACTTACCGGGGGCATCCGTTGAAGCACATGCTTTCAAATGGATGGCGTCGGGCCAGGCAAGAGGTGGGATTGCCGCAGGTCAGGGTCCACGATATGAAGCATACCTATGGTCGCAGGCTCAGGGCGGCAGGTGTCAGTTTCGAGGATAGGCAGGATCTGCTGGGCCACAAGTCCGGTAGGATCACTACCCACTACTCAGGTGCCGAGCTCACAAGGCTCATTGAGGCGGCTGAGCGGGTCTGCGACCGGGATGATAAGCGTCCGGAACTTGTGGTGTTGAGAAGGTTGAACTATAGCTAGACCGCTGTGTGAGCGGTTTGTTTGTGACAGGAGGTCACGCAAAATTCACGCAAACGAAAAACGGGTTAGTGCTTACTATCACACTAACCCGCTTTGTATTGGTGGGCCCACCAGGACTCGAACCTGGGACCAATGGATTATGAGTCCACTGCTCTAACCAACTGAGCTATAGGCCCAAATGCGAGTCTATTTTAATCGGTATCGAGGAAGCTGCGAAGCTTTTCTGAACGCGAGGGGTGGCGAAGCTTGCGCAGCGCCTTGGCCTCAATCTGTCGGATGCGCTCGCGGGTAACATCGAACTGCTTGCCGACCTCCTCGAGAGTATGGTCGGTATTCATGTCGATGCCGAAGCGCATACGCAGTACTTTTGCTTCCCTGGAAGTCAGTCCACTCAGCATCTGCTGGGTGGACTCGCGGAGGCCTTCGCCGGTTGCGGAGTCGATGGGTGAAACGACGCCTGCATCCTCGATGAAATCTCCAAGATGTGAATCTTCGTCATCGCCGATGGGGGTCTCCATGGATATCGGCTCCTTGGCGATCTTCATCACCTTGCGTACCTTGTCCTCCGGCATGTCCATGCGTTCGGCCAATTCTTCCGGAGTGGCCTCTCGTCCCATCTCCTGGACCATCTGCCGTGAAATGCGGTTCAGCTTGTTGATGGTTTCGATCATGTGGACCGGGATACGGATAGTGCGTGCCTGGTCGGCAATCGAGCGGGTGATCGCCTGGCGAATCCACCAGGTTGCATAGGTGGAGAACTTGTAGCCCCGGCGGTACTCGAATTTGTCCACTGCCTTCATCAGGCCGATGTTGCCTTCCTGGATCAGGTCCAGGAACTGGAGGCCGCGGTTGGTGTATTTCTTCGCAATCGAGATCACCAGTCGCAGGTTGGCCTCGACCATCTCTTTCTTGGCCCGGCGTGCCTTGGCCTCGCCGATGGACATCTTGCGGTTGATCTCTTTGATCTCGCTGATGCTCAGCTTGCTGTTGGTTTCCAGTTCTCGCAGCTTTTTCTGGGCGCGGGCAACATCATCCTTGATGCCTTCCAGGGCGTCGGAGTAGCTCTTGCCGGCGGCAATCTGTTCAGTGACCCACTCGGGATTGGTTTCGTTGTCAGGGAAGGAGGTGATGAACTCCTTTCGCGGCATTCGTGCATCGGTGACACACAGTTCCATGATGCTACGCTCCTGGCTGCGGATGAAGGCGATGGCTGAGCGCAGGTTTTCCACCAACTCGTTGAAGACGGCGGGTACGAATCTGAACTCCATCATGGCGTCTGTCACTTTGGTCAGCGCCTTGACAGTCTTGTTGTCGTCGCGGCCGTGCTTGTCCAGGGCGTTGGAAAAAGCCTTGAACGCCTTGCGCAGGTCGGCAGCCTTCTTGGCTGCCTCTGCCGGATCGGGGCCGCGATCCACCTCTTCTTCCTCGTCGTCCTCATCCGCTTTGTCAGCCGCGGCCGCGGTATCCTGGGCTGGCTGGACCTTCGGGGGGTGGATGGTAACTTCTTCCGGCTCGGCGAATCCGCTGATCACGTCGGTCAGGCGAATCTCTTCATCCTCGGCTTTCTTGAACAGCTTTAGGACCCTTTCAATGGTGTCAGGGAAGGTCGAAAGGGCTGCAAGAACCTGGTTCTGGCCCTCTTCGATGCGTTTGGCGATCTTCAGTTCGCCCTCGCGGGTGAGCAGTTCCACCGTGCCCATCTCGCGCATGTACATGCGTACAGGGTCTGTGGTGCGGCCGAATTCGCTGTCCACTGAGGCCAGGGCTGCTGCTGCAGCTTCGGCGGCATCTTCGTCTGGGGTAACCGCGGTGTCTGAGAGGTTCGTGTCTTCGGTATCGGGTGCGCTTTCATAGACATGGATACCCATGTCATTGATCATCCGAATGATGTCCTCGATCTGCTCCGGTTCGACAATGCCGTCGGGGAGATGATCATTTACCTCTGCATATGTTAGGAAGCCTTGTTCCTTACCTTTAGCGATGAGTTGCTTTAGCTGGGATTGCTGCTGTTCCTGATCCATTTCCAACCTGTAAAAGATATTTTGACGAACGAAATGCGAAGCCGCATAGTATAGCATCGTTATTCGTTTTCATCCACTTCTGTTTGTCCGGTTTTACGCTGGGCTTTCTCTGCAAGGGCCTGGTTCAGGCGCTCCTTTTCAGACAGCGTAAGACCACTGAGCCCTTTTTCGGCAGCTTTCTGAAGCAAAAGTTCTGCTTCCTGGTCCAAATACTGGTTTGAGAGGGTCTGCAGGGTGTCTGACAGCTCCCTGGCCTGGTCCTCTTCGGGGAGATCGATGAGCACGCCAGCGAGTTTCTGCAGGTGCCTGCCTTCCTCCCGTTCGCGCCATCTCTCCAGTATCGCTGCTGTACTAAGGTTAGGCTGGGACTGAACTAATTCAAGAAGTTCTTTCAAAAGTGTGATGCCGGGCAGGCTGGAGTGTTTCCACTGCTCGGGCAGATTCTCTTGTTGCCCCAGCCTGGGGTTGGATATCACTAGGGCAATAGCTCGCCGCACCGGGGGCATAGTGCCCAGGTACGACCTGCTGGCCTGTTTCGGCTTTGGTCTGCCAGTTGTTTTGCTTGGGTATTTTGGGGCTGGCATTTCCAGGCCCACCTGCTGGCCCAGGCGTTTGAACATCATTTCGCGAAACACGCCGTCCGGCAGCTTCTGCAGCATCGGCTTGGCGAGTTCGGCAAGTTGCGCCCTGCCTTCCAGGGCGCCCATGTCCACCTGCTGTGCAAGATGGTCAAACAGGAAGTCCGAAAGGGGGGTGGCACTGTTGACCCGTGCTTCGAAACTTTCGCTTCCCTCTTTGCGTATCAGGGTGTCGGGGTCTTCCCCCTCTGGCAGAAACAGGAATCGTGCTTCTCTGCCGTCGCGTATGAAGGGAAGGGTGGTCTCCAGGGCTTTTCGGGCGGCATCCCGGCCAGCACGGTCGCCATCGAAACAGAAGACCACTTCCGGGCAGGTTCGGTACAGTCGCTCGAGGTGTTCCGGGGTGGTTGTGGTGCCGAGGGTGGCAACCGCATAGCGGATGCCGAATTGCGCCAGGGCAACCACGTCCATGTAGCCCTCGACCACCAGCAGTCGGTCAATCTTGCGCAGATGCTTGCGCGCCTCGTAGAGTCCATAGAGCTCCCTGCCCTTGTGGAAGACAGGCGTTTCCGGGGAATTCAGGTACTTGGGCTTGCCATCTCCCAGGATGCGGCCACCGAAGGCGATCACCTGGCCCCGATGATTACGGATTGGGAACATGATGCGTTCCCTGAAGCGGTCATAGGGCTCTTTTCTGTCTTCCGGATGGGTGAGCATGCCGGTGGTCAGCAGGCGCTGGGTCTGTTCCGAGTTTCGGCCCAGTTCGCTGTCCAGGTTGTTCCAGCCCGGTGGGGCATAGCCGATGCCGAATTCGCTGGCAATCTCTCCACTCAGTCCGCGCTGTTTCAGATAATCCACGGCCTGTTCGGCGTTGGGGTGTTTTCTCAGCTGCCACTGGTAGTAGCGGGCTGCCTTCTCAAGGGTTTCGTAGAGCGGCCTGAAATCCGGTCCGCTGCGCTCACCGGCTTCACGGGGAATCTCCAGGCCCAGTTGCGTGGCCAGTTCCTCAACGGCTTCCACGAACCCCATGTTGTCGTACTTCATCAGGAAGCCGATGGCGGTACCGTGGGCGCCGCAGCCGAAGCAGTGGTAGAACTGCTTTTCCCGGCTGACGGTGAATGAGGGCGTCTTTTCGTCATGGAACGGGCAGCAGGCCTGGTACTCCTTTCCCGCCTTTTTTAAAGGCACGCGGCTGTTGATCAGGTCGACGATGTCGACCCGGTTAACAAGCTCGTCAATGAATTGCTCAGGAATGCGTCCGGCCATTGATCCATTCGGGATTATTGTAGTCAGAGGATTTAAGCAGAGGCCTCTCTATAACGCAAAAAAGCCCCAGTGCCATGTGGCGCTGAAGCTTCTTTTCAGGGTGGTGCGGAGTGTCAGCCGTTGAGTTGCTGCTTTACCAAGGTGCTTACAGCACCCATGTCCGCCCGGCCCTGGACCTTCGGTTTCAGCTGTCCCATCACCTTGCCCATGTCGCGTATGGACTCGGCGCCGCTGTTGGCTATGGCCTTGGCTACCATGGAGGCGATCTCCTCCTCGCTCAGGGCTTCCGGCAGGTAGTCCTGGAGCACGCTGATTTCGTAGTGCTCCTGCTCGGCGAGTTCGGTACGACCAGCCTGCTCATACTGGGCAATGGAGTCCCGGCGCTGCTTGACCATCTTGTCCAGCACGGCGAGGACCTGCTCATCGTTCAGCTCAATCCTTTCGTCGACTTCACGCTGTTTTATGGCGGCCATGATGAGCCGGATGGTTGCCAGACGGGGCTTGTCGCCGCCTTTCATGGCTGCCTTCATCTCATCTTGGATGCGCTGTTTGAGCATGGCCTGTAGACTCAGGTGTGGAAAGCGAAACAGCTAGATCAGTACTGGCGTTCCCAGCGACGGTTTTCGCGGGATACCTTCTTCAGGTGGCGCTTTACTGCAGCGGCAGCTTTGCGCTTACGCTCTGCGGTCGGTTTCTCGTAGAATTCGCGACGGCGTACTTCAGCCAGGATTCCGGCCTTCTCGCAACCACGCTTGAATCGGCGAAGAGCGACTTCGAAGGGCTCGTTTTCTTTGACTCGTACGTTGGGCATTTGTAACCTCAAATGTTCGTTTCAGTGAATGCTGGAAGCATAAGAGCGCGAATTCTACTGCCAGATTGGGCAGTTTGCAAAATTTTTGTTGGGAAAAGGTGGAGTTAATGCGGGTTCTGGGTATCGAAACCTCCTGTGACGAGACAGGCGTTGCAATTTACGACGGGGAAAAGGGTCTGCTGGGGCACCAGGTGCATACACAGGTCGCGGTCCATGCCGAATTTGGCGGCGTGGTGCCGGAACTGGCTTCCCGTGATCATGTGCGCAAGACCTTGCCCCTGGTGGAAGGCGTACTGCGAGACTCGGGCCTTCGGAAACAGGATATCGATGCGGTCGCCTATACTTGTGGGCCTGGCCTGGTGGGCGCTTTGCTGGTGGGGAGCGCTATCGGACGTTCCCTGGCCTGGGCCTGGGGTGTCCCTGCGTTGGGTGTGCACCACATGGAGGGGCACCTGCTGGCGCCGATGTTGGAGGCCGAGGGGCCGGATTTCCCCTTTGTGGCCCTGCTGGTCTCCGGCGGACACACCCAGCTGGTGGAGGTCAAGGGTGTGGGGCGCTACCGCATGCTGGGCGAATCCCTGGACGATGCGGCGGGGGAGGCGTTCGACAAGACCGCGAAATTGCTGGGGCTGCCCTATCCAGGTGGGCCGGAGCTGGCGCGCCTGGCGGAACAGGGTGATCCGACGCGCTACCGTTTTCCCCGTCCCATGACCGACCGGCCCGGCCTGGATTTCAGCTTCAGCGGCCTCAAGACCTTTGCCCTCAACACATTGCATGAGGCCCAGCATGCGGCAGGTGAAGGGGGGGAAGCCTCGGAGCAGAGCAAGGCTGACATCGCCCGTGCATTCGAGGATGCGGTAGTGGAGACACTGGCCATCAAATGCCGCAGGGCAGTGCGCGAGAGCGGGGCGAAAACCCTGGTGTTGGCCGGTGGTGTCAGCGCCAACCAGCGACTGCGCGCACGGATCCAGGAGATCATGGAGAAAGAGGGAGGGCGTGCCTACTACCCCCGTCCCGAATTCTGCACCGACAACGGGGCCATGATCGCTTATGCCGGCTGGCAGCGTTTCAGCGCCGGACAGCATGAGCCACTTCTGTTCGGGGCCAGGCCAAGATGGCCCATGGAAGAGCTGCCGGCGGTTTGACGGGGCAGCTTTAATCCTCGGCTTTTTCTTTCTCGGGACCGCTCTCGTCCTTGATCTTGCCCTCGGCGCCCGTCAGCAGGTTGCGGATGTTGCTGCGGTGGCGCCAGAACAGGATCAGCGAGAGGATGATCTGCATGCCCACCAGCTCCGGTGCTGGCCAGAAGTACCAGACCACCAGGGGCGCCAGGGCCATGGAGACCAGGGCGGAGAGGGAGCTGATATTGACCACCTTGGCCATGAACAGCCAGATGAGTGCGATGGTGCCGCCGATCTGCCAGCCCAGGCCAAACTGTACGCCCAGGGCAGTGGCTACCCCCTTACCCCCTTTGAAGCCGAAAAAGATCGGGTAGAGATGGCCCAGGAATGCCGCCATGGCGACACCTGCAAGGACAATTGGCTCCACTCCCATCAGGTTGGCGATAAGAACCGGTATCAGCCCCTTGAGGCTGTCTCCCAGCAGGGTGATGGCCGCCGCCTTCTTGCCGCCGATACGCAATACGTTGGTTGCCCCCGGGTTGTGTGAACCCTGGGTGCGCGGGTCGGGTAGTCCCATGAGCTTGCAGACGATGATTGCGCTGGATACAGAACCCAGCAGGTAGGCGCCAAGGATGAATAGGATGTCGGTCATGAATCGGGTCCGGATTGTTCAGGTTCGGCTGCAGCAGTCGCTGGGTTTTGGGGAAAGCAGTTTATCGCACCCGGTGCATTCGTAATACCACTGGCAGGCATCGGTCGGCATCTGCTCTGTTCGGATTGTGCCGCAGTGTGGGCAGGTGATGGTGGATTCCAGGATCGGCTTTACAACAGGATTCCTCTCTGTAGGTACCAGTATTCTGATCCCTGGCGGTCGCCAGGGTCAAGGTGGTTTGCGAAAGGTGAACACTGCTTTACTATGTCGCCCACACTTCGAATCAATTTGGAATTCCTTTTTTATGGATATAGTTTTTTTGCGGGGCCTGCGCATAGAGACTGTCATCGGTATCTACGACTGGGAGCGGGAGATCAAGCAGACCGTGGTGCTGGACCTGGAGATGGGAGCGGATATCAGCAAAGCGGCCGCCAGTGACAGTATCGAGGATACCCTCGATTACAAGGCGGTCTCCAAACGCCTTATCGCCTTTGTGGAAGAGAGCAGTTTTCAGTTGGTGGAGACCCTGGCGGAGCGATGTGCCCAGATCGTGCGCGAGGAGTTCAATGTACCCTGGGTCAGGCTGACCCTGAACAAAATCGGCGCGGTGAGCAGTGCCCGTGACGTCGGTGTCATTATCGAGCGGGGAGAGCGCTAGTGCCCAGAATCTGGCTCAGTCTCGGCAGCAATATCGATCGGGAAGCCAATATTTGCGGTGCACTTCAGGCTTTGGATCGGCATTTTGGCCCCCTCGTGATATCCCGGGTTTTTGAAAGCGAGGCGGTAGGGTTCGAGGGCGATCCTTTCTATAACCTCGTCGTTGGCCTGGAGAGTGAATCCTCCATCGACGATCTGATGGGGGTTTTCAGGGGCATCGAGTCCGATTTCGGTAGAGTGCGGGGTGATGATAAGTTCGCTGCCAGAACCCTGGATATCGACCTGTTGACCTATGGTGACCAGGTACTGGCAGACGGCGGGATGGAACTGCCCCGGGACGAGATCCTGAAATACGCCTTTGTTCTTCAGCCCCTGTCCGAAGTGGCAGGCGACGAACGACACCCGGTGGAAGAGAAGACCTATGCCGAACTCTGGCAGGCCTTTGATGCATCAGGACAAAAGCTCTGGCCCGTGGAGTTTGAGTATAAATAGGCTGTTGGCCTGAATTGCGACTGGTTATTTGTCACTTAGGAGCGACACTTTTGGGTGAATAAACCCCGTCATTCCGGCGGATGCCGGAATCCAAAACCACCTCATCAGGAGATAGATTCCGGCATTCGCCGGAATGACGTGGAATAGGAACCGTTGAGGATATTCCTGGACAGGTTCTTGTTTCTTGTCTTCGATTCTCTCAATGCTGTACCGAACGCCCACCATCCACGGCGATGATCTGGCCGGTGATGTAATTCGCCTCCCGGGCCAGGAACAGTACGGTGCCACCAATATCCTCCGGGTTGCCGGGTCGTTTCAGTGCGGTGCGGGAGAGGATTGTCTCCTTGGCCTCATCGTCCAGCCCTTCTTCCGGCCAGAGTATGGCGCCGGGAGCCACCCCGTTGACCCGGACATCCGGGCCCAGTTCCCGGGCCAGGGTTTTGACCATCATGGCGTTACCGGCCTTGGCCATGGAGTAGATGGGATAGCCCGAAAGCGGGCGCTCGGCATGGATATCCACCAGGTTGATGACGCAGCCTTTGCTCGCCTTCAACAGGGAGGCTGCCGCCTTGGCCAGGAAGAACGGTGCCTTGAGGTTGCTGCCGATCAGATCGTCCCAGTGTGACTCTTCCACCGATTCCAGGGGCGTGGGATAAAAACTGGAGGCGTTGTTGACAAGGAGGTCCAGGCGGCCTCGCCAGGCGTCGATTTCTGCAATCACGCGGGGCAGGGATCCAGTGTCATGCAGGTCCGCCTGGATCAGCTTTACCGACTCGGGGCGCCGGGCTTCGAGTTCCTCCTTGAGTGCCTGGGCGGCAGCCTCCGAGCTGCGGTAGTGCAGCCCGATGTCCATGCCCGCTCCATGCAGTCGTCGTGCGATAGTTGCACCGATGCGGTGGGCGGCACCGGTAACCAGGGCAACCTTGCCTTTCAAGGCGTCCAAATTTTCTGTCACGTCTGAATCCCACACTTGTTAAGATAACCACAACTCTAAACTGAAACTGTGCTTTTGAAAAACAGGCCCTTGATGTCTGATCATTTAACCCGTCCCGGCAGCTTGCCGGAACCCGATGAAGATGCGCGTATTCAGAGTGAACGTCTGATTACGCTGATCCGTTCGGAAATCGAAGCCTCTGGCGGAAAGATCCCTTTCGATCGCTACATGGAGCTGGCGCTCTACGCCCCCTGGGTTGGCTACTACACAGGTGGTGCACGCAAGTTCGGCGAGGCGGGGGATTTTATCACGGCACCCGAGGTCTCCCCCCTCTTCGGGCGCTGCCTGGCTCGGCAGTGCGAGCAGGTATTCAAGCGACTGGGGGGGGGAGAGCTTCTGGAGATCGGTGCCGGCTCGGGTGCGCTGGCTGCAGACCTGCTGGAAGAACTGGCCCGCCTCGATGCCCTGCCGGAGCGTTACCTGATCCTGGACGTGAGTCCGGAGTTGCGGCAGCGCCAGTGCGAGACCCTCGAGAGCAGGGTGCCGGGCCTGGTCTCCAGGGTGGCGTGGATAGAGGATCTGCCTGATGCCGGTTTCAGGGGCGTGGTGATTGCCAATGAACTGTTGGATGCGATGCCGGTGCAGCGATTCAGGCTTGAGCAGGGTACGGTATTCGAGCAGTTTGTCGGCCTGGCGGGCGAGGGCTTTGCCGACAGTTGGGGGCCGACCGAAAGTCCTGGCATTGAATCGGCGGTGGCGGCTTTGTGTGAAAGGCTCGGCCAGGATCGTGAGGACTACGAGTCCGAGATCAATCAGCGAGCCGTATCCTGGCTACAGGCACTGGGGGAGCGTCTTGCTGAAGGGCTTGTGCTGCTGATTGATTACGGATACAACCACGCAGAGTATTACCACCCCCAGCGGAACCGGGGAACGCTGATGTGTCACTACCGCCATCGCGCTCATCCTGATCCCTTTGTCTATCCCGGGTTGCAGGATATCACCGCATACGTCGATTTCAGCGCCATTGCCGGGTCTGCTGCAGAAGCTGGTTTTACGGTTTCGGGATATACCTCCCAGGCCTTTTTCCTCATGAGCTGCGGCCTCGATCAACTGGTTGCCCAGTCTGATCCCAACGATGTGCGCAACCACATGGAGCTGGTGCAGGGGGTCAAGCGCCTTACCCTGCCCACGGAGATGGGGGAGCGCTTCAAAATGTTGGGCCTGACCAAGGCGTTCAACGAGTCACTGCTCGGCTTTCAGATGAGGGATCAGCGTGAACGTCTGTAAGTCTCTCCTTGTTTCCATGCTCTGCCTGGGGCTGCTTGCCGGTTGCATGACGGCAACTCATCCATCAAGGCCAGGGAATTCCAGGTGCAGGACCTGGCGAAGAGCGATGTGGACCTGGTGGCCGAGGCCCAGCAGCGTTTTTCCATGGAGTTGCTGCAGGCGTTGATGACAAAGCTCTACAAGCGCAATCCCGGGGAGTGGAGAAGGTTTGGTCATAAGCATGTCGAGGCTGCGGTTGGTCGGGTCTTCGGCCCTGGCAGGACCGGAATATACCCTGAGTTGGAGGGTAAACGCTCGATCAATGCGATATGCCTGGTGTTCGATGAGGCTTATGCCGGCGACCGGGTGCTGGCCTTCGTGGAAGGTCTGCGCAGCATGATTGTCGCCTCCTATAACGGCAAGCAGCAGATCTTTCTGACCGATGAGCTGGATCCCCAGAAACTGTATAACGCCGCACGAAATATCGAGATCGCGGTTTGGAAGTTGAACACAAACAGGGATTCCGCAGGCAGTTTGTTTCTGGTTGGTAACGAGACGGCAGGGCCGGTCAAGAACCTCAGTTTTGAAAGACTCTTCGGCAAGCTCATCGCCCTGCAGGACAGCACTGCGCGAATCGTGGCCGAAAAGAGCAATCGCCGTATAAAGAATGTCATCCAGTCGGTGGCATCGGCGGTATTTTTGCCAATCTGATCATTTTCCTGGTGGCTCAATCGCCGGGATTCAGCCGATCGAAAATATCCTCAACCTTGTTTGGTGAAGTGCTCTGCTGTTGCCGGCCGTTACGCAAATCCCGCTGCAGTTTCAATCCTTCATGTCCAGGTGCCACCGCCAGTCCCTGGGTTATGTACCGTTCGGCTTTCATTTTGCGTTGCTTCGACAGGCTTTGCCTTGCCAGTGCGGCATAGCGGTCTGCAACCTGTTGCAGACCCTTGCGGGCTTCAGGGTTGTCGGGCGCAATGACAAGTGCCTGTTGGTAATAGTCTTTTGCGCTGTCCCCGGAGGGGTAGCTGAGTTTTTCGCTCTTAAGGCGCTGTTTCGCCTTCTCCAGCAATCCCTTTACCTTGTTGTTTCCGTTGTCCGTTGTCCGTTGTCCGGTGAAGGGGGATGGCTGGCCGCTTCATCAGCCGGTTTTGTGTCGGCCTGTATTCCAGGTTGAGTTGCGGGGGCGGTTGCCTCTACTGGTGGTTGCTGTATGGCGGGTGGCTGATCGCTGACGGTTTGATCACCACTAGGCATGAATAGCCACGTAGCCAGTACCAGGACGCCGAGGGTTAGAGCTATTTGAAGAACGCGTTCGCGGGTGAGGAGCGGTGTCTGTTGGATGTGGTGCCTCTTCTTCTCCTCCTGTTTCCGCTCTTTTCGTGTTTGCACCCTGAGGTCCTGAATCGCCTTCATCACTTCGCCACCGGTCTGGAATCGTTGGCCGGGCTCTTTCGCCATCATTTTTTCCAGCAGGGGCTGGTACTGGTGGAACTTCTCAGGGAGGGTGGGGACCGGTTGCTGGATATGGGCCATCAATGTTGCTGCGTAGCTCTCGCCGCTATAGGGCTTTTTGCCGGTCAGCATCTCGTAGAGGATCACGCCGAGGCTGTAGATGTCTGAACGCCCATCGAGTTTACGTTCGCCCTGGGCAAGCTCCGAGCTCAGGTAGTGGGGGCTGCCCATCACCGTGCCGGTCACGGTGAGGTCGTTGTCTGTCTGCATCAGCTTGGCGATACCGAAATCCGTCAGCACCGGTGAGCCATCGGAACGGAACAGAATGTTTGATGGCTTGATATCGCGGTGTACCAACCCCTGGCTATGGACATAGCTGAGACATGTCGCGACCTGGGAGATCAGTTTCAAGGCTGATTTCGGCCGGATGCCCTGGTTGATCTTCGTCTTGAGGTTGCCGCCGGGGAGATACTCCATGGCGATATAGTAGAAACCTTCACCCTGGCCTATATCGTAGATGGCAACCAGGTTGTTGTGGCTGAGCTTGGCAACATAGCGGCCTTCATTGAAAAAGCGTTCGAAAAACTGGGGGGTTTCCGGATCGGTCAGCACCTTCAGTGCAACAGGGCGCCCCAGGGATGACTGGGTGGCGAGATAGACGGAGGCCATACCGCTCTTGGCGACCAGTTTTTCGATCCGGTAACCCGGTATCTTGATTCCGATTTCGCTGTTCATCTGTCAAGCCACTGTTTTTTTGCCCGATCTACAGTGCGGATACGTTCGCGGTCGATGTCATGGGTCAGGTCTGTTCCACTTTTCCCTTCCCGGTATAAGCCTGACAGGTCCAGTCCGGCAATTTCTTGCAACAGGTAACGTAGCATATCGGCCTGGGGATAGGGGCGTTCTTCAAGCCCTTTTCGTCCCCTGGTATCCGCTTCACAGGCTAGCAGGAACTGTTCAAAGCGTTCCGGCCGGCGCATTGCATCCAGTGCTTTGAGCATCCTGACCAGGGTGGAGGGTTTGAGCTCACGTGCTCTGTGGCAGTTCGTATGATAGCGCGCCGCCATCACGGCCAGGTCTCTAAAGCTGTTGGGAACGCGTAGCCTGGCGCAGAGATCGGTGACCATCCAGACACTGCGCTCTTCATGGCCGATGTGACCGGGCCACAGCTCTGGTGGTGTGGTGCCCTTGCCCAGGTCGTGCATCAGCGCCGCAAAACGAGTCTGGGGTTCCTGGCTTAGCCGACAGGCCTGATCCAGGACCATCATGGTGTGGACCCCGGTATCCACTTCCGGGTGATAGTGTTCGGGTTGTGGGACACCATACAGGCGGTCCAACTCCGGCAACACGCCGTGCAGGGCGTGACAGGCCTTCAGGGTTTCGAAGAATATGCGCGGATGCTCTCCTGCAAGCGCCCGTTCGATCTCTGACCAGGCCCGCTCGGGGACCAGGGCTTTCAGCATGCCCTCTTTTGCCATGCTGCGGATCAGTTCACAGGTTTCATCCGCAACACGGAATCCAAGCCTGTGCAGGCGCGCCGCAAAACGTGCCAGGCGCAGAATCCGGAGAGGGTCGTCGGTGAACGCGGGCGTGTGGCGCAGGACTCTCGCCTGTAGGTTCTTTTCGCCATCCAGGGGATCGATCAGCCTTCCCTCGCTGTCCAGGGCCATGGCATTGATTGTGAGGTCCCTGCATACCAGGTCGGCGATAATCTCGGCGCGCTCACCAGGTTCGCTGGGTGTGCCTCTGGGCAGGGCATACTCTTCGGAGGTTTCGGGATGGAGAAAAACCGGGAAATCACGTCCCACCTGCCGGTAGCCCTTGTCGAGCAGTTCTGCTGCCGATGCGCCGGTAACCAGCCAGTCCTGCTCTTCGGCAGGAAGGCCCAGAAGCTTGTCTCTTACAGCGCCGCCAACCAGGTAACATTTCATTGGGGCATCCTAAGATGCCTTGCCAAAATAATCCACGACAGGTTCTTTTCTATGTAACCGGATGCACAATATCCACACCTATCTATGCTAGTGTGGTGGTTATGATCGGTCGTTTGTCGCTGACATTATTGCTTCTGTTGATACTCCAGGGATGCACCACCATGGGCTACTACGCCCAATCCATTGGCGGGCATTTATCCCTGATGGGCAAGAGCCGTCCCATTGGTGAGGTCTTGAAGGACCCGGCTACTTCGCCGGAACTGAAAGCCCGGCTGCTGCTGGTGCGATCGATGAGGGCATTCGCTGTGGAAGAGCTGCAGCTACCGGACAATGGAAGCTATCACGATTTTGCAGATCTCAATCGCGAGGCAGTTGTCTGGAGCCTGGTGGCAGCACCCGAGTTTTCGATCGAGGCTAAAACCTGGTGTTATCCCTTCATCGGCTGTGCCAGTTACCGGGGATATTTCGACTGGGCGGATGTCAAGGTTTATGCAGACAAGTTGGCCCTTGAGGGGCTGGATGTGGCAATCGAGCCCATTCCTGCCTATTCCACCCTGGGCTGGTTTGATGATCCCGTGCCGAGTACGGTGATCGAGTGGCTGGAAAGCCGCCTGGCGGGTCTGATATTCCATGAGCTCTCCCATCAACTCATCTATGTGAAAGATGACAGCGCATTCAACGAGTCGTTTGCCACAACGGTGGAACAGCTGGGTGTGGAGCGTTGGCTGCTGAGACGGGGTGAGGATGAAGCGGTGGTGTCATGGCGAAAGGGACAGCAACGGGAAAAGGCATTCGTGGAGATGCTGCTGGGAACAAGGGCCAGGCTGGGGCAACTCTATGCACTAGAGCTGGGCCAGGATGAGATGCGCAGGCACAAGGCCCGGGTCTTCGAGGAGCTGAAGCAGCGCTACGAAGGACTGCGGGAGCGCTGGGGCGGCTACAAGGGTTATGATCGCTGGTTCAACCGGGGGCTTAACAATGCGCGCCTCGCCTCTATTGCAACCTATGAGCAGTGGGTGCCGGCATTTATGCACCTGCTGCAGCAAGAACAGGATGTCCGGGGCTTCTACGCGGCCTGCCGGCGTCTGGCTGATTTGCCCTATGAGCAGCGACAGGAGCAGTTGAGGCAGTTGTTAGCGGATTGCAGAGGGGGTGAAGTTCGTTGACCGGTTACCTCTGCCGGGTGATCAACTGGTAATAGCGCAACCGTTCCGAACGCTGGCCGAGGAAGTAGGGTACAACCGATTCGAGACGGGTCGCTTCGATTCCAAGTTGCCCCAGGCCGTCTTCACTGCAGACACTGTCCACCTGCATGGAGAGGTAGTTGTCGTAGGTGAACGGTTTACCAGGCACAAGTCCCAGCATTCGTGCCTGCAGTGCCGAGAGTCCTGGGCTGAGACCGACGATCCACTTGTGGATGCCCAGGGTTTGCGCAGTGTATTCCACCAACTCCTTCAGGGTGTATGTCCCTGGGCCACACAGGTCGTAATGCTTACCCCAGGTAGAGGGATCATCCAAGGCGTTGTACATGGCCTGTACCACGTCGCCGACATAAACCGGGGCAAAACGTGCGTTGGGGCAGGCCAGGGGAAAGGGTCCAGGCGCCATCTGAAGCAGGGATGCAAAACGATTGATAAAACTGTCGTCTTCGCCAAAGATCACGGAGGGACGGAAACTGGTGATCTTGATCTGGGGCTGGCCAAGGGTGTGGGCACGGTTTTCAGCCTCTCCTTTTGTCTTGAGGTAGATGCTGGGGCCATTTGCTTCATTGGCATTGAGTGCGCTCATGTGCAGCAGTCGTCTGACACCTGCGGCTTTACATGCGTTGACCAGGGTATCTGTCAACTCGATATGTATCCGTTTGAAGCTGCGTTTGTCACCGCTCTCGTTGAGAATGCCAGCCAGGTTGACGGCGGCATCGCACCCTTCAAGCAGGGGCTCCAGTTCCTGTTGGTCAAAGGGGTTGGCCTGAATAAGCTCCGCCTGCCCGGCTACCTGCAGGTTGCGGTGGCGTTGGGGATGGCGGCTGGGGATGACGCACTTGACCTCGTTGGCACTCAGCGTGGCGGCCAGATGGCGTCCTACAAAACCGGTACCGCCCAGGATGCAGACTTTGTTACTCTTCACGCTTCACCTTGTTCCGTGTCTTATGTTGAGTGGATGCACCCTGTAAATATAGACGGTTTTTGTTAAAAGTTTGCGCTGCTTTGCTCACCGGGCCGATGATCAGAAAAACAGGATTTGAATTTGTTTGAGTTAGCAAATATCGCCATTTATCTCCTGTTGGGGTCTATCGCCGGTCTGTTTGCCGGACTGCTGGGCGTGGGGGGTGGCTTGATCATCGTGCCCGCCCTGATCTGGGTTTTCAGGGGCAGCGGCTTCTCTCCCGATCTGATCGTTCACCTGGCCGTTGGCACGTCACTCGCCACCATCGTGGTTACCTCCATCTCATCGGTGCGTGCCCATCACAAACGGGGTGCCGTGCTCTGGAAGCAGGTGCTGGAACTGGCCCCGGGAATCGTGGTGGGCGCCTGGATTGGGGCCGCCGTTGCGGATTATCTGCCGACTCTCTGGTTACAGCGGGTGTTTGCCTCTTTTGTCATTGTCGTCGGCCTTCAGATGGCCTTTGGAGGGAAGACCGATGCGCACAGGGAGCTTCCGGGGTTGGGGGGAATGTCCCTGGCTGGCGGCCTCATCGGTATGGTATCGGCAATTGTTGGCATAGGCGGCGGTTCCATGACCGTGCCTTTTCTGAATTGGTGCAGTGTAAATATCCGCAATGCTGTGGCAACTTCAGCGGCTTGCGGACTTCCCATTGCAGTGGCTGGTACGATCGGGTTCGTGGTGGCAGGCTGGGGAGATGCCGGGTTGCCCCTTTGGAGTACCGGGTTTGTCTATTGGCCCGGTTTTCTGTGCATCGTCTGTGCCAGTGTCCTGTTAGCGCCCCTGGGGGCAAGGATGGCCCACACCCTGCCGGTGAATGCCCTGAAGAGAGTCTTCTCTGTGCTGCTGCTGGTTGTGGGTGCCAGGATGCTTATCGGCTGATACGCCGGTAGAGCATGAGATTGCCCCATTCGTCCCGCAAGGCGAGGCGGCCCTCCTGTTCGGCGTATTCGTAGCGCAGGGATTGTCCGCTTGCCAGGTCCTGCATCAAGAGGTGCTGGTCATTCTCAATGTGAATGCGGCCTTCCCTGAAATTGCTTCGATCCCTGAAAATCCGGAAACGGCCGTTGTTGATGACCAGCACATCGCCTGCCTGGCCCCGCCAGTCTCCGTCCAGCTGTTTTGTGGCGCTTGGGGCGCGCTTGAACTGGTTGAACTGCTGCATCGAGCCCCAGGGGTTGCTGTAGGGCGAGGGGCCGAAGGAGCTGAAAGACATGCTGCCCGGCATGCCATAAGGACTGAACGGGGACATCGAGGGAGAGAAACCGGGCATGCTGCCGAAGTTGTTTTGGGGCCAATCGAAGCCAGGCGTGTCACTGCCTTTGCGCTTCTGATAAGCGGAGGAGAAAGCGTCCATCATGTCCATCATGGATTCAGCCAAGGTGCCGTAGCGGTTCGGATAGTCGAGGTCAGCCGCCCCGGCTATCGACGACATTGTTAATAACCCAAGCAGAATGATGCGTCCGTTTTTCAAAGTCAGGCCCTTTATGCAATTTGTTGCTAGTTTGGTCTGTGCGGATGAGGGTTTCAAGTCCCTGATCGATCTGTCAGGCAATGGAATCTGATACCTGAGATACATCATTGATCAGGGGGTTTCTCTGTCAGCAGGCTTGCCACGGGGAGTGGATGGTGGTTATCTATAGCCATCTATAGTAGGTCACACGGTAGATTCAGAAAAATAATTAGAATATTTCAGGGTTTAAACACGCTGTTCAACCCGCTGCTGCAACTGCCATCATTGTCGGCTGATGAGCAGGTGATGCGTCACTACACGCTTGTGTGTACAAACAGGGATGACCCCGATGGCTTTGCACGGGTCAACCGCCTGATGGCGGATGTCTTTGGTGATTTTCTTCCTGACTGGTGCTCGCCAGCTGCATCTGAGGGTGTCGATGCGGGAATCATTTCGAGCGGTACGGGAACCACACAGGTAAAAAGCCTCGGTTTCAGTGAAATAGAACGATTACTGAAGCGTTCTCTCCAGTCGTTGGAATTTGAGCAGGGGCTGGTCTCCTGGCTTGATTCCCCTGAGAACATTGACAAGATCATTTTTTCCGTAGGCAGCGAAGATCAACCTGACGGTCATGTCGCCAGGCGTGGCTGGGATGAAAAACACTGGCCGGAACTGGTTCAAAAGGTACTCGACAGAGCTGTTGCTGGTATCAGGAAGACCGGTGCTGTGCAAAGGAACAAGCGGATTTTCAGTTTCATTCGCCATTTCATGCGCCTGCGCCACGACCTTAAGCTGGCCTACCAGGCGCACAAGGTGATGGCGGATATCCGCCTGCTGACAAAACCGGAGGACATCGAACTTTCCCGTGGTAACGGCACACTCAACGAGTTCGTATTGCGTGAAGAGTTGCAGTCGGAGAAGCGAAAGATCAGGAACCACGTGATTCTGAAAGCCGATTGGCGTGGTTCCACTGCCATCACCAGTCAGTTGCGTGAAAAAACCTGAATCCCGCATCACATTTCAGTCTCAACTTTTTCGAGCCGATCAATAAACTGCTGACGGTATACGGTATATGGTGCCAACAAGGTATTCGTTGAAGGTGACGCTGTGATTCTGAGTGTCTTTGAATATGAGGACACCCCTTACCAATGGCTCAGCGTCTCTCACGCATGCGGTCTTGCAGCAAATATTCTCAAGGTGATGGATCGCCAGAATCACAAAAACAGGAAATATGGACTGCCCATGCTGGAACTGGGGTTGGGTATTGCTTTCAGTGACGAGGAGCCGGCCTTTCTCTATGACGAAGATAGAGAGATCATGATCTCGTCTGCAATCAACCGGGCAGATCAGCTCTCCTACTGTTCAGCAGCGTTGCGCAATTCCGAATACGGAAAGGGTCTTGGTCGTGGTGTGGAGGTGCTTTCGCCCGCAAATCCCGATGAGTTGGACAAGCAGAGCAGTGATCGCCTGGTCCGCTATAACGTCAATGGAATCGAGCTCGATGTGTCGGCATTTTACAAGCTCAAGTCTGAGCTGGTATTGAAGCAGGTGCAATTCAAAAAGGGTGGTAGAAAGAGTCGTTATCTTGCTGCCAGGTACCCGGACCTTGAAGGGAATATGAACTGGCTCGTGATTCGTGAGGCAGAGATACGCACTTGGGACGGGAGTCGGGTCGGTGCTCCGGAAGCTAGCGGACGCAGCTACTACCAGGTGGTTACTGACCAGGATACGATTCGGGCCGTAGTGGATGTTATGAAGGAGCGCAGGTCCGGGGTTGTTCCCTCTTCACCAGGCGATGTCAAAGAGGGGCGTTATCTGCACTAGCCGTTGGTGGTCTGCCGGTCTGTGCAATGCGGGCGGCAACCAGCTGTTTTTTAGGCAGGATAGGTTGTAGTTTCTGGCTCAGACGCACGGGGGTTCTGCTCAGGCGCCGTTCATAGATCACCGAATAAGCCATCACCCGTTGGGTGTATTTTCGTGTTTCCCTGAAGGGAATGTTCTCAATCCACAGGTCGGCATCGGTGGCCTCGTCGGGCAACCATTTTTTTACGCGATGGGGGCCGGCGTTATAGGCCGCAGTAGCCAGCACCTGGTGTTCACCCAGTTGCTCCATGACCTGTCGCAGATATCCTGTTCCCAGCTGGATGTTTGTTTTCGGATTGAGCAGGTCCCGTCTTGCGGGTTTGGGTTTCTTCAGGCGTTTGGCAACGGAGCGGGCCGTTTTTGGCATGAGTTGCATGAGACCCATGGCACCGGCAGGAGAGATGGCATCCCTTGAGAAAGCACTCTCCTGGCGCACCACCGCAAACACCCAGGCGTCATCTATGTTCTGTTGCTCAGTGTCCTGGCTGATCTGTTGCCGATGTTGCAATGGAAAACGTAACTCCAGGTCATCCCAGTAGCCGGTACGGGCCAGGGTGAAGATAGCCTGGTCGTGCCACTCCCAGGACTGGGCGAGTTTTGCCGCAGCCTGAAGTTTTGCCTGATCCATATTACCTGATCCATATTACGGGTTGCCCAATGCCACTCCCTGCGCGCATCCAGCAGGTGATCGAGGGCCAACAGCTCTTTCGCCCGCTTCAGCCCGGGTTGTTGTGTAAGAGAGAGGATCTCGTTTCGGGGCAGTACCAGGGGCGTGTTCCCAAGATGGTAATCCAGGCCGACACGATCGGCTGACAGGAAGCCGTGGTAGCTGCGCTCTGCGGCGAGGGCCTTGAATTGGGTCTCGGCTTCCCTGGGTTTGCCCATGGCCTCGGTGGCATGGGCACGCCAGTAGCGCCAGTTCTCCTTTTCCTGAAAGTCCCGGGGAGCTGAGTCCAGCCACTTCAGGAGCATGTCCCAGCGCTGAAGTGAAAGGGCCGTACGCAGTCGCTTCTCAATGTAATACTTATCACTCTCTGCCGGTATAACGCTATCCATCCAGTCGATGACATCCTTGTGATCCTGTCTCGTCATCTGTAACACCAGGACGCGTCTGGCCTGGTCTTGAAGTGCTTTGTCGGCATCAGGTTGCAGTTGTCTCCAGGTCTTCAAGGCGGCATCTATGTCCTTGCGGGCCAGCTGTTTCATGCCGTGCAGCAGTATGCGCTCCCCGTAAGGGTGTTTTCCTCTCTTCTTACTGAAGGCGGCAACCTTTGCGGGTTGCGGGATGGCGATGAATATCGAGCCACTGGTTCAGCCAGGACTGCTCAGGCTTGGGAAGAAAGCGTCCCAGGTAGCGCGCCAGGCGGCTGCTTCTCTGCTCCATGGCGAGGTCGATGCGTGCCCAGACCAGCTTTTCGGTGAGCAGGTCGTTATCCTGGAGGACCTCGAACATGGGGTCGCAGGCCTTGGGTTGTGAAGAGCCGGATAGCCAGACTTTGACGGCCTTTTTCATCGCTTCCTGGGCCTTGCCGGTATTGAACAGCGCCCAGAGATAGGTGCACTGCTGTGAGGTGCTTCGGGTGGGCTTGTAGAAAGCGCGGTAGGTCCACCACCGTTTTTTCTTTGCCAGGTGTTTCAGCCAGGCCGAGTGCAGGCGGTTTGCCAGGGGGGTGTCGGAATAGGTGGCGAGGAAAAGCTCAACCTGATCGCTTTTAAGTGCGCTCAGGTTGTTCAGGTGCTCTTTAAGCTTCAGGTAGGGTAGCAGGGGGTAGTCCTGGGCGTCGAGTCGTGCCTTCAGGGCCTGGAATGCGGCATCGTCCCTGCCCAAGGCCTGTTCAGCGGCCAGAAAGTCCTGTCGCAGGGATTGGAGCGAAGGGTTATCAGTTTTTGCGGCGGAGTTGGCGCACACCGTTGAGATGAACAGCAGGAGCAGGATGAGAATTTTTCGCCGTGTTGTAATTTCCATGGCTCCTCGTAGGGGTGCCGCTACAACTAAAATGAAGCTTAGGGTGGAGCGGATGAATATACAAGGCTGATTGTCTGTGTTTTTGTAGATTTATCAAGGGAATAATAGTCTTATTATTGTGCCGCGCACCATGCTGGTGGTTGTGCAGGACTTAGTAATTGGCGATCATCACTCAATGAATTTGCAAAACATGATGAATAAGCAAGAGATCCATAGCAGGGATTTGCAACAACTGGTTGTGGAGGTGGCCGATAAGGAGATTATGGCCCGTTTTCTGGGGGTGGATGTCCACCAGAAGACCGACGGTTCACTGGTGACCGATGCCGACCTGGCAGCCCAGGAGGCCATACGTGAACGCCTTCAGGCACGTTGGCCGGCCATTCCGCTGCTCGGCGAGGAGATGGAGAAGTCAGAACAGGAGCGGGTACTGGACACCGGCGAGTATTGGTGTCTCGATCCCCTGGACGGTACCACCAACTACGCCTGTGGTATCCCTTTCTTCGCCATATCCCTTGCCCTGATTCGTGATGGTCGCATTGTGCTGGGAATCGTATACGACCCGGTGCGGAAGGAGTGCTTCAGGGCCGACCTTGGCGGGAGTGCCTACCTAAACGATGAAAAGCTGAGGCTCCCTGCCCAGCCCCAATCTCTAGATCAGTGCGTGGCCATTGTCGATTTCAAGCGTCTGTCCAGGGAGTTGACCATGCGCTTGGCCGGTGGCGCCCCTTACCGCTCCCAACGTAGCCTCGGGGCCGTTACCCTGGAGTGGTGCTGGCTGGCTGCGGGTCGGGGTCAGCTCTACCTGCACGGTTCACAAAAGCCCTGGGACTACGCCGCTGGGCTGCTTATTTTCCAGGAGGCCGGTGGCGAGGGCTGCCTGATGGATGCGCTGGGCAGCGACTGCATCTCCCCGGCGAGCCAAGTGGCCTCACAGGCGGCGGTGGGTGCTGCGGAGCAAGGCCTGCTGCTTCAGTGGCGGGAGTGGCTGGATGCTTCTGAGCCCGACTGACTGGCTGAGAAAACTGAACCTGGTCTCCCGTCAACGCCGGCTGGAGTGGTTTCCGCCCTTTAGAGCCCTGGGTATCAAGGTGTTGGAGCTGGAAGGCGGCGGGCGTGTTACCCGTATCCTGCTTCCCCTCTCTGAGCGCACCCGCAATCCCGGCGGGAGCATGTTTGGCGGTGCCATGGCCTCCGTTGCCGATGCGGTTCAGGCACTGCCCTGTGCCCGTGTTTTCCCGGAATTCACGGTCTGGACCCGCAGTCTGCACCTTGATTTTTTACGTGAAGGCCGCACTAATCTTGAACTGAGGTTCGAAATGGAGAGCGGCCAGGAGGCAGGCATCGCACAGGAACTGGCTGACAGCCACAAGAGCGATCCGCTGTTCAGATACGGTTTCTACCTCGAGGACGGGACGTTGTGCGCCCGAGCCGAATCGAGGGTAGCGATCAGGAAGATTGACTCGCCATGAAGGCCAGTCACTTTATTTTTTTATTTATGTAGTGCCGGTTTGCCGGTTGGAGATACCTGATGAGTGATCAAAACGAACAGCTCGATATGGAGCTGAGCAGCGGCATTGCCGCATTCGAGTCGAAACATTTCTCTGTGGCTGCGCAAACCCTTTCGCCACTGGCCGACCAGGGCAACATCGAGGCACAGTACCGCATGGCGATCATGGCACAGAACGGTCTGGGCATGACGGTCAACGAACTGCTGGCCTACAAGTACATGAAGTCTGCCGCCGACGCCGGCCTGGCGCTGGCCCAGCACGGCCTGGGATTCATGTACATGGAGGGAGAGTGCGTGGATAAGAGCATGCCCAAGGCTATCGAGTGGTTCAAAAAGGCCGCCGAGCAGGGCATGGCCGGCTCCCAGACCACCCTCGCCATGATCTACGAGCAGGGGGATGGGGTCGAGCAGGACCTGGAGGAGACCAAGCGCTGGTACAATATGGCCGGTTTCGAGTAGGGGCCTCCTGACCGGATGCGCTGGATATGAAGGGCCGGGAGAGCAAGTTTCCCAGTCGCCCGAGCATTGTCAGGGGCAATGTGTATGGCGAGCGAAGGGAGGTGCACTCTCTCGTTGCGCGCAGGCAGGCGATACGTCCCCTTCGTCTCGGGCTGATATTTCTGGCCTTTTCTGGTGTATTGGTAGCCACTCTCATGAACTGGCTGACACATGATCCCGGGCCGGTTTCCGAAACAAAACCTGTGCAGCGTAAATTACCATCGCAGCCACACCCCGCCCCCGGCAGACTGGCCCCGGTCCAGAAAGAGCATGCCCGGCGCCCGACCTTGGGGTTTGAAAGCGGTGCCAGGCGAGAGCGGCAGATTGCGAAAGCGCCGGCAGTTGCTCCCATGGAGGGGGAGACCAATGCCGAGGAAGGTGAGCTCAGGCTCTCCATTCGCAAGGGATTCAGGCCGGTGGGCTTTCGTATAGGGGTAGTACAGCAGAACCTGCCCCTCTCCAATCACTCGAATCGGCTTTTCAAACAGCTGCCCGATTTCGATGGGCCCAGCCAGAAGTATGGTGTGATCCGCCTGGCCGCCGGTCAGCAGTACCGGTTTGTGCTGGATACCGATCCCGCCGGTTATCGTCTCTACCTCGATCGAAACCGCAATGGTGATCTGACCGACGACGGCCCGGCCGTTGAGAACAGGGGCAAGGGGCGGTTTGCCGGCATTGTGTCACTTCCCCTGGGGCGGGTTACGGGGTTGCGGGAGCTCGAAGGGGATTACGAGCACTGGATATTCGCAAACAGCCAGAGCTGGCAGGAGAATGCCCTGCGCTATTACAGCCGCACCTAGCTGCAGGGCCGGTTGCGCCTTGGCGGGGTTGTGTTTACCGCCTACTTGGCGGACAACCATGTGCTGGACGGCGACTACCGCAATGACGGAATCAGTATCGACCTGGATGGCGACGGAAAGATCCAGAAATCATGGGAGTACCTTCCGCCGGGTGGCACACTCACCCTGGGTGGAAGGGAATACAACGTGAAAATTGTTTATTAATCCGCCTGTCGGGAGGGGCAGCATGCCCCCCCTCAATATCCTGCAATTGTAGGAGCGAATTCATTCGCGAACAGCGTCTGGATTCTGCTTTCTGCCGATCGCGAACAAGTTCGCTCCTACCTGTTTAGGGTTTGTCAGCAGCACTCCCTGCGTTTACGGACCGCTTCGGCCAGCTCACGAAGCAGGGGTTCGCTCTCTTCCCAGTTGATGCAAGCGTCGGTGATGCTCTGGCCGTAGACCAGCTCTTCGTCCGCCCGCCAGTCCTGGCGTCCGGCCACCAGGAAGCTCTCGATCATGGCGCCCATGATGCGCTTGTCGCCCCGGGCAATCTGGCCGGCCACATCGCGGCCCACATCGATCTGCTTCTGGTGGCGTTTGCGGGAGTTGGCGTGGCTGAAGTCGATCATCATATTGGGTTTGAAGCCGCCGTTCTCCATCTCCTCTGAGGCGATGTTGATACTCTCGGTGTCGTAGTTGGGGCGGGTGCCGCCACGCAGAATGACATGGCAGTCTTCATTGCCGCCGGTGGCGAAGATGGCGGAAAAGCCGTTCTTGGTCACCGACAGAAAATGGTGCGGCTGGGATGCCGAGCGTATGGCATCCAGTGCGATCTTCAGGGTGCCGTTGGTGCCGTTCTTGAAGCCCACAGGGCAGGAGAGGCCGGAGGCGAGCTCCCGGTGTCCCTGGCTCTCGGTGGTGCGTGCGCCGATGGCGCCCCAGCTGATCAGGTCAGCCATGTACTGGGGGCTGATCAGGTCGAGGAACTCGGTGCCTGCGGGCAGCCCCATGTTGTTCACGTCCAGCAGCAGCTGGCGGGCCAAGTGCAGACCCTTGTTGATGTGGAAGGTGCTGTCCAGGTCGGGGTCGTTGATCAGGCCTTTCCAGCCGACAGTGGTACGGGGCTTTTCGAAGTAGACCCGCATCAGGATCAGCAGGTCCTCCTTCAGTTCGTCCGCGACCTTTTTCAGCTGCTGGGCGTAGTCCCTGGCCGCATTGGGGTCGTGTACCGAGCAGGGGCCGATAATCACCAACAGACGGTCGTCCTCGTCGCGGAGGATTTTGTGGATGGCCTGGCGCGTATCGTACACGGTTTGTGCCGCCTTCTCCGTGATGGGGAAGTCGGCCTGCAATTGTGTAGGGGAGACCAGCTCTTTGATGGCGCGGATGCGTAGATCGTCTGTTTTGGGTTTCATATCGGCTCGCAGGTTTTCCTGCCGGGTCAAAAGGACAAGGAAGGCGGATTATAACCCTACTGGAGCGGGATGCCAGAGGGCTGAGAGAGCAGTAGGAGCCGTCTCCTGACGGCGATAAGCCCATTTATGGACCCATCGCCCAGGGGACTGGGCTCCTACATCAGGTCTCTTTATTGTTTACAGCGACTGGGTGCCGCCGGGTCCTTCACTCAGTGCGGCGTGGGCTGCCGCCAGCCTGGCAATGGGTACCCTGGGGCCGGAACAGGAGACGTAGGTCAGCCCGATCTGGTGGCAGAAGCGGATCGAGTCGGGATGGCCGCCGTGCTCACCACAGATACCCATCTTCATGTTGTCGCGCTTGCTGCGACCCCAGCCCACGGCCAGCTCCATCAGCTTGCCTGCGCCCTTGATGTCCAGCACCTCGAACGGGTTGTCCTGGAGGATGCCGTTTTCGTTGTACATGGGCAGGAACTTGTTCTCCGCGTCTTCACGGGAGAAGGAGAAGGTGGCCTGGGTCAGGTCGTTGGTGCCGAAGGAGAAGAACTCAGCCACATCGGCCAGGCTCTCTGCGCGCATGCAGGCGCGTACAACCTCCAGCATGGAGCCGAACTTGAAGTTCACCTCCACGCCGTAGTGGGCCTCGACGGCCTGCTGTACTGAGTCGACGATGGATTTCACCCGCACCAGTTCCTGCTTGGTACAGACCTGGGGCACCATGATCTCCGGGAATACCTCGAGGCCCTCTTTCACGCACTCGGCAGCAGCCTCCAGCACCGCACGGATCTGCATGGAGTAGATCTCGGGAAAAGTGATGCCCAATCGCACGCCTCGATGGCCCAGCATCGGGTTCACCTCGTGCAGGGCGCGCACCTTCTTCAGCATCACCGCTTTCTTGTCGATGGCCTCGTCCACCAGCTGGGGGTCGGCCATCTTGTCGATGGAGGGGTGGGTGTCGGCGGTGCGGTACATGAATTCCACCGTGTCCGACAGGATGTTCATGCCCAATACCGTGTCCCGCAGATGTCTGAGTTGTTCCAGCTCCTCTTCCAACTGGTGCTCCGAGGGCAGGAATTCATGGATGGGCGGGTCCAGCAGGCGCACGGTAACCGGGCGTCCGGCCATCGCCTTGAGCATCGCCTTGAAGTCGCTGCGCTGGATCGGCAGCAGCTTGTCCAATGCCGTCTGGCGGCTGGAGGCGTCCTCGGCCAGGATCATCTCCACCACGATGGGCAGGCGTTCCACGGCGTTGAACATGCGCTCGGTGCGGCACAGGCCGATGCCCTGGGCACCGAAGCCGGCAGCCTTGGTGGCGTCGTCCGGTGTGTCGGCGTTGGCCATTACCTTGAGTCGTGCCGTCTCGTCGGCCCAGCCCAGCAGGATTTCCAGTTCATTGCTGAACTCTGCCTCCTTCATGGCCACCTCGCCCAGGTAGACGTCGCCCGTGGTGCCGTCGATGGTGATCAGGTCCCCTTCGCTGATGGTGGCATCACCGACAAAGGCCTTGCGCATCTGCACATCGACGTGGATTCCTTCGGCGCCAGCCACGCAGGGCTTGCCCATGCCGCGGGCTACCACAGCAGCGTGGGAGGTCTTGCCGCCGCGGGAGGTGAGGATGCCCTGGGAGGCGAAGAAACCATGGATGTCCTCGGGCTTGGTCTCCTCGCGCACAAGGATCACCTTCTGGCCGGCGCGGCCCTCCTGTTCTGCGCGGTCTGCGTCGAACACCGCGTGGCCGACGGCAGCGCCTGGTGAGGCGGGCAGGCCGCGGGCCATGGGGCTGGCCGTGGCGCTGCGGTCGAGTTGCGGAAACAGCAGCTGCTCCAGCATCTCGGGCTGAATGCGCAAAAGGGCCTGGGTCTTGTCAATCAACCCCTCACGCAACATCTCGACAGAGGTGCGTACCAGGGCGGTGGCGTTCATCTTGCCGTTGCGGGTCTGCAGGCAGTAGAGGCGGCCGCGCTCGATGGTGAACTCGAAATCCTGGACCTCCTTGTAGTGGCTCTCCAGGCGGTTGCGTAGCTCCACCAGCTCTTGATACTGCCCCGGCATCTCGTCGGCCAGGGCGTCGATGGGTTTCGGGGTGCGGATGCCGGCCACCACATCCTCGCCCTGGGCGTTGGTGAGGTACTCGCCGAACATGCCGTTCTCACCGGTATCAGGGTAGCGGGTGAAGCCAACGCCGGTGGCGGAGTCGTCGCCCAGGTTGCCGAAAACCATAGTACAGATATTGACCGCGGTGCCGTTGGCCATATCGGGGGTGATGTTGAACTCCCGCCGGTAGTCCACTGCCCGCTTGCCCATCCAGGAGTTGAATACCGCCTTGATGGCGATCTCCAGCTGCTCGTAGGGATCGCTGGGGAAGGGCTTGCCGGTCTCCCGCTCGACCACATCCAGGAAGATGTCGGAGGCCTCGCGCAGGTCCCGTGCCGAGAGGGCGACATCCTCCTTTACGCCGACCCGCTCCTTGATGGCCTCGAACTCTTCGTCGAAGGCCTCGTCAGAGATACCCAGTGCCACCTTGCCGAAGAGCTGGATGAGGCGGCGGTAGGCGTCGTAGGCGAAGCGCTCGTTGTTGGGCTGGGAAATAAGACCCTGCAGGGTGTTACTGTTGAGGCCCAGGTTGAGGATGGTGTCCATCATTCCCGGCATGGACATGGCTGAACCGGAGCGCACGGAGACCAGCAGTGGATCATCTGAGCCGCCAAAAGATTTGCCGGTCTTCTCCTCCAGGGACTGCATGTTGGCGCGGACCTGGTCCATCACCGCGGCGGGCAGGCCCTGGTCCGGATTGTCCAGATAGGTGAGGCATGTCTCGGTGGTGATGACAAATCCGGGCGGCACGTTGAGTCCGATCTGGGTCATCTCGCAGAGATTTGCGCCCTTGCCTCCCAGCAGCATTTTGTCACTTCCATTACCCTCTTCGAATGCATAGACGTATTTTCTTGTATCAGACATGCAACAGTTCCTGTTTTCTTTGTTAACTTTCGGCCCGGTCTGTCAGGACGGGCGATTCTCTTCTGGTAAACGACTTAATTTACACCTTTTTTATGTCCGGCAGCTGACAGTTTTCAACGCCAGTTGAGAAGGCTCAATAAAGCGGGTGAATTTAGTTGTCCTGGCTCAATTGCAGCGACAAAGGAAGGAGAGTAATCAAGCGCAGGAAATGCCCCTTCAGCGTCCGACCAAAGAAGGCTGGTCTGGGGGTAATTAACAAACCAGGTGCTGCGCCATGGATGGCAACTCCAAGCATAAAAAAGCCCGGTTGAAGCGCAAGCCGTTCGATAAAGGTGTTGTAATTTGAGCGGCACCATAAAATCCCTCTAACCGGCGTGGTTAGAGGGATTTTTCGTTTAATCGTGGTAGTTCAGCACTCAGGGGCAGGGTAGTTATCTATGTTGAACCTTGGATTCAAGGTGTTTTCAGCGCAGCACCCATGCTTTTTTCGGCTCTAACGCGAAGCGCTCTTCCATAACGGTTCATCCCTTTCCAATCGATGGCCCGTTCGCCGGAGTCGCTGGTTGTAGTTGGCACCAAGATATGTGTTTTTCGCAAGCGACCTAGCGTAGCGCCGTTTCCTCCCCAACTGAACTTACTCATTTGCTGCTTGATCAACGTTGATAAAACGAGGGCATTGTCAGCATTAAGATGCTCGTGGCGGAGCACTTGGATATTTTGGCTCGTGTAAAAAGCCACAGGTTGGTATGCAACAGTTTGGGTGTCCAACCCGATCGTGACTGCGTTTCCTGGTTCAGGGTTCTTTTCCTGACGAACGCATATCCCATCGATCCCGTTGCTTTCACGAGTCCGAGACACGAACGGATATCGCCTCTCACCTGATAGAGCTAATTTCGACTTGTCGTACCAAGCTGATGACGCCTTCATCGACTCAAAAACATCGGTAATCAGCATCGGCTCAAAGGCAAATTCATCCGAGGCGGCATTCTCTTTTGGTGATGATACTCTAGCTTTTGCAGCACGCTCTCCAGCAAAGTGGATCAAATCTTGACCCAGCCGCGTTATTCCTTTCCAGTCTACGACCTGCTTGCCACGGGCGTTGGTCTTCGCAGGGATCATAATCTTTTGACGCCCCAAGCGATGCAGCGTGAGTTTGTATCCAAATCCAAACTTGGGCACGCACTGCTGCGTTAGCATGCTCGCTATCATCAGTAGGGCGGGCTTGGTGGCATCATTCGATATTGGCTCAAGCGCGATTACATCATCCGATGCGCTAAACGGAGCGGGTTGGTACTTAGCATGCCCTGTCCCGCCATCGCCATTATAGATTAATGTCACCCACCCCCCAGGGAATAACGCGGGCGTATCTGCAAAATCAGTAATGCTATTGTTAATTCTAGAGGCCCCAACAAACGGGGTTGCCCCGGATTTTCTATGTGCCGCTATCAAACGTTTCCCTTTGTGAGCGTGAAATAAACCATCCTGCTCCCCTTCAACGTTGATCACATACATTGGTGCAAAGGTCAGTTTCTCGAAAGATTTCATTCCTCACCATCCTTGATGCCAATTTCTTCGCTGGCTGGCTTAATGAGATCGCCATAGCCATGCACATGCATGTCAACCTGCCACGATAAGTAGTCTGCGACCGTTTCCATGAAGTCATCATAGGCCGGAGGCTGGTCATTAAAGTAGAAGTACGAATGTTGCCATTCGTCCGCAGCAATCACCTCCGAACGCACTATGAAGCGCGTATCCTCAATCACGTCTCCTCGTAGCACTTGAAGCAAGTGCTTTCTTCGGGACGCTGCGGTGCCATCATCTGTTAGCCCACGATGCATTTGCACCTTGTAGCCGTCATTCTGAAAGTTGACGAATTTAACCATCGCATCTTCTGGGTGCTTTCTACCTGCCGTAAACAGCACTATCACTGGGTGAACTCCAACCCCCGAGTCAGCAAATGTTGCACCATTCAAAGTGATCACAGCATCGAGGGTATTCTCCTTGAGAATCCGGGATTTTCGCTCCTTATCCTCTTTGGTTTTACCAACCATTGCAGACTGAGGAACAATCGCTGCCATTCGGCCGCCAGTGTTCAAAAATGTCAATGCCTTCTCAATAAATGAGAGCTCAGACAGGTGACGGGTTGTTTTGTCTTTTGCTTGTGAGTACGGGGGATTTAAGAGCACTTTCGTAAATCCATGCCCTGGTATCCACTCGCCGTTTTCATCTTGTTGGTCGCCACGCATTTCGTGTAGTGGCGCCTCGAAGATAGAGTCGCGGCGAAAGTTTGCCTTTCCGTCGCCACGCAGAATCATATTCGTGGTTCCAATAGCGAAAAGCTTATCCTGGAGTTCAATTCCGTGAAGGCGATTCTCACGGATATCGTCCTTCACCCCATCATTGTCTCCTGCATCCTTGAACATTCGATGCATTGCTGCAATAAGGAACGATGCTGTGCCTGCTGTTGGGTCCAAAACCCAATCGCCAGAACCCACATCGATCAACTCAGCCATTAACGTTGTTACATGCTCTGGCGTTAGAACAATGCCGAGCGTATTTCCGTCACCGCCTCCGTATGAAATAAACTCATGATAGAAGTTGCCAAGTACGTCGAAAGAACTCAGTGAAGGGTCTGTCACCACTCTTTGTACGTCAGACTTCAAAATTCGGGCAAACCACTTTAACGGCGTCATACCTAGTTCGGTATGCACCCGGTTTAACGCTGGAGCCTTTTCGATAAAAGCGAACTGGTCAAGCAAGGTACCGACTTTTTGCTGTGGACCAAAGCCTTTCGAGAGCATGTAGGCGTGAGCCGCTTTGTAGATCTTGGCTCCGTCCCAGTCATCGGGAAGATCCTCGTCATACGCACCCTTCAGGTCATCAACATCGAAGCCAGGTTTTTCCAAAGCTAGCAAGATCGCTGAAACGAGTGGGGCTTTTCGGTCATTCTCTACAGAACCATAGTTCCGCATCCCTTCGTGCAGCTTCGATGCTGCTTCCTTGACTGTATCAAGCCGGATTTCTGCAAGCGGCTTGTTTCCGAGCACGGCGACTGAGTGGTATTCACCTATCGCGTCCTTGGCGAAGACATCAAGGTTGTCTAGGTCATCAAGGTGCTTGATTATCCCTGAGCCAATGAAAGCCACAGATATCTCGTGGTGGAGTTCGTCACCACCAACGCCAACTGCAAAAATCCCCTTATCGTGTGGAATACCATTACGCATCATCGCGTTCGCATAGTGGACAGCTCCATTGAGCGCATAGTCTTGCCGATACGGGAATTCAGTGGTGATTTCTTCCTCTTTGAGGAAACGTGTAAGCCGAGTCTCTTTCTTGTCCTCGATAATTACAATGAAGTCTTCAACGACAAAGGCGGTTTCAAGTAATAACTGCAATTCAATTAGGCAGCAAGCAAATCCACTTGCCGCCCCATAAATAATTCATTCGGTGATCGATAGCCTCTTGTGGCT
>NZ_MPRJ01000014.1 GCF_002020805.1 Solemya velesiana gill symbiont | reverse complement strand
TACTCCTGCAAAGCCTTGATGCAGGTAGAGTTGTACGTGGGTCAAAATTCGATGCAAATTATGGGGGTAGGTGGGCCAGTTTTGGGCGCAATTCAACAGGTTTGTCGTCCCTAGAGACCTTCGGAAGAACCTTTGGGAAACTTTAGCACGCTGCCTGATAGATTCAGGGACACGCATCTAAAAATAGAAGATGCCGTGCCGAGACCGGGTGACGTAGGACGGATTTCTGGGGTTCCTTGAACTCATTTGTGGTGCCTTTTGTATCGCACCAGCGAATTCAAGGATTTTGAGGAAACTTAAGTTATTGTTTTTACAATAACTTTTTGGCAATTATGGCGGAGAGGGAGGGATTCGAACCCTCGATACGCTATTAACGTATACACACTTTCCAGGCGTGCTCCTTCAGCCACTCGGACACCTCTCCAGGAGATTTTCCCAGCCGAACCACTCCACGGCTGATTCCGGAGCTCTCCGTATTTGGGAGGCGCAAGGGTATACCAGAACACGCCCGGGTGCAAATGGTCTGTAGCTTCCTGCCTGGGAAACGCTACAGGTGATGGCTCATTTCAGTCTTTTTGGCACTCTCCAGAAGATCGCGGAACTGCTCACCGCTCATCCGGATCAATACACCATGATCTCCGGATTCGAAAAACACTTCCGGCTGATCCAGCAGACAGGGTTCGACCAGGGTCTCGATGCCATAGGCTTCGCCCACTGGCGGGATGGCTCCCACTTCACAGTCTGTGAACGCACCGGCAACCTCAGTCTCCGGCATCAGGTCGAGCTCACGCCCGACGGTGTCGTTGATCTGCTCGATATCCAGACGGTGAGTTGCGGGAATCAGTGCCATAACATAGCTGTCGTCATCACCCAGCAGCACGCTCTTGATCATTCTGTCTCCCGGCACATGGGAGACTTCTGAGGTCTGCAGCGTAGAAGCGGTTCTCTGATGAGCGATGGTTTCGTAGCTTGCGGCATGATCGGATAGATACTCTTTCAAGGTAATAGCAATACCCATTTGATCCTCCTCCGTTTACACTTATGCACTGCTCAATGGTATTTGATGGATTCAGAGTCCCTCTATCCGAGTATAGTCCCATAACAAGACTTTCTATTGCATTTGGATATAAAAACGATGTCGCCAAAAGGAAGCCGAAAGAATAAAAAGCGTACCACCCAGGCGAGCCGTGCCGACCGCCACCAACTCTATGAGATGTCAGTTCAATACGCCGCATCAGAAATAGAATTTGTTGATGACACGTATAAAAAACTGCGTGGAACACGGGCAAAACTGTTGCGGGAAGACTTTTGCGGAACAGCCAATGTCTGCTGTGAATGGGTGCAACAGCACAAAAACAACCGGGCCATTGGCGTCGACATCGACGAGGAGGTTCTGGATTGGGGTATCCAGAACAACCTCTCGAAGTTGAGTAAGAATCAACGTGATCGCACCCTGTTACTGCAGAAAGACGTTCTCAAGGCCAACACCGAGAACCCCGATATCATCTCGGCAATGAATTTCAGCTACTGGCTGTTCAAGGAACGTAAACAGCTGAAGCGTTACTTCAAGTCGGTGAAAAATTCGCTAGCCTCTGACGGTATCTTCTTCATGGACGCCTATGGCGGCTATGACTCATTCAAGGAGATCGAGGAAGAGCGTGAAATAGAGGACGGCGAGTTCACCTACATATGGGAACAGGAGAAATACGACCCTGTTACCGGTGGCCTGCACTGCCATATCCACTTTGTCTTTCCTGACGGCTCCCGCCTGGACAATGCCTTCAGTTACGACTGGCGTCTCTGGACGCTGCCGGAGATCCGTGACCTCCTTGAAGAAGCCGGCTTCAGAAAAGTTACGATCTACTGGCAAGGCTGGGATGAAGACGGCGAGCCGGACGGTATCTTCGAACCGGTGAAGGAAGCTGAGGCCGATGCCGGCTGGATCTGCTACATATCGGCAGAAAAATAGACTGGCCGACAATCCTTCCAGCGATTATAAAAAGTAATTATTACAACCGTTGGAATTTTCCGCGCCACGTCAAAGGATCTGATCATGAATATTGATAACAATCGCCTGCTACTGGAAATCGACAAAACGATCCGTGAACTCAACCGGGATATCATTAACCCTCAAATCCCCCAATTGATGTTGGATGACCTCACACCGGTCATGAAACTGGTGGCACGCAGTCGCGCCATGTATCTAAAAGAGCTGTTCGATATTGCAAACATTGCCGGGGATGGCCTGCCTTCTCCCGACCAGATCCGGCAGCTGCGGGAGATGAGAGAGTCCTACGAAGAGCTCGTAGCTGGCGCCCAGGCCCTGGAGACTGCCATCCAGAGAGGTTATCTGGACGTACATGGCGTTGATTAAACCGTCCCGGCCTGCATGGCAATGAAAGCGGTCTCGTCTGAACGCACCGTAGTGTCGGATTAAATCCTACTTGATATTCATTGATCAGACTTCAGGAAATCGTTAAGCACAAATGCAGCGATCGAAGGGATATCGTTGATATCGAGTTGAGGCAGGTCTGTCGGTTGGGAGAGTTCACCATCACACGCAACCGCGATCACATCAGGATCTTCGGGAAAAATCAGCGGCTTGCCTACCGTTGCCCGATGCAGTTCTATCTTGGGAAAAGCCTCATGCTTGAAACCCTCCACGAGAACCAGGTCGAGGCTACCCTGGTCGAGCCGGTTCAGCATATCCTGCAGCACAGGATCGCCCTCTCCATCTGTATCCACCATCAGCGCCCATCGCTTTCCCGAGGCGATCAACATTTCGCTGGCACCCGCCTTTCGTAGTTCGTAGCTGTCCTTACCCGGGGTGTCGATATCAAAGTCATGATGGGTATGCTTGATCATGCCCACTCGTAAACCCTGCTCGCGCAACAGGGGCAACAGTTGCTTCAAAAGCGTTGTCTTGCCGGTGCCGCTGTAGGCTGCAAACCCCAATACGGGCACCTCAGCTCTCAACATCGGAATCTATCCCCTTGGTCCAGAACTCACAGCGAGCCGAAAACGGTTTTAAGAATATCGGTGGTACGAGCTACCGGATCCCTTCGGATGAGTTTCTCTTCCTCGGCCAGTTTCAGGAACAGGCCGTCCATCGCCTTATCCGTGACATACCTGTCCAGATCCATGGCATCCATATCAACATAGTTACCCAGGAAACCCACCTCTTTGATCAGCGCCTTGTAGGCAGCGGTAACACCGGCCTTTTCAGTTGCCTGCTTGACGATGGGTGCTATCACCTGGCCGAGACGATCTCCACTGGTTTCCCGGAAATAATCCGTGGCCGCAGTGTCACTGCCTTCCAGGATACCCTTGGCATCGCTCAGGCTCATCTGTTGAATGGTGTCGACAAAAATATCCAGGGTCTTGGGTACTGCCTGCTCTGCAGCACGGTTCATGGTCTCTATGAACTCATCGACCATCTTATCCTGACCAACCGCCCTGAGTCCTTTTGCCACGGTTTCCAGGGCATCCGGCAGTGGAATACGCACCTGCCCATCATTGAGATAGCCACCCTCCTTGCCCAACAGCTCGACAGCCTTCTTTGTACCGACCCGCAAGGCCTCCTTGAGTCCCTGTATGATCTGATCATTCGAGAGTGCTGAAGATGTTGACCCAGCACCCAGGCTCTCCGTTACCGAGGAGTCCTCAAGCTTCTCAGTGGCGGATTTCAGCCAATCCTGCCAATCTGCATGTACAGTTGCACCAAGCAGCATTCCGGACAGCAGAAGTACCGAACCGATCATCCTGTTCCTGTTTTTCATGGGCCTTCTCCACCATTGATGTATGAATCAAGGATATTGCATGGAGGCCGCACATGAAAGTGGAAAAATGGTGACAATCGATAAACTACAGGTGCACTGTTTCAACAGCTAGATATGATTAGAACGGCAGGACCATAGGATGGATTGAACCCAACCTTGTAGGGATGATTTATCGACTCAAACTGCCGCTTTCGAGCCGTGGAGACTGACCAACAGTTCTGCCTCGCTTCTGCTGAGTCCTAGCTCCTCGATCAATCGGGTGACTGTTGCTCCCTGGTGAACCATCTGAATAGCCTGGCCATAAGGGCGATCTGTCTGTTGATGTGTCTCCATGGATTCCTGGCGATGCTCAAGATCCCGCCCGATTCTCTCCAGCCGCGCCACTCGGTGATCCACACCTACAGCACCGGAACAGAGTGCGTTTAAATTTGAGGCTAGGTATTCCACGCGGGCAGACAGATCAGCCATTTGACTGGACTGTTGACGCATCCGGTTTGCCAAAGCCAACATTACCGCCAGCGCGACAATACAGACAACAGCCACAATAATAGTGGAAAGGTCAATATCCATTACGCATACTCGTCTATATGAGGCTTATCGTCATCACTATCATGCTCACGCTCCCTGTTTTGTTCTTCCTTTTTTTTCTCCTCGTCCTGAGATCTGCGTTTGCGCCGCCGTACCCCCGCTTCAGGGCGGGACGGCCAGACCGGTCTGATGGTGGATGGTTGGTTGATTTCAGCCATAGCGTCTCCTATACCTTTGCAACTTCCTTCCACTCATCATCAGTCAGGAGGTTGTTTAGATCGACCACCACAAGCAGTTCTCCTTCCAGGGTCGCTACACCCCGGATGTAACGGGAGCTTTCTGCATTT
Organism: Solemya velesiana gill symbiont; assembly: GCF_002020805.1. Classification (GTDB taxonomy): domain Bacteria; phylum Pseudomonadota; class Gammaproteobacteria; order Chromatiales; family Chromatiaceae; genus Sedimenticola_A. Next base: position 30,841 of record NZ_MPRJ01000014.1, on the reverse strand, counting down.
CCCAGGTTCGGGGCCGGCGTTATTTCATCCTCCCCGAGCTCAACCACCTCTGCCACGCTATCCACGAGCATTCCGACAATCTGGCGATCAGACTCAATGATCAAAATACGGCTTGCGGGGCTGACCTCCACGCCAGGCAGGCCAAAATGGTTACGGGCATCAAATATTGTGACCACATTGCCCCTGAGATTGATGATTCCCAATACATATGCCGGAGAACCTGGCACAGGGGTTATCTCGCCAACAGGCAACACTTCCTGCACCTGCATGACATTGATGCCATAGCGCTCTTCAGCCAGTTTAAAAGTCACCAGCTGCACCATTGGTATGTTTTCAGTGCTTTCTTCAGCACTCGCGTTCATGTCAGCCCCCAGAGTTCCAGGCGATCAGACGTCAAATTTCAGACGTGTCACACCACTTGAATGAATAGAAGCATATTTCATGCCCAACAGAATGGAATATGCATAGAAAACCAGGAATTAAAAGCCACTCCTGGCCATTGAACAGAGACCGGAAAGGCCTACTGACTCCCCCCCCGCACCCTCGGCCGGCTCGCCAAAGGACTTCAACTCCCGTTCATGCTCGGAGGTCAGGACAATCAAGGCAACACGCCTGTTCTCCTGCCTCCCCTCCTCAGTATCGTTACTTGCCAATGGCTGATGCTCGCCATATCCGATGGCGGCCATACGGCTCGGATCGACACCAAGTTTCGTAAAGAGATGGACCACGCTCGCCGCTCTCGCAGCTGACAGTTCCCAGTTTGATGGGAATTCGATCGTTTCAATCGGGACGTTATCGGTGTGCCCTTCGACGTTGATATTGTTAATCAGCGGTTTGAGAATAATCGCCACGTCCCGCAACGCCGCCACCGCATCGCGGGAGAGTCGAGCGCTGCCGCTGCCGTAGAGCATCTTGCTCTTCATCTCCACCTCGACGCCCCGCTCGGTATGACTGATATTTACCAGGTCCTGTTCGGCAAAACCGCTGAGAGTATCTTCGAGCCGGGTGGCAATTGCCGACAGAGGAGGCACATAGGGGCCTGTCATTGGGACCCCGGTACCTTCCCCCTCATCCAGCTGTTCCTGCAGACGCTTGACATCCTCCGGGGTGTCAAAGGGAGCAAACTCGCCCGCCTGCTGGTCTGTAGATAACGGCTGTTCACCCACCTGAATGGGGTCCATGGTGCGTGCAGCTGCCAGAAAAGCATCTGTCAACGTATCTGAAAGTACACGGTATTTTCCTTCGTTGACCGAAGAAATCGCGTACATGACAACAAAGAAGGCGAACAGCAGCGTAATGAAATCGGCATAGGAGACGATCCACCGATCATAGTTCTCATGCTCTTCCTGTCGTTTTCTGCGTGCCATTCTATCTATCCGAAACGATTATGATCAGCTCAGAAATCCCTGCAGCTTGGTTTCGATATTACGAGGGTTTTCCCCCTCGGCAATGGAGACGATTCCTTCAATCACCATCTCCCTGTAGTGTGATTTCTGAAGCGCCAAGGTGCGAAGCTTGTTGCCAAATGGCAACAGGAACAGGTTGGCCATGCCCACACCGTAAATCGTTGCCACGAATGCCGTGGCAATACCAGCTCCCAGCTTGCTTGGATCAGCCAGGTTCTGCATGACATGAATCAGCCCCATTACAGCACCGATAATGCCGATTGTCGGTGAGTAACCGCCCATGGATTCAAATACCCTTGCGGCCTGAATATCGAACCGCTCCCGGCTCTCCAGCTCGACTTCAAGAATACTGCGTATAACCTCAGGTTCGCTCCCATCCACCAGCAGTTGCATCCCCTTGCGCATGAACAGGTCCGGTTCCTTCTCAGAATGGGTCTCCAGGCCCAAGAGACCCTCTTTCCGGGCAACAACGCTCCAGTTGACGATCTTCTTGATGGTCGGTGCAATCTCGTTCTTTTCCGGCCTGAAGACACTGCCCGAGATACGAAGTGAATGAATAAATATGGATATCGGCGTCTGAAGAAGAATGGCCCCGATGGTTCCGCCGAACACGATAACCATAGCCGGTCCGTTGATCAGCGAGTCGATATGCCCCCCTTCAAGGGCATTGCCACCAACAATCGCGATCACCGCCAGAATTACACCAATAATGCTTAATATATCCATCAATCACACCACTTTACTGAGTGCCGGGCCAATATCATCCAGTGGCAACACCCGGTCTGACAGTCCCGCTTTTTCTATCGACTGGGGCATCCCGTATACGACACAGCTCTCTTCATCCTGGGACCAGACTGTCGATCCCCCCTCCTTTAATAGCTTAGCAGCTTGTTTCCCATCAGCCCCCATTCCGGTCAACACAATGGCCAATACCTTATCAGTAAACAAGCGTGCAGCAGACCCAAAACTGACATCGACGCTGGGGCGATAAGAAATTCTGCCATCGCCCTCTACAATACGAATAACAACTTCACGAATAACAACTTCTTGATTCTGCCTTTCCAGGATCACCTGGTATCCACCAGGCGCTACATAAGCCTGGCCGGCTTCCAGCCTATCGCCGTCCCTCGCCTCCTTGATCGCGATACTGCACTGCATATTGAGTCGCTCCGCATAAGCGGTGGTAAAACTCCCCGGCATGTGCACAACAACCAGTATAGGCAATTCAAATCCCGCCGGTAGAGACGACAGCAGTTTTTGCACTGCAACCGGCCCGCCGGTGGATGCGCCGATAGCCACCAGCTTGTAAGCGCCAGCCCTGGTGGTTGATTCTGCTTTCGGCTCCGAGCGTTTTATTACACCGGCATGTACTCTTTGCTGTGACTTCCCATGCCGCTGGCCAATAGCCAGCACCCTTTTAATCAAAACCTCAGCGGCGGCTTTTCGACCTTCCGCACTGTAGAACTGCTTTGGCAGAAAATCCAATGCACCGGCATCCAGTGCCTCAAAGGTAGCCCTTGCACCCTCCTGGGTGAGCGAGGAAAACATGAGTATCGGCGTAGGCTGTTCGGCCATTATCGTTTTCACAGCCGTAATACCATCCATAACGGGCATCTCGACATCCATGGTTATGACGTCCGGCCTGAGCAAACGGTTTTGCTCAACGGCCTCGTGCCCGTTTTCAGCTACCCCCACAACCTCAATGGCCTGTTCTTCTTCCAGCATCTCTGCAATGCGGCGTCTGAAGAAAGCAGAATCATCAACAATTAGCACTTTCAACCGGTTATTCATGAACACATTCAACCAACCGCCACCTCAACCGAGAACACGCAATCCGCTATAAAACGATTCCCTGTAAAGCGGATGGTGCGTTGGACTGATATTCATAACGCCCTCAGTGTTGACTCGCATACCTGTGCATCAGGCCAGGAACATCCAGAATCAATGCAATCTTTCCATCCCCTGTGATCGTCGCGCCCGCCATACCCTCTGAATCGTGCAGAAGAGCACCCAGCGGCTTAATCACAACCTCTTCCTGGCCAATCATACCGTCCACCACCAGGCCTGCCTGTACATTGCCTACATTGACAATCACCACATGCCCTCCTGCCGGTGCCTCCGGGTCCTTGTCAGCTGCCAGCCATTCACGCATATAGAAAAGTGGCAACGCCCGCTCGCGCACCAGCAGCATGCGCTGTCCATCGACAACGTTGATATTATCGAGGTCAGGAGTGAGGATCTCAACGATACTGGAGAGCGGCAGCGCAAATGTCTGGTCTCCGACAACAACCATAAGCGTAGGAAGAATAGCCAGGGTCAAAGGCAGCCGGATGACAATCGGGCTTCCTTTTCCAAGAGAGGAATCAATGTCAACGCTCCCGTTCATCTGTGATATACGGGTTTTGACCACATCCATCCCGACTCCCCTGCCCGAGACATCCGATATCTCATGCTTGGTGGAAAGACCGGCATGGAATATCAGGTTGAAACACTCCTTGTCATCCAGCCGCTCTTCTGCCGCCTTATCCAACAGGCCGTTCTCCACTGCCCGGCGACGCAAGGTCTCCGGGTCAATGCCTCTGCCATCGTCAGAGATTGACAGCAGTATGTGATCCCCCTCCTGCTCGGCTGTCAGAGTCAGGGTTCCCTTGCGTGGCTTGCCCATCATTTCCCGCTGTTCCGGTGCTTCGATACCATGATCAACCGCGTTCCTGATCAGGTGCACCATCGGGTCAGCCAGGGCCTCCACCAGGTTCTTGTCCAATTGGGTTTCTTCACCCGTCATTACCAGTTCAATCTCTTTTTTGAGACTGCGGGCGAGATCTCTCACCACCCGTGGAAAACGACCGAACACCTTCTTTACCGGCAGCATGCGTGTCTTCATTACCGCGTTCTGAAGATCGGAGGTCACCATGTCCAGATTGGCGATCGCGTTGGCTATTTCATCGTTGTCTGATTTTGTCTTCAGGTTTGACAGCCGGTTGCGAACCAGTACCAGTTCACCGACCATATTCATGATGTCATCCAGCTTGGATGTATCTATTCTGACCGTGCTGTCCCCGGCGGCTCCTGCCTTTCTTCTATCACGTACATCAACTGCTCCGGCAGGCGGCTTGTTTTCTCCGGATGCTTTTCCGGTTATGGCTTTCGAGGGCTCTTTCTTGTGCTTTTCTACTGCCCCCTGACCGGCAAGCCACCGTGTTTCCCTTTGCCATGCAACTGATCCAGAAGTGCCTCAAACTCATCTTCGGTAATCTGTTCCGAGGCTTCTTCACCAACGGCTTCAGATGTCGCTTCCTGTTCAGGTTCTTGGAGAAATTCCTGGGCTGACTCAGCTTCGGGTTCACCTTGGATTTCGCCTGATAACGCTTCCTGCTGGGGCTCGGCAAAGCCCTTTAACGTCTCCAACAGTAAGGGATCTGCCCCGGGCGGTTCTTCACCCGAACGGACTTGATCGAACATTTCATTGGCAATATCGAGCGCTTTCAGAATGGCATCCATAAGTTCAGGGTCTACAGCACGCTGCCCCTGGCGCAATACGTTGAATACATCTTCAGAACGGTGACAGATATCGACAAGAGAGTCGATACTCAGGAAACCGGCACCGCCCTTGATGGTGTGAAAACCGCGAAATACCGAGTTGAGAAGCTCCGGGTCAGTAGGATTCTGTTCCAGATCAACGAGCTGGGAATTCAGTTGTTCCAGTATCTCACCGGCTTCAACCAAAAAATCCTGTAGAATCTCATCGCCCAGATCAAGCGTCATCCACCGCTCCTAAAAGCTAAAATCCGAGACTGGACAGAAGCTCATCCACTTCATCCTGACCACCCATGGCGCCCTCTTCATCCAGCCCTGGTACGGTAGGCCCCATCTGCTGTTCCTTGCCAGGTTTCCTTTCTACCCCCTTGAGCCCTGAAAGCACTACAAGCTTAACCAGTTTTTCCTCCACATCATTGACCAGGGTAATCACCTGGCGAATGATCTGGCCGGTCAGATCCTGGAACTCCTGTGCCATCAGTACATCAAAGAGCTGGGCGTGGAGCCTGACTGAATGGTTATCCACAAGTGCCAGAAAGTTTTTTATCTTTTCCAGGGAGCCTGGTTGCAGTTCACCTGGGCCACCAGCCTCAAACACCGCATTGAGGCTTTTTGACAACCGCCCCAGTTCATCGGCAAGGGACAACCCATTCTCCACAGCACTCAATGTGGTATTTGCAGACTCCTCTGTCATTTTAACCACGTAGTTCAGACGCTCACCGGCATCCGGTATATCTTGATGAGCCATCTCGACAATTCTGCCATCCAGCAGAAAACCGTTTATCGCTTCGTGCAGTTCCCTGGTCAGACGCCCCACTTCCTGGAACAACTCGCTCTCACGGCAATTCGAAAGCTCGTTGATAATCTCTTGAGCCTGTTTTTCTTCACCTGACTCCAGGTATTGAACCAGCGCTTTCGCCTGTGCAAGGCGTTGATCGTTTTTCATGGTGCGACTCCACCGAGAGAATGACCGTGCATGTCTCTACCCCTCGGCTCTTTCGAAGATTTTTCCAATCTTCTCTTCAAGGGTTGCAGCGGTGAATGGTTTGACCACGTAGCCATTGACCCCGGCTTGGGCCGCTTCGATGATCTGTTCACGTTTGGATTCCGCGGTGACCATGAGCACGGGCAGCGTGGTGAGTTGGGGATCTGCACGAACTGCTTTCAGCAGACTGATACCCGTCATACCGGGCATGTTCCAGTCGGTAATGAGGAAATCGAAGCCTCCGGCCTGCAGCATCGGCAATGCCGTGGTCCCATCGTCTGCCTCGTGGGTATTGAGATAACCCAGGTCTCTAAGCAGATTCTTGATTATTCGCCTCATTGTAGAAAAGTCGTCCACAATGAGGATCTTCATATTTTTATCCAACTCAACCTCCAGAACCAACATGGGTGGCGACCAGGCAACCCGAACCAGGCGTTATCGACACGGAAACGCCCTACCGATTAACCTGCCACCTGCTCCCCTTCATCTCTTCCATGTTCAATAGCGTCTGAATCGGTGGAAACTTCAATATTTCCCTGATACATCGATTTGCCACCGATCCCTTCTGAAACACGCATGATCGCTCTGGGCAAGCTGCTTATAATTCCCCACCTTCTGACAACCAATCTGAAAGTCGCGACCGCAAGCGCAGCGTCGCCTGACTGTGTATCTGGCAGACCCTGGACTCGCTCACCCCAAGCACCTGGCCGATCTCGCGAAGATTCAGTTCGTCGTCATAATAGAGGGCTATGACCAACCGCTCCCGCTCCGGCAGCCCGGCAATGGCATCCGCCAGCGCCTCTTTGAATGCATCCTTTTGCATCCCCTCAAAGGGGCCGTTGGTTCCTGTCTCACCAGGATTCTGGGGCAGCTCCCCTACCATCTGCAGCTCTTCGACACTGAAGATCCTGCATCCTGAAGCATCCTGTAATATCTTGTGATAATCATCCAGGCTCATATCCAGGGCCGATGCCACCTCGATGTCCCTGGCGTCACGTCCCTCCTCGTTTTCGATATCCCGCATCGCATCAGCGACCATGCGTGCTTTTCGATGCACGGAACGCGGAGTCCAGTCGCTGCGTCGAATCTCATCCAGCATGGCGCCGCGAATACGGATTCCTGCGTAGGTTTCGAAGCTCGCGCCCTGACTGGGATCGTAATTCCTGCTCGCCTCGAGCAGGCCGATCATGCCCGCCTGAATGAGGTCATCCGCCTGGACATTGGGCGGCAGCCTGTTCATCAAGTGATAAGCGATACGCTTGACCAGGAGTGAGTGTCTCGCCACCAAAGCATCGGGGTCTTGGGATTGAACCGCGGCGTAGGTGGCAAGTCCGTTCATCTGCCGGCCCCCAATGAACCGGTTGAGTACTGTATGAGGCGTTCAATGAAAAACTGCAGATGCCCACCCACACCTTCGGGCACAGGCCAGTTATCTGCCTTTTTCGCCAGGTTATTGAAGGTTTGAGCAATGCGACTGCGGGGAAAGGCCTGAACCACGGGCTTTTGAGCCTTCACAGCCTTGCGAAGCTGCTCATCATAAGGAATGCTGCCGGCATAAGTTAGCATGACATCCAGATAACGGTCCGTTACACGGCATATCTTCGAATAGAGTTCCTTTCCTTCCTGCGCACTACGAGCCATATTGGAAAGAATCCTGAACCGGTCAATGCCATACTCCCGGTTCAGTAACTTAATCATAGCGTAAGCGTCGGTGATTGAGGCAGGCTCATCGCAGACAACAACGAGAATCTCCTGGGCAGCACGACTGAAACTGATCACGGTATCCGATATGCCGGCAGCGGTATCCACGATCAGTACATCGAGGTCAGACCCGAGATCACTGAAAGCCCGTATCAGGCCCGCGTGTTCTGCTTCGCTCAGTTCGGCCATCTCCTGGACGCCTGATGACGCAGGCACCACCTGAATCCCTGACGGCCCTTCGAGCACCACCTCGTCCAGGGTGCGTTCTCCTCGCAGCACATGGGAGAGATCGAATTCCGAATGCAGCCCCAGAACAACGTCGATATTGGCCAGCCCAAGGTCGGCATCAAGCACCATTACCTTGCGGCCCAGTTCTGCCCAGGCAACAGCCAGGTTCACAGAAATGTTTGTCTTCCCGACACCACCTTTTCCACCGGTGACGGCAATCACCCTTACGGGTTCCGGATTGACCATACGTCTCAAGCCCGCGGCTTGATCCTCTTTACCATCAAACATGAGCATTGGCTCGCGCCTCGCCCAGCGTCAACGCCAAGTACTCATCGCTGTAATGGCCTACCTGTTTCTCTCCAAGTGTCGCAGCCCGGCTGACCAGGGTATTTGCTCTCGCCAGGTGGACATCCTCGGGTACTTTCTGTCCATCGGTTATAAATGCCAGTGGCAGTTTACTATGAATCAGCGCAGAGAGTGCCCCCCCCAGGGAAGCAGCCTCATCAACCTTGGTAAGGATACATGCCTCCGGGGCAGCAGCACCAAAGGCTGCAACCGCCTGCTCCAGCGCAGATTGCTGGGTTGTAGCGGACAAAGCAAACAGGCAACGAACCTGCTTGTCGCCTGCCTTGAGCAGGGAGAGTTGCTCGCTCAGACGCACATCACGCTGACTCATACCCGCAGTATCCACCAGAATGAGTCTTTTGTCTGCAAGTGCATTGAGTGTTATGCCCAACTCTTCAGGGGTGGCAGCGGTCCTGACAGGCACATCGAGGATACGGGCATAGGTATTGAGCTGCTCCTGGGCCCCGATTCTGTATTTGTCCGTAGAGACCAAAGCCACATGCCGATTGCCGTTACGCAGGGCAAAACGTGCTGCAAGCTTGGCGATGGTGGTTGTCTTGCCAACGCCGGTAGGCCCGATAAGCGCTACAACACCACCCTCCTCGAGCAGGCGATCGCCTGTTGTCGCAATATCCTTTGCCAAGTGGTGGAGCGCCTTGCGCCACCCCTGATCCAGGTTTTCGCTGCCAACGGCCTGTCCAACCAGGTGACTGCAGATATCCGCGCTCAGATCCAATCCCATAAGCCGTCGATACAGTTCCTGGGCCTGGGGATCACGTTCTCCCATCTCCCGCCAGCTCAGGCCGGACAGACCATTTTCCATCATACGCCTGAGCGACTGCATCTCTCTGCGCATCTCCACGAGAATTGGATCCTGACTCCACTCGACACGCGGCGGTGCAGTTGTCTCTTTCACAGGGGATTCGTCAGCTTCAGACACTTCCTGTGCCTGTGGCCTGATAGGCGTCACGGTGGAGGGTGTTGACTCGACAGAAGAATGGTTTTCGGCCTGCTCGAATGCCGACTCCTCGTAATCCATCGCCGCCACCAGTTCGACACCGCCGTCTACGGATTTATTGGAGAGAATGACAGCATCCGGACCAAGCGTCTCTCTCACCTGGCGCAAGACCTGCCGAATGTCTTCTGCAAAAAAGCGTTTAATCTTCATACCCTGTATTCCCTGCCTTAGAAGTCAGTAACACAGGGCGCCTGCCCGATTGTTTTACTGACTAATTCAAATATCAGTACTCTGCTTTCCCACAGTGGCGACCACCTTGATCTGCCTGTTGTCTGGCACTTCGTTATAGGAAAGTACGTTCATACCCGGCACACTGTGTTTGACGAATCTGGCCATCCAGGTTCTGATCGGCGCTGCTACCAGCAAAATACTCTCCTCGCCTCTCATCTCCTGTTGGCTGGCTGTTTCAGACAGCACTTTTTGTAACTGCTCAGCCAGCCCGGGCTCAAACCCGACGCCCCCTTCCTGGGAGGGCTGAATAGTCTGTTGCAATATCTGTTCCAGACTCGGGTCTAGCACGATGACCGGAATTTCTTCAGCAGGGCCAACAAGTTGCTGCATTATGGTCCGCGACAGTGCAACCCGTACCGCCGCCGTCAGGACGCCGATGTCTTGACTCTGGGCAGCATGCTCCGCCAATGTTTCGGCAATCGTGCGGATGTCCCGAACAGGAATCTTCTCCGCCAGCAGGTTTTGCATGATCTTGACCACCTGCCCCAGGGAGAGCAGTTTGGGTACCAGGTCTTCCACCAGTTTGGGTGTCGTTTTGCCCAAACCATCCAGCATCTGCTGAACCTCTTCGTGTCCGAGCAGCTCATGTGCATGTGATTGCAGTATTTCACTGAGGTGTGTTGCCACAACCGTGCTTGCATCCACCACGGTATAACCAAGTGTCTGGGCATGGTCGCGTTGAGCAGGCTCAATCCACACCGCTTCGAGACCAAAAGCGGGATCCCGGGTCTCAATACCCTGCAACGTACCGAAGACCTGTCCCGGATTGATCGCCAGGTCGCGATCAGGGTGTATCTCGGCTTCAGCCACCGTGACACCGTTAAGCGATATCCGGTAAGCCGTCGGACTCAGATCGAGATTGTCACGGATGTGTACAGGCTGCAGCAGGAAACCCAGCTCCTGGGAGAGCTTCTTGCGTACACCCTTGATGCGATTCATCAGCTGACCACCTTGATTGCGATCCACCAGGGGGATCAACCGATAGCCGACTTCCAGCCCGATAATATCCACCGGCTGCATATCGTCCCAAGTCAACTCTTTCTGTTCCGGTGGCACTTCCGATACCGGTGCAGGCACCTCTGCCAATGCCTCTTTCTGTTGACGCTGATAGATGAGCCAGGCACCAGCTGCGGCTATGACAGCCAACAGGAGAAAGGCGAAATTGGGCATACCGGGAATCACGCCCATGACAGCCAGGACCCCGGAAGCGACAGCCAGCGCCTTGGGAGAGGAGAGAAGCTGAGATATCACCTGGCCACCCATGTCCTGGTCGGATGCCACCCGGGTCACGATAATGGCCGCCGATGTGGAGAGCAGTAAGGAGGGAATCTGGGCTACCAGGCCGTCACCGATGGTCAACAGTGCGTAGTAGCGAAGTGCTGTCGACAGATCAAGGTCGTGCTGCAGCATACCGATGGACAGGCCACCGATGAGGTTGATGATCAGGATCAGAATACCTGCAATCGCATCACCCCGTACGAACTTGCTGGCACCGTCCATGGCCCCATAGAAGTCCGCCTCACGTGCAACATCGTCACGCCTGGCACGCGCCTCGTCCTGGCTGATCAGGCCGGAGTTCAGATCGGCATCGATCGCCATCTGCTTGCCGGGCATGGCATCCAATGTAAAACGGGCACTCACTTCAGATACACGCCCGGCACCCTTGGTAACCACCACGAAGTTGATGATCACCAGGATAAAAAACACCACCAAACCGACTGCGTAGTTACCTCCGATCACAAACGCACCGAACGCTTCGATCACTTTACCGGCGGCATCGCCTCCCGTGTGACCTTCCAGCAGCACCACCCGGGTAGAGGCCACGTTGAGGGCCAGGCGCAACAGGGTGGCAACCAGCAGCAGGCTGGGGAAAACGGAGAAATCCAGGGGCCTGAATGTATAGACCACAACCAACAGGACCACCAGCGAAAGGGTGATATTGAAAGTAAAGAAGACATCCAGCGCAATTGGCGGGAGGGGGATGACGATCATCGCCAGCATCATCATCAGGACCAGCGGCGCACCAAGCCCCCTCGCCCCTGCGGCTTTCACATTACCAAGTATTGCTGTTGCATCCATGGTTCAGTTTCTCGATCTAATGTACTGTTGGTTCACCCGCTTCAGGCACCTGGAGATCTTCAGGTACTTGCAGATCGGTTGGTTCTTCGGGTTTCAACCCGCCATCGGTCTCGTAGATAGGTAACTGGAATACATAGGCCAGCAGCTTGGCCACGGCGAAATAGAGACCAGCCGGAATATAGTTATCCAGTTCGGTATGGAAGTAGATGGCACGGGCAAGCATCGGGGATTCAACGATGGTCACACCGTTCTCCTCTGCCACCTCGCGAATATTTGCTGCAATCAGGTTCATGCCCTTTGCGACCACCTTGGGTGCTCGCATACTGTTCTGGTCATAACGCAGCGCCACGGCAAAATGGGTCGGGTTGGTAACCACCACATCAGCCTTGGGCACCTCTTCCATCATCCGGCGCATGGCGAATTCACGCTGCAGCTGACGCACACGACTCTTGACTTCAGGGCGTCCTTCCGTGTCCTTCATCTCCTCTTTTACTTCCTGGCGCGTCATCTTCAACTGGCGCTTGTGATCCCACAACTGGAACGGCACGTCCGCCATGGCGATGACAATCAAGGTCAATGAGATGAGAACGAAGGACCAGCCCACCAGGCTACCCATCTCCACCACCGCGGGCATCAGTTCCATGGTGCTGAGCCGGATGAAATCATCCAGGGTCACCCACATGGCCAGTACGGTGGCGCCACCGATCAGCAGAAACTTGGCCAAGGACTTGAGCAACTCCATCAATCCCTTCAAGGAGAAGACCCGTTTCATGCCCTTGATCGGGTTCAGCTTGCTGAACTTGGGCGCCATGACCTCAGCGCTTGCAGTTACCCCCCCCAGGGCGACCGAACTCACAATGGCCAAGGCAACGATAACCACGAAAAAGGGTGTCAGCATCCACAGCGTATGCCGAATCGCAACCAACAGCCTGCGCAGCATGGCGGTGGTATCGAAGATATCGGGGCGCGCAATGGTAAAACTGCCCTCCATCATCTGACCCAGGGTTTCGCCGAAATGACCGCTCATACCCACCAGGACCATCCCGCCGATCAGGGTGATCATCATGGTGTTGAGTTCACGGGAACGGGCAGTCTGCCCCTTGCGCCTAGCATCCTGCAGACGCTTGGGTGTCGGTTGTTCTGTTCGTTCCTGGCCGTTTTCGTTTTCAGCCATGACTCACCCCGGAATCAACAGCAGACGCTGGATCAAAGCGAAGCCGGCCTCCAGAAGTTCTCTGAAGTTGGCCATAACGTTGGGCAGCGTTACCCACATCAAGATAAAACCAATCAGCATCGCCAGGGGAAAACCCACTGCAAAGATATGCAGCTGCGGAGCCGCGCGGGTGATGACGCCGAGACCGAAATTAAAAAGAAGCAGTGCAGCCATCACAGGCAAAGCCATCAACAGGCCGCCGCTGAACATCTGGCTTCCCCAGCCGACCACTTCCGAAAAGCTGCTCCGGCTGAGCCCGTCAACCGCCACGGGAAATGTGTGGAAACTCTGGACCAGGATATCGATCAGCAGGAGATGGCCGTTCAAAACGAGAAAGAACAGCGTGGCCACGATGATATAAAACTGGGAAACCACGGGCACCTGGACACCATTCTGAGGATCCATCATGGAAGCAAAACCCAGGCCCATGCTGTATGCCATGACCTGCCCACCGAAAACCAGCGCCCCAAAGACCATCTGCAGGATAAATCCCATTGCCAGTCCGATCAGCACCTGCTGCAGCACCATAAGAAAGGCCTCTGCACTGAAAAAATCCACTGCAACGACAGGAGGCAACAATGGCATCAGAATCCAGGTGAGAACCAGGGCAAAACTGATCCGGTACCTGGCGGGAACCTGTCTCGAACTCAACACGGGTGCAGCCACCACCATTGAGCTGATCCGAATCAGTGGCCAGATGAAGGCGGCCAGCCAAATATTGAGTAGTGCCTCGGTAAATGACATTTTCTTCGCCTATTTACCCGATGAGCTCCGGAATACTGTGAAACAGGTTGAGGGCGTAGGTCATGATCACCCGCAGCATCCAGGGACCTGCAAACATCAACATTACCGCGACGATGATAAGCTTGGGGATGAAGGTTAGCGTCATTTCGTTGATCTGGGTCGCTGCCTGGAACATGGCCACCAGCAAACCCACCAGCAAAGCAGGTATCAAGACAATACCTGCCAGAAATACCGTTACCTCCAAGGCTCTTTGTCCAATATCGAGTACGCTGTCAGGTGTCATGATTCCACCTACCCTATACCAGGAAACTTGAAGCCAGGGTGCCAAACACAAGTGCCCATCCATCGATCAATACAAACAACATGATCTTGAACGGCAGGGAGATGATCAGCGGGGACAGCATCATCATACCCATTGACATCAGCACACTGGCGACCACCAGGTCGATGACCAGGAACGGGATAAACAACAGGAAACCTATTTGAAAGCCTGTCTTCAGCTCAGATGTTGCAAACGCCGGCAACAATACCGATAGCGGCACCTTTTCCGGCGATTCGATTTCACCGATCCCGCCGATATCGGCGAAGAGTTGAAGGTCCGTTTCACGGGTCTGGCCCAACATGAATTCACGCATCGGGGTCGCCACGCCTTCGAGCGCCTCAACCACCGTCACCTTCTCCTCGAGATAGGGTTTGAGACCGGTCTCATAGGCTTGTTGAAATACCGGCATCATGATGAAGATAGTGAGAAAAAGTGAGATCCCGATAAGAATCTGGTTGGAGGGTGTGTTCTGTGTACCCAACGCCTGCCTGAGAATCGCCAATACGATGATAATCCTGGCGAAGGAGGTGGTCATCAGCAGCGCCCCGGGCAACAGACTGAGGGCTGTCATGAACAGCAGGATCTGGATACTCAGGGTGTATGTCTGTCCACCCTCTTCGGTAGGCGTCATGGTCAGCGCTTCCATACCCTGGGCCAACAACTCACCTGAAAAGGCGGACAGCATCAGCGTTGAAAGAGGAAGAGCGACCCGCATCATGATTTCTGCGCCTCCATCTGGGTCTTCAGACGCTGGGCAAATCCGCCCTCTTCTCCCGCCTCGGGGAGCACCTCGTCTTCATCCAATACATGGAGCTTCTGCACCTGCCCCGGGGCAACACCCACCAGCAGCCGGGTACCACCAACCTTGAGCAGCACGGCCCGCTCTCTCGGACCCAGGGAAACGCCTCCGATGATCTCAACTGCGCCTTTCCCCTGCATGGGCAGCCTGCCGAACTTGCGCAGCAGCCAGGCCAGGGCGAAAATCACACCCAAAACCAGCAGCAGGCCCAGGCCAGTCTCGACCAGGAGTCCCCCGTTGAATTGGGACTCGGCAAGTTTCACCGCCCCTCCCTGCTTGGATTCAGCAAAGCCGGCAGCTGCATAAAGGAGAATGCATAGACCGCCGATGGCAGGGATGGCTCTCATCAGCGCAGCCTCTTGACCCGATCCGCAGGGCTGATGATGTCAGTCAGGCGGATGCCAAACTTGTCATTCACCACCACGACTTCACCCTGGGCGATCAAGGTGCCGTTGACCAGCACATCCATGGGCTCGCCAGCGAGCCTGTCCAACTCGACCACCGAACCCTGGTTCAGCTGCAAAAGGTTGCGTATGGTGATGTGACTTCTGCCAATCTCCATGGAGATGGTCACCGGCACATCCAGGATTGCATCCAGGTTAACCTCGGCACCGCCGACAGACCCGGCGGCATCTGCATGCAATTCCTGGAACTGGGCCGACTCAGCCCCACCTGTTGCCGCCACTGCATCAGCCTGCTGATTCATTGCAGCACTCATTTCATCTTCCGGTGTTGCATTCTGTTCATTTCCGTTTTCGCTCATGATCTTCGCCCTTCAGTTCTCGGACTTAGTGAGTAACTCGTTTAACCCTGGTCTTTTGGGTTTCCTGCTCCATTCCTGAACCTTGACCGCAAAGTTCCCTTCAGACACACCAAGTTGGCCCTTGAATATCGGCACCTCGGCAGCAAATACACCGACCATTTCCGGTATATCAACCGGGATAATGTCCCCGACCTTCAGGTTGGCCAGCTCCTTCATGCTCAGCTGGGTTTCCGCCATGTAGCTGCTCAGTTCAACTGTCGCAGCCAGAATCTCCTCCCTGAGGGCGTGTTCCCAGCGTTCATCACGTTCACCCCTATCGCTCTGCACGCCTGCATCCAGCAGTTCCCTGATGGGTTCTACCATCGAGTAGGGGAGGCATATGTAGAGATCCCCACCGCCGGTTTCCATTTCAATATGGAAAATGGTCACCACCACAACTTCTGAAGGGCTCACGATATTGGCAAACTGGGGATTCACTTCCGACCCGAGATACTCGAAACCGATTTCAAGCACCGGCTTCCAGGCCTCCTGCAGGTCCTTGAACACCAGTTGCAACAGCATCTGGATAACGCGGTTTTCTGTTGGCGTGAAATCCCGCCCTTCCACCTGATTGTTGAAGCGACCGCTGCCGCCGAAGAAGTTGTCTACAACACTGAAAACCAGTTTGGGGTCGAGCACACACAGACCCTTGTCCCTGAGCGGTGGCACCTTGATCAGGTTAAGGCTGGTGGGCACATAAAGACTGTGTACAAACTCAGAGAACTTCTGCATCTGAACACCCGAAACGGTGATATCTGCAGACCTGCGGAGCATATTGAACAGGCTGTTGCGAAACTGCCTTGAGAAACGTTCATTGATCATTTCCAGGGTCGGCAGGCGTCCGCGAACAATCCTGTCCTGACTGGAGAAATCATAAGTCCGAATCTCGCCCTCAAAAATCTCTTCAGGCTCGGTTTCTATATCCCCGTTATCGACACCGTGAAGCAGTGCGTCGATTTCATCCTGGGAAAGAAGGTCTTTGTCGCTCATGGTTTCACTGTGTCACAAAAGCGGTGAAATAGACGGCTTCCACCTCTCCCGGACCTTCCTGTTCTTTGATAATTTCGTTCAATTTCTTCATTACATCCGACTGAAGTTGCTGCTTGGCTTCGCAGCTTTTGAGTTTTTCACCGTCCTGGGAGCCGAACAGATCCAGCAGATTGTGCCGAACCATTGGATCGTTATGCTTGAGAAAGTCGATGGTCTCCTGGCTCCTGGTAACCAGCTGGAGCTCAACCTGCATCATCTTGACCTTGCCGCCAGGCGGCAGATTGACAACGAATTCCGGGGATACCGGGTGGTAGATAAGCGGTGCCTGCACCTCTTCCACGGCCTCCTCTGCCTGCTCTCCCTGGCTATCCCCGTCACTTCCACCAAAAAGGAACCACCCCAGCCCAAGGCCGCCGGCCAGAAGCACGATCACACCCACGGCAATCATGATAATGAGCTTGGTATTTGATCCCTTCCCCTGCTCCTCACCCAATCCCAGGTCTTCGGATTTTTCTTTTTCGGCCATTTCGATCTACCTCGCGAGTATCTGACTTAATGAAAGCAATACATATGCCATTAAATTTCGACCGTTTTTTTCTTTATTTTTCTGCATATTAAAAAACATACCGAAAGATGCGTCGAACTCTTGACTAGCGTATTGGCAAGTAAAGGCAAGTAAAGGCAAAAAATCGGCAGCGTCCCACCCGAAGGTGTTTTGTCAGCGCCGCAGCACACTCAGCCAGCGCCAGAAGTTGAGCAATCCGGCAAGGGAAGAGGCGACATAGGTGAGGGCACAGGCCCTGAGGATGCGTCTCGCCGCTTCTTTCTGATCAGGTTTGATGTAGCCCGCTTCCAGTATCGGCAGCGCCCGGCCAAAGCTGGCATCCCACTCTACCGGCAAAGTCAGCAGCTGCACCAACACACCCACACCTATTGTGGTGAAGGCAGCGAAGAGCATCAGCAAACCTGCAGCGGGAGCCTTGGTGATTGCCGCCAGCAATGGAACTGCAAACAGCAGGAAAGAGCCAAGGCGTTCAAAACCCACTGCCAATCCGGCCAGGCGCATCCGCCATTGGAATGGCCTGTACCCCTGGCTGTGTTGCAATGCATGCCCAACTTCATGGGCTGCTGTGGTGATTGCCGTCAGGGTACGATTGCGCAGTTTGTCGGGGGTCAGTCTCACGGCCCTGTCCACAGGGTCGTAGTGATCTCCCTGCCCTTGCGCAGGTTCCACCCGCACATCTTCAAGCCCCAGGCGGTCCAACAGGTGACGTGCCAGTTCACCACCGGAGCCCGGAAAATCTTCATCTTCATTGTTGTAACGTGAGAGCACATGCCGCACCCACAGCTGAGGTGCGAGAATCAGCAAAGCCAGGATAATCAGCAACAGGAGAAAGTGCATCAGATCTCCTGGTTTTCCATCAACCTGGCCTGGCGTTGCCCCTCCTCTGGTTTAACGAGGGCCAATAACACACCGCCGATAATGAAAAGAATGGCGACAGCTAAAATGGAGAGCCTGGGACTTTCGGTCAGCACGCTGACCCACCCCATGATCAATGGCCCCAATACGGCTGCAAATTTTCCGAGCATGTTGTAGAAACCAAAAAACTCACCAGCCTGATCTCTTGGTATCAACCGTGCGTAAAAGGACCGGCTGAGGGATTGAATCCCGCCCTGGACCAGTCCGATTGTCGCTGCAAGGATGTAGAACTCGAACTGAGATTCCATCTGGTATGCACCGAGAATGACGAGTAAATAGATGAATATTGCCACCATAATGCCCTGGCGTGGTCCTTTGCGCTCACCAAGTCGTCCAAAAAACAGGGCAGCCGGGAAACCCAAGAACTGGGTAATCAACAAGGCGACCATTAGCCCATTGGCTTCAAAGCCCAAGGCCAGGCCGTAGTCCACAGCCATTCGGACGATGGTGTCGACACCATCGATATAACACCAGTACGCCAAGAGAAACAGAAAGGTCTGCTTCAACGTCCTGATCTGGCGTGAAAAGTGGCTCCGAGGCGCTGAAATCCCCCTTTATCGACTCAAGCCAGCCGGCTTTTGAAGCCGGCCTTGTCTCTTTGACAAACAGAAACACGGGAATAGAGAAAAGGGCCCACCAAATGGCCACACTCAAGAAAGAGAGCCGCACCGCAGTGGCTTCATCGGGCAAACCGAAACTCGAAGGATAGAGCACCATGATGACATTAATGGAAAAAAGTATGCCTCCTCCGAGATATCCGGCAGCGAAGCCGAGTGCAGAGACGAAATCCAATTCATCCTGTTCTACAACATCGATCATCAATGCATCGTAGAAAACGATACTGCCTGAAAAACCGATGACACCCATGGCATAGAGTGCAAGCGCTATTGCCCAGTAACCCTGGGCGACCAGGTAGAGGCCGCCGGTCATGACAATTCCCATTGCAGCGAAAAAGAACAGGAAACGCTTTTTTGCCCCGCCATGATCAGCAATGGCACCAAGAATCGGCGCGAGTAAAACCACCAGAATACTGGCAAAGGCGTTTATATTCCCCAGTAGAAAAGTACTTTCCGAAGCGCTCAGGTCAGAGGCCCAAAACTGCTTGAAAAAACCGGCCATCACCGTCGTGGCAAAAGCGGAATTCGCCAGGTCATAAAGTGCCCAGGAAAAGACTGTACGGCGTCTCCAGATTGGCATTTTGGAACCTGAAGCTGCAAACATGTCAGGTCATCGTGCCGCTGTGCACGCCAGAAGAAGACAAAGTGTCTGATCCATACTGTTACCCACGGGCCATTTACCCTTCACTGGTAGTGTCGACTTCACAGAGCCCCTGCAGCTCCCTGCCAGCCTGATCGTACTCTTCACGCAGCTCCATCATGCCGTCCTGAAGAACCCCCAAGTTGTCATCGCGGGCAGCCATCTCCATCGACTTGGCAAGTTCTGACAGGTGCATTGCACCGACATTGGCACTACTCGATTTGAGGGAGTGTGCTGGTATGATCGCTTTCTTGCAGTCCCCCTCCCTAATCCCTTCCTCAATCTGGTCCAGGCACACCGGCGAGTTCTCCAGGAAAGATTCCAGCAGGCTGGTGAAGTCCTCCTCCATGATTTCGTAGAGTTCGGAAATGACTTCCTTATCGATAGAATCGAGTGATTCAAGCTGTTGTTCGATGCTCACAGCTTCACCAGCTGCAGAGGTTATCTTGGTTGTAACTTTTTTATCCCCTGTCATTGGAATTTCGAGACCTGACACGGTCAAAGAGTCCTCCTCAAAAAGTGATTCCCGCATAGGCAGCCAGTGTCTCAATGTGCTTCTAAGACTCCCAGGTGAGAGGGGCTTGGCGATGTAATCATCCATACCCGCCTCCAGGCACTTGTCCTTGTCTCCCGCCATGGCATTTGCCGTCATTGCAACGACCGGCAACCTTGCAAGCCCATAGGTTTTCTCTTTGAGCCTTACAGCGCGGGTAGCTTCATAGCCATCCATACGAGGCATCTGGCAGTCCATCAGTACCAGGTCGAACTCGTCCTCTTCAATGGCATCCAGTGCCATTTTTCCATCTTCAGCCATCGAGCACTCGATCCCTAGGCGCTGAAGCAACTTACGGGCAACCCCAAGGTTTACCGGATTGTCTTCCACAACCAGTACCTTTCTGGCCAGAGGTATCTCATCCACCGCCGAAGATACCTCGCTGCTCTCCTCCAACAGTTCATCCCCGGTTTCAAGATAGTAATCCTGCTCTATCTCCGGTTCCGGCATGAGCGCCTCCTCGCTTTCGCCGTCATCCGACAGCAGGACATCACTGGAAGGGCTTTCCGAGTCGGACAATCTACACAACTGGAGGTAGAGATCTTTCTTTTTGAATGCCAGGGGCATCAAGGTAACAACCTTGTCGTCAGTGACAGGTGCGGCAGGATAGCTGTCACCATCGAGCAAGATGACCTTCAAGTGCCGTAAACCTGGATGATCTTTCAACTCCCGCAGGAACTGAGGCACCGCATCATCATAGACATGGGTGTCGACAATCACCAGGTTGTAGTGATAACCGGACGCTTCTGCTTCCGCAGAAGTCAACAGCGGAATAGCCTCTGACAGCTCGGCTATATGGTCATAGCTGGTGCCCCAGTCATCGAGCAGTTTTTTCAGCTTGCTTGATTGCACGCCTTTCCTGGAGACAACCAGGACATGTATCCCCTGCAACGTCCAGCGCGAGGAAGCGGATTCGGCATGTGCCTTTCT
This sequence comes from Solemya velesiana gill symbiont, assembly GCF_002020805.1. Classification (GTDB taxonomy): domain Bacteria; phylum Pseudomonadota; class Gammaproteobacteria; order Chromatiales; family Chromatiaceae; genus Sedimenticola_A. Next base: position 10,221 of record NZ_MPRJ01000014.1, on the reverse strand, counting down.
CAATGGTAGCGTAAACCAGAAGACCGAGCCTTTACCTTCCTGGGAGGTGACCCCAATCTTCCCTCCCATCAACTCAACCAACCGCTTACTGATCGCCAGCCCCAACCCCGTTCCGCCATGCTTGCGCGTGGTTGATGCATCGGCCTGGCTGAAGGACTGAAACAGCCTCCGTTGAACATCCTTGCTGATACCCACTCCGGTATCCTTTACTGCAAACAGTAGCTCGCGCTCTTTGCGTGTAGGCTGATGCAGTTTCACTTTTACGGAAATACTGCCCTTCTCTGTAAATTTGATTGCATTACTCACCATGTTAGTGAGTACCTGGCGAATACGTATGGGATCACCCAACGCCCTGCGTGGAACCTGCTCCCCAAAGGAATGGGAAAGCTCCAACTTACGGCGCTCTGCACTTTTCGACATTAACGAAATCCCTGATCCAACCAACTCATGGAGGTCCACATCAAGATCCTCCAACTCGAGTTTTCCTGCTTCAATCTTGGAAAAATCGAGAATGTCATTGATGATGGTCATCAAGTGATGTGATGAGTTGAGTGCGGTATTGATAAACTGCTGCTGCTCTCTATCGAGCTTTGTATCCCGCAATATTTCCAACAAGGGGACAATACCGTTGAGCGGTGTTCTTATTTCATGACTGATAGTGGCCAGGAATTCGCTCTTCACCATGTTGGCTGTCTGCGCCTCACCCTTGGCACGGTAGAGTTCCTGCTCGACACCCTTGCGCCGCTCGTGCTGCATAGTGAGTTTGCTGTGCAGCCCTTCCACCTCTTCCTTTACAAGATCGAGTTTTCCGCTGACATTGCGTTTACCGGCTCTCAGCCTGGCTATGATGCTGGAGAGCACTGAGAGCGCCACAGCCGTCAAACCCAGGGTAATCGCAGCCGCAAGTATCAATGTCATGATTTCCGTTTCGGGCAGTCGCTGACCTGACAAAAAACTCAATGCCAGGGGGACCAGGGCAGAAAGGAAAAACAGGGATATTGCCAACTCCAAGGCTGACAACAGGATGAGATTCAGCAACACGCCGGCGCCGGCCGCGAGCCCCAACAGGATAGAAGCCTGGTCTGCGTAGTCGGGAAATGGGAAAACCGCTGCCAGCCCCCAGCACAATCCGGTAACCACCATCGGCAACAGTGGGAAATACTGCCACTTCCATGATTCGGCCATGTCCGGTTGACTGCGCCACCAAGCAATCCAAAGCCCGGATTGCATCAACCCGGACATGAGCATCACGATGCCCCAGATCAGAACCAGGTTGTTCTCCGGCCCTCCGGCAAGCCACATCATCACCCAGGAGAGTAATATAGTTCCTATCCCGGACACCCCGAGCTCGCCATAATAGAGGCGGACCCGCTCAGCCATGATTAGCTTGGTTCTAGCAATCTGTTCTTCTTGCATCCTGCTTTCCAGTTGGACACCTGGCCTCGTACTACCTTGAGACAGGGGTGGCTTTTTCCATCTTCACGATAGCCTCGGTATCATGCAGCACGCCCCAAACGCGGACTGGAACAGATGCCGCCTGCGGTTCATTTTGACCCGGGCAGGGACTTCACGAAAATTAACGGTTTTTACCCCCCGTTCTCAGTTTGTAGTATAAACTCTTAATAATGAAAAACGAGTGTGATAATTGGTGCCACAGAACACCAAAGATCGCATCTGCCTTTTACCCTACTCTTAATTTACAGGGTACATTTGAAAAGGCTTTGGAATTTCCGTCTGTAAAGAGTCTTAGGGAAGAAAGTAATGTCTGATCAGATCAATCAAAGTGCAGAGTTGAAGGAGGCTTTCATCGAGCATCTTCCGGAGCGGATCAGCAGTATTGAAAGCTCCTGGGAAGAACTCTGCAGAACCGGATGGAGCAAGAACAAATTTCAACAGCTATTTTCCCGTATTCAGGACTTGGCCGGATCCTGCGGAAAGTTCGGACTCATCGACCTGAATGAGAATGTCTTTTCCCTGGAAACATATCTCAGTTCATTTGTCGACAGTGACATCAGTAGTCTAAGCGAAAAACACAAAGTACGGGGGCATGAACTTATTGACGCCGTTAAAGTCGCCTTGGAGAGAAGCCGCACCCTCAGCCTTGGCCCGGCAGGACAGCGCAATGGTAAACTCGCATTCTATATCCGCTCCAGCGATGACCTTGACCTGGCCCCAGGCCTCACAACTTCGCTCCAGGAGAACGGGTTCCAGGTGCTTACCTTCATCCGCCCGGATGACCTGGAAGGCGAAATACAGAAGCGCCTGCCGGATATCATGATAATCGAGTCCCACTTTCTGCCGCAGTTGGAAAATCTGAGTCGTGAACTCAAGGTGCAGCAGGAGAGGCAAAACAGGATTGTTCCCACACTCTGCCTGAGTCAGACCAAGGATCTCAAACAGCGCCTACTTGCCATGCGGCTGGGTGTGGACGCTTATATGCTCGCACCATTCGTCACCAAAGAGCTGGTGAGCAAGGTTACTGAACTCAGCTCTCCCACCGAGGATCACTACCGCATTTTGATCGTGGAGGATGATCCGACCCAGGCCCAGTTTGCTTCATCCATCCTCGACAAGGGGGGTATGAAGACCCTGGCTGTCACAGAGCCCTTGAAAGTGCCCGAGGTGCTGGACAGATTCCGTCCGGATCTTGTCCTCATAGATCTGTATATGCCTGACGCCAATGGGATTGAACTCACCACGATCATCCGTGAACATCCGGATTTCTTCGCCATTCCCATTGTATTTCTTTCAGGTGAGCAGGATCCGGACAAGAAGCTGAACGCACTGAGTTTCGGCGGCGATGACTTCCTCAGTAAACCCATTCGCTCGAAGCACCTTATCAGTACTATCACCAACCGGGTGCAACGTGCCAAGGCGCTCAAACCGAGAGCCATGGAAAGCAGTAAGAGAGATTCCGTTACCGGTCTGTTCAACAGCAGGTACTTTTTTGAAAAACTGGAGAAAACATCCATCGAACAAGCCACAGCCCCCTCTGGTGGGGGGGTACTCTTGGTGGAAATCGGCAGCATAGACAAGCGGAAGGCCCTGGAGGAAGGGAAGCGATTGGATTCACTGCTGGCGCAACTAGGTCACCTGATCGCTGAAAACATCGAGGGCCAGGACATCGCCTCCCGCCTCAGCACCAACTCTTTTGCCATTATCGCCATCAGGCCCCATGTTAAGAACCTCCTGGAACTGGCAGCTAATATCTATTCAGCAATAGAGGGCACACCTTTTGTCGTGGAGGGTGATCAGAAAAGGCTTGAACCAGCGATCGGCATATCCACCTTGGACCAAAATACCTCTGAAGTTCTCCATAGAGCAGAGAAAGCCTGCACCTTTGCATGGGGAAAAACAGGCCAGCGGATCACCATGTACTCTGCAGAGCTGGAGGTGGGTGATCAACATATCATCTCGAGCGAGATCAGCGACATCGTTCGCGATGCCATCCAGCATGACAGCTTCCAGGTCCTTTTCCGTCCCTTTGGAGACCGCGATGAAAATCCCCAGGAGAAGTACGAAATCAGGTTAAGGCTCAGACAAGGACCAGGAGGGCAGCTCAGCTCCACTGCATGGCGTAAAGCCGCCTTGGACCAAGGTGTCATGGGTGATATCGACCGAAAGCTGGTAGAACACGCTCTTTCCACCCTGGAGTTGAAACGCAACGAAGGCAAGCAGGTTGAGCTCTTTCTTGAGCAGTCACCGCAGTCGCTTCAGCACATGGAGAACATAGACTGGCTGAAAGACCAACTTCGGGCAAGACATCTTGTCGGTACAGGCCTGGTCTTCGAATACCGCATCGCAGAACTCGGCTCCAATCTCAAGACGGCAAAGCGCGTCATTGCTCAGTTGCGCTCTGCCGGAATCAGTGTCTGCCTGTCAAAATTCGGCGCCAACAGCCCGGCACTGAGGGTACTGGAGTACCTGCAGGCCAACTATGTCTGCATCGCCCCGCAGATCATGACAGCGGATAGGGATGAAGCAGAGCACATCTTGTCTCTGATCAGACAATGCAACGCGAAAATTGTGTTACCACGACTGAAAGAGCCTGCAGAAATTCCCGAAGCCTGGAGAGCTGGCAGCGACTTGATACCGATAGTATCGGAGCCCTGATCCGGTCTACTGAAACGCGGCAGTACACAGGTCGATAGCTTCTGAAGACGCATCGATCGGCTATTCTACATTCTCACAAAAGCAGTAAGTGTGATTACCAATCCATCCACCCGGAAAAACTGGAAGAAAAGTTCGGTTTTCTGTCTGATACGAGCCGTGAGTTCCAGGCCCGTTTCATGCAACCGGCTTCAGTTGTCGAGTTGGACAAGGGATATCATATCTGTGACGAGGGGAGCCGCTGTTCGCATCTGACCCTGGTCATCAGTGGTACTGCCAGAGTATATAAATTAGGGGAAAACGGACGTGAGATCACGCTCTACCGGGTGGACCCGGGTGAAAGCTGTATTCTGACGGCCTCATGCATCCTCAGTAACCAGCCCTTCCCTGCCTTTGCAGTCAGCGAATCCCCCATGGAGGCTGCTCTTATCCCCGCCCCTGAGGTGAACCAATGGCTCGCCTACTCGGAAGCGTGGCGTCAATATGTATTCGGACTTATCTCCCGACGTCTATCAAATATCATCAACGTGGTAGAAGAAGTAGTCTTTCGTCGCATGGACAGGCGTATAGCAGACTACCTGTTGAAACGTGTATCGAATGACGAGGAGAGACTCCAAATCACCCACCAGGAGATAGCCTCCGACCTCGGGACCTCCGGGGAAGTTGTCAGCCGCATCCTCAAGGACCTGGAAACCAGCGAGCTGATCCACACCACGCGGGGCACCATCGAGATAACCGACATCACCGGTCTCGAGAACAAGACCCTTGAAACCTGAATGGTCATGACGAACAGATAATTTCCCCTGCTCTACCGTTGTGTGACATTATCACAGACAACAAACCACCCAACCTTTAGCATGAGTTATCCGGGACCTGTTAACAGACCCTGACACACAGAGGTCAGTATGCTTGAAGATTGGGAGAAGTTCATGAAGCAGAATGTTGGCGGCATCGACCGCGTATTGCGCATTGTTGTGGGCCTGGCCCTGATCGGCTGGGGGTTCTATACCGGCAGCCTGTGGGGAGCCGTCGGCGTCATCCCCCTGTTCACAACGGCAATCGGCTGGTGCCCTGCTTACCTGCCCTTTGGCCTGAGCACCTGCAAAACAAAATAATCTTCAGGCTGCACTGCAGATTCCATCTGCTGTGTAGCCAATCACTCTTCAGGGACGATCTTCTGGCTTGGCCATGCCGTCAGCACGGCCTGTACCAATGTCGCTAAAGGTATGGCGAAGAAAACCCCCCAGAATCCCCATAAACCACCAAACACCAGAATCGCGACAATGATCGCCACCGGGTGGAGATTGACAACCTCGGAGAAGAGCAGCGGCACAAGCACGTTGCCGTCCAGTGCCTGGATTACGAAATAGGCCACCGAGAGCCAGATGAAATCTGCACTCCAGCCCCATTGAAACCAGGCAATCAGCAGTACCGGGAAGGTCACCACTGCCGCGCCGATATAGGGAATAATCACCGACAGTCCCACCAGCACACCCAACAGCATGGCGTACTGAAGTCCGAGCACAGTGAAGGTCACAAAACTGGCAGACCAAATGATGGTAATCTCCCAGAACTTACCTCTCACATAATTGCCGATCTGCCGGTCCACATCCTGCCACACGGTATCCGCAAACTTCCTGTTCTTGGGAAGAAACTGCACGAACCAGTCAAGAATCAGATTCTTGTCCTTTAGAAAAAAGAAGACCAGAAGGGGCATGAGGATCAGGTAAACGAGGATCGTTATGAGCCCAACCACGGAAGAGATTGAGACCGACAAGACAACCTGTCCCAGTTCCGCAATCTCCTGGCGGATGACCGCGATGATCTCTGCCACCTGCTCGGTGGAAATCAGTTCCGGGTAGCTTTCAGGCAGCCGCATCAGCAGTGCCTGCCCTTCGGTGATCATGGCCGGCACCTGTTGGAAGAGTTGTGTCACCTGCCGCGAGAGTTGCGGAAGAAGGCCAAAGATGATCAGGGTCAGGAACAGGATGAAGGCGATAAAGACCAGCATCACAGCGGGCAGACGCACCACGCCACGCCGTTCGATCAGTCCGACCAGCCCTTCCAGCAGATAGGCGATCACCACACTCGCCAGAACGGGTGCCAGCATATCGCCCATGGTGATGACCACGGCGAAACCGATGATCAGTGTCAGGGCAAGAAAAACGACTTCCGGATCGGAAAGATAACGTTTGAACCAGTCAGCCAGCAGACGCATCCGGAACTCCCAAGCTTGGCCTAATCACCAGTCTCTGTCAGTTGCTGGTATTTGGTTTGGAACAGCGCTTCCAGCTCATCGATGACATCGACTGCCTCCCGGCCTTGCATCACATGTGAGGTCATCAGGCTCGATGTCTCGTGAAACAGCGTCGATCTGTCCAGCATGTGATAGGTCTCGGACAGCCGCTTGATTGCAGCAATAACACTCTCTTCCTCGGGCCCGGGAATAGGCTTGGGTTCGGCGATCTGCTGCGTGGCAACCTCTCCCTCTTCCCGTTGGGAGAGAAACTCCGCAAAGGCAAGCAGGTTTTCACGCTCTCCCTGACTCAGCCCTGAATAGAGCTTTAGCAGCTTACGCTGATCAGCCGGGAGGTTTTGCTTGGGCGCCAACACTGCTTATTCCCGGCAGTCGTTCTCGTGCTCTTTACAGTAGTCACGGGCGAATTCCAACAGTTCCTCCATCACCCGGGCGCGGAACTTCTGCTTCTGGTGTACGAAGGAGAACGGCCGTTCAAGTCCAGGGTTCAAGTTGATGGGAATCAGGGTGCCCAACTTGATCTCTTTCTGGATGGTGGCCCGGGAGACTACGGAAATGCCCATTCCCGCTTCAACAGCACCTTTTACCGCCTCGGGACTACCCAGCTCCATGGCCACCCTGAGACCTTCACCGCCCTTGTTGACGCTCACGAGATACTCATTGATCACCTCGCGGGTTCCCGAACCCTCCTCGCGATAGATGAAGGGATACTTCACCAGGTCATCGTAGGAAAGTTCCTCCTTCTCGGCTTCCGGATGGGCGGGGGGCACGATTGCAACCAGCTGATCCGGGCGGCATATCTCAACCACCAGGTTCTTGTTGGCCACGGGAGCTTCCACTACACCAAGGTCGATGGTGTTGTTCTCCACCATGGAGACAATCCCATCGGTGTTGGAAACCTTCAGGTGGATATTCACTTCCGGATACTTGAGCTTGAAGTCACCCAGCAGGGCCGGCAGCATGTACTCTGCAATGGTGGTACTGGCACCAATTGTGAGCGAGCCGCTGATTTCACCCGTCATCTCTCGAACGGAATTTTCCATCTCGGCATAGAGCTCGAAGATTTTGTCTGCGTACTCGTATACCCGGGCACCGGCCTCTGTCAGACTGATCCGGTTATGGGTACGGTCAAACAAACGGGTATTAAAATACTCTTCCAACTGGCGCACCTGAAAGGTCACTGCCGGCTGGGTCATATGAAGGGTCTCTGCTGCCTTGGTGAAACTCAGCAAGCGGGCGACGGTATGGAACACCTGGAGTCTACGATCTGCCATTAGAATTTCCCTGCTGTCTCAGGTTGGCAATAAAATTATCTTATATCATATTTTTACTATATAAAGCTATATCTGTTAATCCATTAACACCTCGAGTGGTTACTGCGTGACGCTCCCTCCTGCCACCCGTGTAAGGGCCTCTTCTATAGCGCTTGGCGTATCACTCAATTGCATGAAGCTATGTTCTCCCACCATTTTCATACCAGGAAAATCCACCGCAATCCGGAATCTCGGATGCAGTGCAAGAATGCGTCCGCCAACAACCAGGACCTCGTAAGGCAGTCGCGCGGTGTGTCTCAGTTCGCCAACATCCAGGGTCAGGGTCTCCATAATTTTCCGGTCACTGCTGAAACCTTCACTCATCGCCACACCAAAAAGTGATGCCCTCTTTTTGGGCAGATCGATACGGTAGACTATGGAGACGCCGCCTCTTTTCTCCTCAAGCCCCTGCTCCACTTCATTCAGGGCACTTCGATAGTCCTTGTACTTCGCCAATTCCATGAAGTTGTCGAAATACTCCATGCCGTAGGAATAGTGGTAGCCTCTCAGCTTCTCTGGACTCATCCCTTCAGGGCCAAAGGTCTCCTGCTGCCCCATGACAGAGACTAGTTTCTCCTTCACCGGGGCAAGACTCTTTTTAAGCTGATAAGCGTGTTCGTAATACTCTGGGTTGGCGTAGGAGACCTGGATCGCCTCCCCCACGCGGGTCACCGATACCCGTATAGCCTGGGCAAAAAGAGACCCTATATCCCCGGCACTGGCCACATCCGTCAGCAATTCGTCTGTTACCACGATGACGTGGGCATCATCATAAGGGGAGTATTCGCCGGCCAATTGAAAACCCGCCCCGTTGAGCGCCTCTTTCACCTCGATGATGGTCTTAACGAAATCACCCTTAACATGGGACGAAAGCACATAGGGGTGGAACTGCCCTTCAGCACGCACGGCGGCGTACGGCCAGACGACAAAAAAACCATGATCACAGAAAAAACAAGAACCGCTTTCCCTTTCAGCACCTTACCACCCTCACCATTCCCCTGAAACAGCAACCACCCAGTTGGTTTGACCTCAAACCACTGGCAATAATGAATAAAATAACTTAACCTCGGGCGAATTGCGTGTTAATTGCAAATAATACAAGGATCAATAATAAGTCAAAGTACCGGAGATCCTGAAATGAGCAGCACACACAACTTTGCACTAAGAACACTGGCGGTTGCCTGCGGCCTTGCGCTGGCCGGACTCTCGCAGCAGGCCGCCGCATCAGGTTTTGCGGTACCCGAGATTTCCATCACAGGCCTCGGAACCTCCAACGCCCTGGTGGCCAATCCAGATGAACTGGGCGCCGTACCCTACAACCCGGCGGCCATGACCAACCACCCCACCAGCATCAGTTTTGGTGCCATGGCGGTTGCGCCCAGCCTGGAGGTCACTACCGCAACAACCGGTACCCATGAAAGCCAGGGGTCAGACATCATCGGCATTCCTCAATTCCAGGGGACTTATCGTTACAACGACAAGGTCGCATTCGGTCTTGGCGTTTCAGCACCTTTCGGTCTGGAATCGATCTGGGATGCCGATGCACCAACATATACAAATCCAGTTTTCGCTGGTTTGGGACCATTTCATCCAACAGAAAGTAAAATTGAGACCGTCGATATCAATCCCACGCTCGCCTTCAAGCTTGATGAAAACACCAGCATGGCAGTGGGCCTGGACTACTACTGGATCAAGACCATCGTCTTCAACGCACCCCTTGTACAAATAAAAGGTGACGGAGGCGGTTGGGGCATGAACGTTGGCCTGCTCTATGAGCAGGATCGTTGGAGCTTCGGCTTCAACTATCACTCATCCTCTGAAGTCACGGTTAAAGGCTCTGCTAATGACATAGCTACTAACTCAGCTAGGGCTTGGGGCGACCTGACCATACCCTGGCGCCTGCAGACCGGTGTGCGCTACGAGGCCACCGACAAGCTGGCCCTGGAGTTCGACATCACCCGTACTGGCTGGGACTCCTTCAATGTATTACAGATAAACCATAGTGGCGGTTTGGTAGCACCCAGTCCAATTGAAAGCAACAATCACTGGGAAGATGCCAATGCCTACCGCATCGGTGCCACCTACGATCTCAACGCCAAGACCCAGCTGCGCTTTGGCTACACTTATGATGAAACCGGCCAACCCGATCTGGCATTCAGTCCCCGGGTACCCGATTCAGATCGCCATCTCTTCAGCATCGGTGTCGGCCACGACTACGGCAACGGCTGGTCTGTTGAGGGGGGCTATATGTACGTCAAGTTTGAGGACAGGAATTTCCGTGGTGCAGCCACTACACCCTGGATAGGCGCTAGCGACTTTAACGGTTCGAATCGCTTTGATGGAGACTATGAATCCAGCGTGCACCTCGTCGGTATAGGCCTGTCGAAGACATTCTGACAGTGCCAAACCATGGCCAAAGGAAAACCCGAACCACCGGTTCGGGGTAAGCGTCCGGCGGCTACACCCTGGTCAATCAGAGCTTGATGTGTTGGAGGCGCAGATTGGTTTCAGTGACGTCGAAATGGGTCGGGTCGAACTTGC
>NZ_MPRJ01000128.1 GCF_002020805.1 Solemya velesiana gill symbiont | reverse complement strand
ACACGGCGTGTAGTCATTGGGAGGCGACTGTGGAGCGGTCGGAGACCAGGACGTCCGGGGCACTAATAGGCTGTCGAAGGCCGAGTCGATTTTGGGGACATGGATGTCCCAAAATCTTTCACGAGGTCGAAGACTCGCTTAGATTAACGTGAACAGGCCCTAGCAACCAAGCTTCTTGATGACTGACGAGTAGGAGTAGAAATCCGTTTCATTGACTCGTTTCACAGCTTCCTGGGTGCGCTTTTGATGTTCTCGCCAAGGCGGGCGATAGCTTGGTCAAGAGCTGAGCCGAGCGGCTGCGGGCCGCCGTTCCGTGTCGATTCCACCATTCCTTCCCCTATTTATCGTCTTGTCGTTCGTAGGCTTCGAGCATCCTTTCCAGTAGCTCGGCCAGCAGCAGGTCTTTCTCGTCGGCGATCTCGCGAAAGCGGCTATCCCACTCCGGCGTGACGCGCGTTGCGAACTGGACGGTGCGCCTGGTTCGACGTGAGCGGCGACCGTCTCGGGTTGCCGTCTTCTTGGATTTGGACTTGCCTGCTTTTCCCGAATCCGCGGTTACTGTCTGCATAGTGGCTGTGTTCCTCGTGGTCATATTTAACAGCTATCTACAATCTAGCAGCTATGCAACATTTCGATTCAATGCCCGATAGAGGGTCGAAACATGCACGTTGAACATCGGCGCAACCTCGCGGGCGCGCTTACCTTCGTCCATGAGCTTGCGAGCAAGGGCGAGCTGTTCGTCGGATAGGGCAGGGGTCGGCCCGAACCTGGTGCCGCGCTTTTTGGCCGCAATGCGGCCTGAACGGGTGCGGTCGATGATCAAGCTGCGCTCGAACTCGGCGATACCGGCGAAAACGGTCAACACCATTCGACCGGCGGGGGTCGTGGTGTCGGCCCAGGGTTCAGCCAGGCTGCGCAGCCCTGCGCCCGCCGCCTGGATACGCTCGGCAATATCGAGCAGGTCGCGCGTGCTACGGGCCAAACGGTCCAAGCGCGTGACAGTTACAACGTCACCGGCTCGAAAGTGGTCAAGCATCCGCTCAAGCTGCGGGCGGTCGCGGCGGGTGCCGGTGATCTTCTCGGCAAATATCTTGGTGCAACCGGCGTCCTTCAAATCGGACCGCTGAGCGGTCAAGTCC
>NZ_MPRJ01000127.1 GCF_002020805.1 Solemya velesiana gill symbiont | reverse complement strand
TAGCTCATAAGTGCTTCGTCTCTTGGTCGGGAGAAGCGCCGACTCTACCAGCTGGCCCTTCAACTACCAATTGCACTTATTATCCGAAACCGCCCAAAACGCAAATATGCAGAGACACGAAAATGAACGGGGCGGAATACATTGTTGAGAAACTGAAAGCCGAGGGGATCCATACCCTCTTCGGCTATCCCGGGGGCTGCATGATGCCGTTGTACGACGCCATGATCGACAGCGGCATGCGGCATATACTCTGCCGCCACGAACAGGGCGCGGCTTTCGCCGCCAACGGCTATGCCAGGGCTACGGGCCAAACCGGCGTCTGCCTGGCCACCTCGGGTCCAGGCGCCACCAACCTGATCACCGGCATCGCCGACGCTTACATGGACTCCGTCCCGATGGTCGCCATCACCGGACAGGGTCCCACCGGCCTTATCGGCAGCGATGCCTTTCAGGAGATCGACATCCTGGGACTCAGCCTGCCCATCACCAAGCACAGTTAACTGGTCGAGACCATCGACGAACTGCCGGCCATCATGGAAGAGGCTTTCTGGTTGGCCCGGGAAGGACTTCCCGGCCCGGTTCTGATCGACCTGCCGAAAGACATACAGCTTCAGCAACTACCCGAAGGACTGCCCCTGGTCCACACTCCTGAACCCTCGGAGAATGACATAAAAGTCCCATCCTGGGAGGCAATCGAGCAGGCCCGCGCCATGATGCAGGAGAGCCGCAGACCTCTGATCTATGCCGGTGGCGGAGTCACTCACGCAGGCGCCCTCGATGCCTTTCGGATCTTCGCGGAAACCTGCGGCATTCCATCGGTGTTCACTCTGAAGGGTATTGGCAACCTGCCCGCAGCGCAGCGCATCCCCTCAACATGGGCATGCTGGGTATGCACGGCTCGGTTGCCGCCAATCGGGTAAGGGAGGGTCTCTAACCCTCCCTCCCCACAACACCCTGCATGCGGGTCCGCACAGGGCGTTTCACTTGGAATGGTGAAGCTTGATCC
>NZ_MPRJ01000126.1 GCF_002020805.1 Solemya velesiana gill symbiont | reverse complement strand
CTTGCGGTTCTCTGGCCAGGTCGCCGATGAAGGCGGGTTATATTACAACTACTTCCGCGATTATGACCCCAGCACCGGAAGATACATCCAAAGTGACCCTATAGGTCTTGAGGGTGGACTTAATACTTATCTCTATGCCAATGCTAATCCGCAGCGTTTTATAGATCCCCAAGGATCGGCAGCCCAGTTACCAATAGCGATTGGTGGTGCTGCAATAAACATATGTATGCGCATACCCGCCTGTAAAAAGGCGACTCAAGACGCGGTAAAGGCATACAAAAACGTAAGATGTAAATTCGAACGCCACAAGGCGCATCACACGTGGAATGGGAAATATTGTGAGCATTATCATTTAGTCTGTTATATAAAAGGAAGTAAACAGCTGTTTAGAAAGCAGTGGCCGTTCCCAGGTCGGTGCTCACCCATCAAGCCCTCAGATTGGATGCCATAATGACTGTCAATTCGGACATCGAATTTCTTAAAAAGCGTCTTGAAGAAGCGCTGTGTCATTACTCAATGGAGTCTTATAAAAAACTCTGTGGACTCAGAGATGAACAGATTATTGAGACATACCAACCAATACCTTCTTTAGAAGAGCAACAGTATCAAATTGAGTTGGAATTGTTGGACGAGTACAAGGACTCTGGCAGATCTGTGCTCCAGATTGGTATTTACATTAGTTCTCCAGAAACAGTTCTTGGTAGCACACTCTTTGTGTATAGCGATGGGACTGTTAAGCAGGAAGGTAAGATATATCGTTTTATTGGTGGCGTAGCGACTCAGTTGAGGAAATAGTCTGACGTGGTCAAGGGTTTTGTTACAATCCAGTTAAGCCGCTTTCTTCGTCTCTGTCAGTTGTCGTTCATAATCGTTGGGACTCATGTAGCCCAGATATGAATGCAAACGGAGACTGTTATAGGGGAGTGTTAGTAATTCTGTGTCATTTCAGTAGTATATGTTGATTTGCATTTAAAACTGACCCAGGTTTTGCATCTAATATTGACCCGCCTAGTGGGCCATGCGGTTAATT
>NZ_MPRJ01000125.1 GCF_002020805.1 Solemya velesiana gill symbiont | reverse complement strand
GTTGTAGCTCATAAGTGCTTCGTCTCTTGGTCGGGAGAAGCGCCGACTCTACCAGCTGGCCCTTCAACTACCAATTGCACTTATTATCCGAAACCGCCTGATATTATTTTCGGTTAGTCTGCAATGTAAACCGATGGGTTGATAGTGCCCTAAAAAAGGACGGTAATAGATATGAAAAAAGGTCACATGATTGTCTGTGATGGTAGTAATGGAGCAGGCAAAAGCACGATTATCCAGGCAATTGAAGAGCACCTTAAATCTGGTCACCGTGAGGTAGTTGTTACACGGGAGCCAGGCGGCACCCCTATCGGGGAGAAACTCCGCGAGATTGTACTTAGTCCTGATACCCCTGAAATGTGCGACACAACTGAACTCATGTTGTTTGCTGCTGCTCGCGCACAGCACGTTAAGGAAAAAATAGTGCCTGCTATCCAAGAAGGAAAGATTGTACTTTCCGACCGATTTGATTCGGCCACCGTCAGTTTTCAGCACTATGCAAGAGGGCTGCCTTTAAGCCTCATTAAACAATTGAACGAGATGGCCTTGGATGGTTTTCGCGCTGATATGACGATCATTCTTGACTTAGACCCAGTGACAGGTCTTGAACGCGTTAATTCACGCGGAGAAGGGTTGGATCGGATGGAAACGCAGAAAATGGATTTTTTGCATAAGGCCCGTGACGGCTACCTGGAGCAGGCAAAAAATGACCCCGAGCACTTTGTCGTGATAGACGCCTCACAGTCGCTTGAGCGAGTCATATCCGATGTTCTATCGGTTATCGATGAAGTGGTTGCTGAGTAAGCCAGGGAGTATTCAGTGCCTTATCGTACAGCCCATGCAGATGTGGAAAGTGTGGTATCAGCAGATGGTAGGACTATCCCCTGCAACTATTTAGATCATTCGCGATTTGCGCATGGCTGTGATTTTAGTGCTGGACTTCACTACCTATTCGTTAGCTTCGTGCCTGATCGAACGTACTCTAAGGGGTATTGAACTCAGAAAGGCCGTCAATCTTCTGTTCGACTACGCGATGCTATACGATAGAGAAAAACCCCAAAGAACTACATCTGACCAGTCTCTTGCAACTCAGTGCAGAGGTTTTTTATGGGTTCGACCTTTTCTTGAAGCAAGCGAAAGCGCCGAAAGGTGCTGCAACCAGGCTAAAGAGCGCGTTACAAGCCGTCGCTGTTGATTTGCAGTTAAAACTGACCCAGGTTTTGCATCTAATATTGACCCGCCTAGATAGCCGGATTATGGCCTGAGATTACTTTCTTTTTCCAGTT
>NZ_MPRJ01000124.1 GCF_002020805.1 Solemya velesiana gill symbiont | reverse complement strand
TGAAAACAGTCTGATGAAGCTGCTTTACATGGGAATCAAGAATGCCTCAAAGAAATGGACCATGCCGTTGCAGAACTGGAATTTGACACTATCCCAGTTGTCGATTTATTTTGAGGGTCGGTTAGATGGCGTATTGGATATCTAACCGATTAGGCTGACACAGAATTCTGAACGCCCTCGTCCGTGGTCTTGATATCCGGCAACAGTACAATGAATTCATCACCGCCCAGGCGGGCAAGTGAATCCCCTGGGCGTATACTGCCTTCGATACGCTTGGAAACCTCGATCAGCAGCAGGTCACCGTAGCTGTGACCCAAAGTATCGTTGAGCTGTTTGAGGTCATCCAGGTCGAGAAACAGAACTGCAAACTCCTTCTCCGGGTATGCCCGGTATACTTCCAGCTCCCGGTTGATACGCTTCAGCATCCATGCCCGGTTGTAGAGCCCGGTGAGGGGGTCATGTGAAGCATCGTGTCGCAACCTTCCCTCGATCTGCAGGCTGATGTCCTGTATCGAGCCCGCCATCCGGATTACCCTGCCACTTTTGTCGCCTACCGCCTGGCAGTTGTTACTGACATAGACAAAGGTACCATCCGGCCTGTTCATACGGTGTTCCAGGTTTATGAAGGTCTTTCTCGAATTGAGAAACTCCTTGAAGCGCTGGCGGATGTAGGGACGATCTTCAGGGTGAATTACCCGGTAGAAATTAACCAGGGAAGGTTTCAACTCTTGGGGTTCGTAACCTGCAATCTCCTTGAAACGGTCAGAGAAGTAAACCGTCTTGGTCTGCCGGTTCAGATCCCAGATACCCTCGTTGGTGGCCCGGGAGACCAACTCGTATCGTTCCTCATTGATACGCAATGCCTCTTCAGATTCATAGCGCTTGCGCAATTCGTCCAGGAACTGATTGAACCACTCGGCCAGTTGGGACATTTCGTCCACTCCGTGAACCCGAAGCTTTCCTACTTCCGTGTCACCCCCCTTTCAGGCGTTTGAAACTATTAGTGATGTATTTGATCGGCAAAACAAGGGAGTTGGAGAAGTAAAAAGCGACCAGGACAACAAAAATCAACGCAAAGGTAAACACCACCACTGTAGTATTGCGGATCAGTTCCACCTTGGACAGCAAAGTCTCTTCAGGCACTTCTGACAGGAGCATCCAGCCACTTCGCATTATGGGCTGATAGGTCTGATAGACCCGCCCTTGCGGGGTGTTGACCAGCACATGCTTCCCCGTCGGCCTGAGAACACCTTGCCTGTGATCTCCCACACGTTCGCCGATACGTGTTTTGTCCGGGTGATAGATATAGTGATTGTTCTGGTCGATCAGGTAGACTCGTGCTGCTTCACCTGCTTCACCTGCTTCACCTGCTTCACCTGCTTCACCTGCTTCACCTGCTTTATCTAAGAACTTGGATAGTTAAGCGGTACTGTAGTTGACGATCAAAGTCCCAATGGTCTGGCGCTCCAATGTCGCCCTGTTCGTTGAGTACATCGTCTGTGCAGCAGCCAGGACAAAATGATGACCGGATCCAGCATTGAGGTTCTCTGTCACACCGACCCAGTGAACCAGCGCCTGGGACCGTTTTGCGTCCAGCTTGATCTGATCTCTGACCGTCTCCTTGATTCTTGTGTCCAGGGTGTCGCCGACCTGAAAATGGGTGCCTTGCTCTCCTACGACATGAATTGAGACCAGCCCTTTGATATTGAGATATCCGTTAAGGATGTAGCCTACCTGGACCTCCGTGGCGAGCTGCTCATAGGTAGTAATGTCTTTCTGGGGCCTGAGCAGCGCATTGGTTATCGTCTCGACACTCGAGATATTGGCAATCAGGCTCTCCACCTGTTCCTGAACAAGCACAAGATTATCCCGGTAGCCCGAGAGAATATGCTCCTGCTCTTTCAAGGCGGCGGATACCAGCGACTCCTTCGCAGTCTGGTAGGCCACCAGGCCGGCTGTCAGCAGGGGAACAACCCCAATAAGCACCAGGAAGATGATGAACTTGTTGGTGATGTTCAGCCTGTTGATGAACCTGAACATGAAGCTGATGCCTACTGTTTATCGATATTGTCTGCTGTCACCAACAGGGTATCGATGAGCGTGATCCCGGGCAGTTTTTCACCCTCGAGGGATTTCAGTGCGTACTGCACACCGAGATACCCCTGCTCTGCCGGGAGTTGGTCGACCGTCGCCTGCAGGGTGCCATCCCGAATCGCCTGCTTGGCCTGGTCCAGGGCATCGTAGGAGGCGACCAGGACTGAGTGGGCTGCCAACGATGCCGAAGCCGTATACCAAGCCTATGAGCGTGCCATTCATACGCTCGCCAACGAGATCGTGCACGAACACTTTCTTTTGTACTACGCCCCCGAAGAACTGATTCCAAAGGAACCGGCAATTAAACCTGAAAGAAACGTAAATCTCAGCTGGCTCTACGAAGTCCGTTATGGCGAAAAGCCGGAAGGAGAGGACAATGAAGCCAACACCTGGAAACCCCAATGGGACGGCAGCTACCTGGTTGAACTGGTCGAACCGATACAGAAATACCTAGGGCCTGTTAACACTAATCAAGGTATCAACGATCAGCGCGAACTGAATAAAAAACAAAAATACGACATCCAATTATCAAAGCGTGAAAAAATCCTT
>NZ_MPRJ01000123.1 GCF_002020805.1 Solemya velesiana gill symbiont | reverse complement strand
TAGTCGAGGGAGTGAAGTTCAAGGATGGTGAGCGTGTAGAAAGTGATCAAGAGCAGGGTACTACCGAAGGGGTTGCACACCAGATTTGACTATAGCTCAAGGTCGAAACGCTCACACCCGTTTTTCGCTGGAAAAATTTTTCCGCAGCCCATTGATATTGAACGGGACCCGGAGGGCATAATAAAAAGGATAGACAGGGTTTTTTATGATCTTGAAATATACAACGCCTCAGACCTCATCCCCCATGAAACCGTGCTTTTTCAACACGGCCTGATAGAAAACGAGTATCGGATGCAAACCGAACTCGAACCCTGCCGAAAATATGCCTGGAGCGTACGGGCCCGCTTCAACGATGGACCCTACATGCGCGCAACCGAATGGGCCGGCAACTACTATTACCCACGCAGTGCAAGGAACCGTTATCTCCGCTCCTCCGAAAAAAAAATCAAACAACGAAGGGCAGCAAATACGTTCTTATCCCTTGAATAGCCTTCAGCTTTTCAAAACACCCTGTCCGCCTGAAAAACCCGCATTCCTGAAGTAGCAGAAAAAAACAGCTTTTCCGGATCACTCGACTCCGAGCGTCTCTGTGATGATATCGGCCACATCTTCTGAGTAGAGATCGAGAAAAAAGTGATCGGCGCCGTCGACCACCACAAGCTGAACCTGCTCACCGTCAGCGATGGGCTCCATCTTTTCTATGAGTCCGGCAACCACCTTGTCCTCAGTCCCGGCAATCACCATGACCGGCATCTTTATCTGCGGCACCACGGTTGGCGTATCCCTGTTGGGATCGGGATTGTAGTTGCTGACAAAGGCATCAGCCGAAGCACTGGTCTCCTTGCAGTAGATAAAATCCACCGGAGAGATCATCTCGTCCCCCTTACCCGCGGCCACCAGGTCACGGGCCTTTTGAAGAATCGGCATCAGATCCTTCCCGTAACGCCTTTTGTAATCCTTCTCAGCATAGCCTGGGGCTCGTGTTGTTGGCGCCAGGAGGAATGTCATTTTTACCGCTGGATCATCCGTGGCTGCAGCAAAGCGTGCAGCTTGGTTACCACCCCGGGAGTGACCGAGCACTGCGACATTTCCCACGCCCTCGCCTTTCAGCCATTCCACCCACGCCCGGATCTCTTCAGCCGCATCGTCGTACTTGTAGCGATGGGGGTTTTCACAGGGATACATGACGCTTTTCCGGTTATCGACACCCTGGCTGAGGTTAATGGAAAGGGAACTGACACCACGCTCTTTGAGCATCTCCTGCAGCGTGGCCATGATCTCCATGCGATTGTGTGCCAGGGTGCCGTGGGTCATAAGTACAACCGGTCCTGCAGTCCAGTCGTCTTGAGCTTTTTCCAGGCTGGCATTGAGGGTTATACCCCCGTGGGACACCTTCACCTCATCGGCAAGCGCCTGGCCGGCACAGATCAGAAACAATGCAAACAATGAAACTTTCAGACGCACAACAGTACCCCCTGTATCCTGTAGCTTCTCATCATGGACTGTTGAGAGCCGCAGCAGGGCTCCCTGTTATCTCAATCAAAACACAGGTCAGGCAGCGCAGCATATTGTGGTTTCTGCCAATAACAGGCCCTATTCGCCACCATCATCCCAGCTGCGCCGGTTGATGGCATAACCACTTATCTTTCCCTTGAATGGCAGCATCAGCATACCCGGCAACCGGTCCACCTCTGCAGGATCACGGAACTTTCGAATGCCGATGGTCATCCCGAGTTGTCCATCCCGCGGCTGGGCCCTGTAGGTACCGAACAACCGGTCCCACACCGAGAGATTGAAGCCGAAGTTGGAGTTGGTCTCATCGTCCTCCACCGAGTGGTGCACGCGGTGCATGTCCGGCGTCACCAGCAACATCCGCAGAATCCGGTCAAGGGCTGCAGGCAGCCGGATGTTGCCATGATTGAACATGGCCATGGCATTCAGGATCACCTCGAAGGCCACCACTACCATGGCTGGCGGGCCGAGCAGCAGGATTACGGAAAATTTGATCAGCATGGAGAGGAGGATTTCGATGGGATGGAAACGCGCACCGGTGGTGACATCGTAGTCCAGGTCGGCATGATGCACGCGGTGCAGTCGCCACAGCAGCGGAATGGCATGCACCACCACGTGCTGCAGCCAGATCATGGAATCCATGACCGTGACCGATACCACTATCGCAAGCCACAGGGGCATCTGCACGTAGTTGAACAAGCCCCATCCCTGTTGATTTGCAAAGAGGGCAACGCCCACCGCTGCAGCCGGAAATAGCAGACGCAGTATTATCGTATTGAGCGCCACGATAGCCAGGTTGGAGATCCAGCGACCCGCCTTTGGCACGGTCAGCTCCCTTCTGGGCGCAGCCAGCTCCCAACCCGCAATAACTGCAAAGATCCCGAAAAAGAATACCAACCTGATGGCCATCTCATTGGAAAGGATGAACTGCTCCACAACGACTCCTGATTATCACAGCAATACAAGGTATAACCATACCCCAATTCCGGAAACGCATATACCAGGTGAGCCTGACAACCGATTGCTCAAAAAAAAGCCCGCAGAGGGTTGCGGGCTTAAAAAAATTACGCAAAGCCTAAAATTGCGTATTTTCCTCTGTCTGGAGGCGCGAATTCAATTTCTAAGTGCAACTCGACAGAGTTGGTTAGAGGGTAAGCTGCGGTAGCATAGGTAGCTTCTCTCACCGACCAAAGTTTGAGGAGCAC
>NZ_MPRJ01000122.1 GCF_002020805.1 Solemya velesiana gill symbiont | reverse complement strand
TCTCTGTGGTCTTTGGAGTGATACGAAGTGGCTTGGCTGTGCGCATGGCCCATTATACGTCCCACCATAATTACAATATTATCCGCATGGCCCACTAGGGCTTGGCGAGCTGGTCTCCTACCAGGGCAATACCCTGGGTGATCCTGCCGCCTGGCAGACTGCTTGCCAGTACTCCCGGCGCGATCTGCCGGAGCAGTCGGCACCGGCAGATCATCCGGTTATCAAGAAGGCGGTTGTTACCCCACCATCTGCCGGTCTATCGCAGTTATCACTATTCTAATGTATCTACATATGTTGACACATAGGGAGGGATACTCTAGTATCTACATATGTAGATACTATTTTTTGGGGGGAATCTATGGAAGCACAAGGCAAAATCCAGAAATGGGGCAATAGCTCCGCGATCCGCTTGCCGGCTAAGGTGCTGGCCGCTGCCGGTTTTGATAGCGATAGCGAGGTGGATATACAGGTGGACGATGGGCGGGTGGTGATCCAGTTGCACGAACGTACCCTGGAACAAACCTTCGATAAGCTGCTGGCCGAAGAGCCTGGGGCTGCTGAGCTGCTGGCTCAGGTCAAGGAGGGCTTGAGCCGGGCTATCACCCTCACCGACGAAACCACCGAGCGCTGTAATGCGCTGGTCGAAAAACTAGGAGAGAAGGGCTGATGGGTCTCGGAAAGGAATTCATGTCGATTTTGAAGGACACGGTAAAACTCACTGATTCAGTGGAGCGGTTGAATACGGCCAATGCAAAACTGCAGGAGAAGGTAGAGAGCATTGATGGCCGGGTTATCCGGTTGGAAACCCGCCTGGATACCTACGTGGAAATAGCGAACCGCAACCGTTTGGACTCTGATTAAGAGGCGTCAGAACGATGCCGGATTGAATTTCAATCTTAGGATTTGCACATGGAAAAAGTTACTGAGAGCCACGACGTTTTTGAAAGCCCATCGGTTCAGGATGTCATCGGTCGTCTTATGACGGGTTGCCGACCGATCTCTACCCTTCAATGTTGATATGGTGGGAGAAGACGGCTTCTATCTCGACTACGCCGCGATTGAGTTTACCGATTATTACAACACAGACGGTACGCCGAGTTCCGTGGGCTTGGGAGTGATATTCACGATCCCGGTCAAACAACTGTTCGATACCGAAGAAGAAGAAGAAGAAGAAGAAGGCGAAGAGCAGCGCATCATCGACTATTGCGGTGAGAGTGGTTTTCCCCGAGCCGGTGCCCCCGACAACCAGTATGTTTTTGCGGTTGGTAACGGCCTCGGTGATGGCCTGGTGTTGCGCCTCGGTCATCATGCCCTTTCCAACATAGCTTTCGAGGGTGTAGACGACGCGAGCGGGCTTCCGGATACAGAATGTCGGGTGCCGTGAGATTGGGGCCATGTCCCCTATAAAGCGCTCGCCGTTGGGCAACCGAGCCTCAACGACGGGCCTCTTGTCGGTGATCATGCCTCCGGACATCGAGGCCACGGTGCGGATCAGGTTATCCGCCTGGGTGGCGCTCATTTGAGTGAGAACCTTTTTCGCCTCTCCGACGCGGTGCACCCACACAGCGCCATCGTCATTCAGGTATATGTCAGTGACGGAGCCATCTTTGAGAGCGGAGACAATTTCGTTGCCGAGTTCGGCTTGTAACTTGCGGGTCAGTCTCTCGAGCCTTCCCATAGCTAATTTCCACTTTAAATTCCGGTGGTAATATATTATCTCTTTTGGCTCTTGTAAAGACCCGTTTTTCCTCTTCTTCGAGGCATAGGGCAATCTGCCCTAGTGTCGGGCGAGGAATTCCGTTCGGTGCGGATTTGCTTACTTGTCTGGATCTGGGGCGTCTGGTGGGATAAGCAGTACAAATACTTCTACGCCGAGAACCCGCCCGAGACTTTCCAGGTTATCCAGGCTGACATTCATGCGGGAGTTTTCCAGCCCACCGATGAATGATTTGGAAAGCCCAGACAGGTCTGCAAGCTCCTGCTGACCGTATCCTTGCGCTTTTCTGAGTCGGAGTAGATTCTTTGCTAAGATCGCCCGTGCGCTTTTACTGATCCCGCTATTGCTCTGGTTCTTCATCCTTATCCTTTCACGGGCCGCTCTTGTTAGGCGCTGGACGATGTTTTGCGGACTATCGTTCAACCCTGTTGGCATATCGCTCATCAATTCCCTTTTGGCTTGTTGCTTCCGTTTGTGTGCTTATTTTGCCTTGCTCGGGCTTTCGCTTCCAGTTCCTTTTTCAACGGTGGTAATATAATAGGACTTTTGCCGGTCGTTTTCGATGAAAAGGGAATGCTGTGCCCAGGCTGCGTTACCGTGTCCTCGCTTCGCTGCGGGCCGCACCATCCACTAGGGCCTGTTCACATAAGATGCGCTGTTATTCGATAGTGTTCTGACGGTAATCATTTACCGGATCAACGTCTACGTGTTGCTGGGATCTGGTGTCCTGATTGGATACGCCACGCTTTCGGGTCTGATCGAGTCGGCTAAGGATGGCTCGGTCATGGTAAGAGTCAGCCCATTGGGTCGTACTGCCGTATGGTGGAACTACCGAGCCCAATTTACTTCCATGTTCAGCAATATACAAAATACCATTTAACACTTATATGTTCGCATTACCTCTTGAATATAAAGGAGTTTTTCGATAATTTTGAGCCCGCTTGTTCCGGGATATATCAGATTTCTCTTACATTCCTATACAGAAAGAGTAAAATTAGCCCGCTGGCACGAAGTCTCCCTAGTCTCTCCAGGGGCTCCGTGGCAGTGGCAGTGGCAGAAAGCCATCGTGTCATGCGGCTCCCCCTCCGGCCTCATGGCATGCCATGGCAGTTGGTGTTAGGTGGTCCACCCGGC
>NZ_MPRJ01000121.1 GCF_002020805.1 Solemya velesiana gill symbiont | reverse complement strand
AACTGGAAAAAGAAAGTAATCTCAGGCCATAATCCGGCTATCTAGGCGGGTCAATATTAGATGCAAAACCTGGGTCAGTTTTAACTGCAAATCAACACCATTAAAAAAGTATGACGGAAGAAACAACAACAAAGGAAGTCACTCCTGAGGAGTACGCGACTGCCTTTAAAGGCAAAGAATCGGAAGCGTTAAAGCAAGCTCTCGACATAAGAAAGTTCGAGATCGAGCTATATTGGAAACGCGCAACGTACTTCTGGACATTCATCGGGGCAACTATGGCTGGATTTCTTGCCGTCCAATCGTCCTCTGCACAAAACAAGCAAGATCTTGCTGTAATCCTCTCTTGTCTTGGTATGGTGTTTTCTTTTGCTTGGGTATGCGTCAATCGTGGTAGTAAATTCTGGCAAGAGAATTGGGAAAAGCACGTCGACGTACTAGAAGATAAAGTGACGGGGCCACTCTACAAAATAGTTATGTCCAGAAATACAATGAGAAAATTCAGTGAAAAGGCTGTTCATCTAGTAACTGGACCATCATCAATTTCTGTGTCAAAGATTAACCAAATTATCAGCCTTTATGTGTTCTGTCTTTGGCTTTGTTTGCTGGGCTATTCGCTACCGGAGTTCAGCTTAGAAAGTTCCGTGAATTGGTTTTATGTTGTTTTGCTGTCATTAAGTGTAGCCTCATGCATACTGTTTTTGTGGTTGGGTCGTTCTTATGGCGGTGGTTACTTCCATACAGCAAAGCTCCGTAAATCCAGAGTCAAAAATGGCTAACAAGGAAATCACGCGGAAGTCAAAATCTCCGCTTCGCGCCGGTTTTGCCTCCGGTGTTTGCGGCGTTAGCCCTTACAACAACAACGCATCAGCAAGGATAGAAGATGAAGATCAAGTCAGTACGTGTTGAGAATTTCCGAGGATTCAAAGACGAAACAGTCTCCTTTGATAATTATTCTTGCTTTGTTGGTCCAAATGGTGCTGGTAAATCGACAATTCTGGCTGCAATGAACGTTTTCTTCAGGCAATTCAAAGATTCTAAGACAGACCTGAGCAAACTCTCTGCAGATGATTTCCACCATAAGAACATAAATAAGCCGATTAAGATAACAGTTACTTTTTACAAGCTTTCAGAGCAAGCGAAATCGGATCTATCTGATTATGTTCGGCAAGACACACTAATTGTCTCTGCAATAGCTAAGTATGATTCAGTTACGGAACGGGCAGAGGTCCGTCAGTTTGGAAGCCGGTTAGGTATGGGCGAATTTCGGCAATACTTTGAAGCCGAAAAAAATGGTGCAAGCGCTGCGAGGTTAAAAGAGATTTTTGCCGAACTTAAATCGAGTTACCCCGGGATAGAGGACGCGAAGTCAAAGGCAGCAATGGCTACTGCCTTACAAGACTTTGAATCGAACAGCCCAAGCTTGTGCTCTCTAATTCCAAGCGAAGATCAATTCTATGGGGCCACTAAGGGGGCAAACAGACTAGCTCCCCACCTTCAATGGGTATTTGTACCTGCTGTTAAGGATATTACCGAAGAAAGCCAGGAATCGAAAAACTCTGGCTTGGGTCAGCTACTAGCTAGAACTATTCGATCAAAGGTGGATTTCACAGAGAAGGTATCAAAACTTCGAGATGCCCTAAGGAAGGATTATCAAGAGATGCTTGATGCTGAGCAATCCGTGTTGGACGGACTATCTGGGTCAATAGAAATGAGGTTAAAAGACTGGGCGCACCCAGAGGCAAGCGCGAAGGTATTATGGAAGCAAGACTCCGAAAAATCCATAAAAGTAGAAGAGCCATGGGCCTACATTAAAGTTGGTGAGCGTGGTTTTGAAAGTGAACTGGCTAGGTTTGGGCATGGTATGCAAAGATCGTTTATGCTCACGCTTCTTCAGGAGCTTGCAAGCATAACCGATGAAAATGCTCCAACATTGATATTGGCAATAGAAGAACCTGAGCTATACCAACATCCACCACAAGCGAGGTACCTAGCTGAAGTACTACACGATCTTGCAGTTGATGATGCGCAAATTATCGTTTGTTCCCACAGTCCTTTATTCATCCCTGGTGATGATTTCGAAACAGTAAGGGTGGTTAGGGAGTCAGGAAAACCGTCATACTCCACAGTTTCCCAGCTGTCATATCAAGACCTATCAGATTCCCTTCATAAGGCAGGGCAAAAGCTACTTAAAGAGACTGGAATGCTGGCAAAACTGTTTCCATCTCTTAGCCCAAGTATAAATGAGATGTTTTTCTGCAAGGTACTCATTCTTGTTGAAGGCTTAGAAGATGTCGCTCACATCACATCATATATCTCACTTCTTAAACTAATGACCCAGTATAGAAGGCTTGGTTGTCACATAGTGCCAACAGGAGGTAAAAGTGAAATTATTAAACCACTTGCTATGGCTAGACAGCTTAAAGTTCCCGTCTATGTTGTTATGGACGCAGATACAGATGCCGAGCGAGAGCATCATATAAACATGCATAAAAAGGACAATGCATCGATACTGTCGCTAATGGGGCACGTGGATATAGATGAATGGCCCGATAAGCACGCCTGGAAAGCAGATCTCACGATGTGGGAACACAATCTCACTAAGACGGTAGAAGAAGAAATCGGTGATAACTGGAAAGCTCATGTCGATGCTGCAGCGGCATACTATGGGCAGCCAGGTGGTTTAGATAAGAATCCGCTCGCTGTCTCGCGAGCGTTAGAAGGCGCTTGGAATAATGATGAAAAATCAGAGTCATTAAAAAAGTTGGCGATGAACATAATTACGTTTGCTGAAAAAGCACTTGAGAGCTAACAAGAATTTCAACCACGCGCCTTATTATTGACGCATTAAGATCTCAACTTAATGATGAAGAAAAAATAATAATGGGCGGTTTCAAGTAATAACTGCAATTCAATTAGGCAGCAAGCAAATCCACTTGCCGCCCCATAAATAATTCATTCGGTGATCGATAGCCCCTTGTGGCT
>NZ_MPRJ01000013.1 GCF_002020805.1 Solemya velesiana gill symbiont | reverse complement strand
CCAAGCCATTCCAGTGGACCAAGAGTGCTGAGAAAATTATTGCCTCGGTGAATAGGGCAAAGAATGCGTTGCCGAATTAACCGCATGGCCCACTAGCGAATGAAAACTCTAATTTTTCAGACCATCCTTAACCTTTAACCTCTCTCTTTCCACATAACTGTAGGTCAGATAGAGTCAATTATGGTCACGTAGCAGGCATTTAAGCAGCTACATCTCTATGTCCGTTCTCTTTGATCTGCAGCAGAGACTGCCATGCGATATTAAGACTAAAACTTCACATCGATGTAAATCACGATCACTGCATCTAACATCCCACTTCTTGGCCCAACAAGCGAAGAGTGTTTGTTGCATTTTAAAGAAAACACATAGGAGTTGGTTTTGTTGCAAAATGTTGTATATGCTAGCGTTTTGCCCTACCGCAGGGCTTATTTCGCAACACTTAATACTCACAAGCTCACTTAATCGTTTTATATGTCACTGTTTTAGGAGGAATTATGCCACTACCCCACTCATCGCAACATAATTTCTCGTAACTTTATTGGCGGCAAGTAGTCAACCGACTGCACAAACATGTCAATCCATGGCTTACTACAGCTTGATCCAGCTACACTCTACCTCTTTTGTCTTCTTCTGGGCGCAACCGTGGGCAGCTTCCTCAACGTGGTCATCTACCGACTGCCGGTGATGCTTGAGCAGGAGTGGGGTGAGCAGTGCAGAGAACTGCTTGATGTAAAAAGCACCGATGCCCCGGACACCACCCCATTCAACCTTGCAACACCGTCTTCACGCTGTTCGCATTGTGAACACGAAATACGGCCCTGGGAGAACATACCGGTCGTCAGCTACCTGTTTCTTAAAGGGCGCTGCTCCAGCTGCAAAGCGGCGATATCGCCACGTTATCCATTGGTGGAACTCGTCACCGCCGTTCTGACGCTGTTCGTGGTCTGGCACATGGGTTTCACCTGGCAGGCCGCTGCTGCCCTTCCCCTGACCTGGGGGCTGATCGCCTTGAGCCTGATCGATTACGATCACAAACTGCTGCCGGACATCATCGTCATTCCCTTTCTCTGGCTCGGGTTGCTGTTATCAATGCCTGGGGTTTTCACCGACAGCCAATCCGCCATCATCGGGGCTGCCGCAGGGTACCTCTCATTATGGAGCGTATTTCAGCTGTTCAGGTTACTGACCGGAAAGGAGGGCATGGGTTACGGGGACTTCAAGCTATTCGCCCTGTTTGGCGCCTGGCTCGGCTGGCAGTACCTGCCCCTGATCATTCTCATCTCATCGGTTGTCGGCGCGCTGGTCGGGGTTGTGCTGATCGTTCTTCGTGGCCGCGACCACACCATCCCCATCCCGTTTGGCCCCTACCTGGCCACCGCCGGCTGGATCAGCATGCTCTGGGGTGAGCAGATCAACCATGCCTATCTGACCTGGGCCGGCCTGGCCTAGGGCCTGTTGTCACCATGTTCACCGTAGGCCTCACCGGGGGTATCGGCAGCGGCAAGTCTGCCGTCTCGGGGCTCTTCTCTGAACTGGGTGTACCCGTTACCGATGCCGACGAGGTAGCACGGGAAGTGGTTGAACCCGGGCAGCCGGTCCTGGCAACACTTGAAAAACGATTCGGCCCACAGATTCTGGATGTCGAAGGGCGCCTTCAGCGCAAAGTTCTGCGGGAACTTGTTTTCAACGACGAGCGGGCAAGAAAAGATCTCGAGGCCATTCTTCATCCGCTGATCCGCCAGCGTATCCGGCAGCATCTTGCAAACGTCGAATATCCCTATGCCATTCTCTCCATTCCCCTGTTGGTGGAAACCGGGCAGAGCAGCCAGGTCGACCAGGTTCTGGTAGTGGACTGCCCTGTTGATCTTCAGATCAGGCGCATCTGCCAACGCGACGGCATAACCACTGAACAGGCGCAGGCCATACTCGCCGCACAGGCATCCAGGGAAGAGCGATTGAAAGCTGCGGATGACATTATCGAAAACACCGGTGAGATTGGCAGGCTTAAGCCGAAAGTACTCTCCCTGCACCATCGCTATCTTGAACTGGCAGAACAACCTTCCCAGCCATAGGGCTATCCCCTGTTTACCCGGCCACCAAAAATATAAGACAATAGAATATCACAAGGGATAAAGGCTTATCCCACAACAGAAACCGAATAGGGACGCGTCCACGCCTGCCATGCAACCTGCCGTATCTGAAAAAATCATTTACGAGCATCCGCTCAACGAGAGGACACGGACCTTTCTGCGTCTTGAGCACCTGTTCAGACAGACCAATCATCACCTGCCGAACGGGGA
Organism: Solemya velesiana gill symbiont; assembly: GCF_002020805.1. GTDB lineage: Bacteria > Pseudomonadota > Gammaproteobacteria > Chromatiales > Chromatiaceae > Sedimenticola_A. The sequence goes on along the minus strand of NZ_MPRJ01000013.1, from coordinate 60,636 downwards.
TATATGGAGCAGCCGGGCAGCAATCGACGCCCTGCTGGATATCATCAACATCTTTGGCAGGGCCGACATCAAGGCAGACCTGATCAAGGAACTGGACAGGCACCGGAACAAACTCAGCGCCATCAAGCAGACCCACGGCGTGGACGTCGAGCGACTGCAGCAAATACTCAATGAGCTGGAGAACATCACCCGGCAACTCCACCAGATAAACGGCCAGGTGTGCCAGGACCTGCGTGAAAACGAGTTCCTGAAAAGCATCATGCAGCGCAGCAGCATCCCTGGCGGCAGTTGCGCCTTTGATCTGCCGATGTATCACTTCTGGCTGGAGCAACCTGCAGAACTGCGGCATGCCAAGCTCCAGGAGTGGATCAATACCCTGGCGCCTATCCAGGCTGCCATCTCGCTGATCCTCTCGCTGATCCGTGGCAGCACCCGCCCCACCCGCGAGGAAGCACCCAAAGGCTTCTACCAGCACAGCCTGGACGCCCAGACACCTGTACAGCTGATCCGGGTAGGCCTGCAGAAAGAGAACGGTCTGTTCGCCGAGATCAGTGGCGGCAAGCACCGTTTCAGTGTCCGTTTCCTGGAACCCAATGATGCGGATAGACCCACTCAGACCCAACAGGATGTAACCTTCTTCCTCAACTGCTGCATCCTCTGACCATGAGCACCGGAAAACAGTATGGTCGCTGCCCAACCTGCAATAAGCGCTTTGAGTGGGACAGTGAGTCTCCCTGGCGCCCTTTCTGCAGCGAGCGATGCCGCTTGATCGATCTCGGAGAGTGGCTCGATGAGGGACACCGGATTCCGGACAAGACGCCAGGGAAGCCGTTCCTTCCCCCTGAAGACGACGACACCTACTGAGGCATAGCCTTGCCTCACCCGGGTTAATCTACAGGCCAAAGCCCCCTGATAGCCGCAAATCCCTGGGCCCCATGGGTTCGTGCCTGGTCCAGTAGTTCCGACGTCATGCCACCGAGGGCATATACCGGCACGGCAATCTCCTCCACCCATTCACGGAAGCGCTCCCAGCCCAGGGGCTCAGCGCCAGGGTGATTCGCGGTTCGGCAGACGGGAGAAAGCACCACGAAGTCCACGCCGATACGTTCTGCCTGCCTCAGCTCCTCCAGGTTGTGGCAGGATGCGGCCACCCAATACTTTTCAGGCAGCGGACGCCTGTCCAGCGCCATTAACCGCCTGCTGTTGAGATGCACGCCATCGGCACCGAGTTCTGTCACCATCCTGGGATCGGAATTCAAAATCAGGCGTGCACCAGGGGAGTTCCGGCAAAGCGACAACGCCTCCTGCGCCAGCGTCCTGAAAGCGGACTCGGTCAACCCCGGCGCCCTGAGTTGAACCAGCCTAAGCCCCTGGCCGAGGGCCCTGCCCAATCTTGCAAGGAACTCCTCCGGCCGCTCAGGATCCGGACCGGTAATCATGTAATCAGCCGGCAGGTTAACAGCATTCACGATAGGGTGATCCGCCTCGGGCAAGGGGTAGGCGCCAAGCTTTTCCGGCATCACCCAGGACAAGGGCTGCCCCTCTAATCCCTTGGGGGAACCATCAAAAGCGGTGACTCGGTGTACATCCAGCAGCACCGATTTATCAGAATAATCGTGTTTAACGCGAATCAGTGGGAAGTGGGCACTCACATCTATACCCAGCTCTTCACGGATTTCTCGTTTCAGTGCCTGGGAGATTGTCTCCCCCTCCTCCACCTTCCCCCCGGGAAACTCCCAAAGGCCACCCTGGTGGAGATGGTCGTGTCTTCGCGTCAACAGGATGCGACCATCCTCATCCGCTATCACCGCCACCGCAACGTGAACGTGCCGCATAAAAGACGACCTGTCAGGTACGATACTCGGCGTTGATCTTGACGTAATCGTAGGAGAAGTCGCAGGTCAACACACGTGTCTGGGCATCTCCCCTGCCCAGGGCCACCCGGATGGTGATCTCATCCCGGTCCATCACCGTCTGCCCGGCCTCCTCCGTGTAGTCAGCCGCACGTCCGCCTTCGGTTACGATGCAGACATCCCCCAGCCAGATCTTCACCTTGTCGATATCCAGATCATTGACCCCTGCACGTCCAACAGCCGCCAGGATCCGGCCCCAGTTCGGGTCGGAGGCGAACAGCGCTGTCTTTACCAGTGGAGAGTGAGCAACCGTGTAGGCCACGCTGCGGACCTCCTCCTGGTCCGTGCCACCCTCGACCAGGATCTCCACCAGCTTGGTCGCTCCCTCGCCGTCCTTGACGATGGCCCTGGCGAGTTCCATGCAGACTTCGCGCACGGCGTCCCGGAGCCCTGCATATCCTGTGGAAGCTACATCATTGATAGGTGAGCACCCACTCGCGCCAGAAGCCATAAGAACACAGGCATCGTTGGTGGAGGTATCGCCATCAACGGTAATTGAATTGAAGGAAGGGGCTACCGCCTGTTCCAGGCAAGCCTGCAGCAACGGTTTATCCACTGCAGCATCTGTAGCCACGTAGGCCAGCATGGTCGCCATGTCGGGGCGGATCATGCCCGAGCCTTTTGCCATGCCTGTGACAGTCAGGGTATGGCCGTCATGCTCGAACTGGCGGGAGATCAACTTGGGTACCATGTCCGTGGTCATGATCGCCCTGGCGGCGTCCGCCCAGCTTTGCTCGCTCAACGCTGCCAGGGCCGCAGGCACCGCCGCGTCAATCTTCTGCACCGGCAGCAGTTCACCGATCACACCGGTAGAGAATGGCAGCACCTGGTTGATGGCACAGGCCTGTGCCGCAGCGACCGCCTTGCAGCTCTCCCTGGCGGCCCTCATCCCATCTTCCCCGGTACCCGCGTTGGCATTACCGGAATTGATCAACAAGTAGTGCGGGGCGGTGGCCTCAAGATGCTCCCTGGCAACGGTAACCGGTGCTGCGCAAAAAGCATTGCGGGTAAATACCGCTGCACAGCTCGATCCCTCAGGGAGTTCAACAATCACCAGGTCATTGCGATCCGGGTACTTTATTCCTGCTGCAGTGGCACCCAGCCGGATACCGGCAACAGGAAGGAACTCCAACTCATCCCCTGCCATGGCATCTATACCCTTACCCGGTCACTGCAACTTGCCGTGACACTGCTTGTACTTCTTTCCCGACCCGCAGGGGCAGGGTTCATTGCGGCCGATTTTCCGGTCACCGCGCACGAAAGGCTGGTGCTGCTCCGGGGCTTCGCTCTCGCCAAAACCGGCAAACTCCTCGTGCTGGAACTGGATCTCGTCAGGCTGCTCCTGGCGCTCAACGGCCATCTCCTCCTGGGCCTGCACCTGGACCTTGGTCAGCACCGAGACCACTTCGTGGGTAATGCTGTTGAGCATGCGGGAGAACATCTCGAATGCCTCGCGCTTGTACTCCTGCTTGGGATTCTTCTGGGCATAGCCCCGCAGGTGGATACCCTGGCGCAGGTAATCCATGGATGCCAGGTGCTCCTTCCAGTTGGCATCGAGAATCTGGAGCATGATCGCCTTTTCGTACATGCGCAGGTTCTCACTGCCCACCAGGGCCTCCTTCGCCGCGTACTCCTGCTCCATTTCACTGACGATACGCTTTCGCAGCGTCTCTTCGTGCAGCGAATCGTCCTCGTCCAACCACTGCTGGACGGAGTACTGCAATCCGTAATCTTTCTCCAGCGCTTCGGTCAGACCCTGGATATTCCACTGCTCCTCGAGACTCTGGGGCGGAACATAGGTATCGATCAGCTCGTTGACCACCTCTTCACGCAGCGCCAGGATGGAACCGGACACATCGTTCACGTCCATCAGACCGTCGCGCTGTTCGTAGACCACCTTGCGCTGGTCATTGGCCACATCGTCGTATTCGAGCAACTGTTTACGAATATCGAAGTTGCGCCACTCAACCTTCTTCTGGGCATTGGCGATGGCCTTGGTCACCCAGGGGTGTTCGATGGCCTTACCCTCTTCCATACCCAGCTTCGACATGATGGCCGAGACACGATCCGACGCAAAGATGCGCATCAGGTTGTCTTCCAGGGAGAGGTAGAAGCGGGTTGAACCCGGGTCACCCTGGCGACCGGAACGACCACGCAACTGGTTGTCCACGCGACGTGACTCGTGGCGCTCGGTACCCACCACGTGGAGACCGCCTGCTTCCAGCACCGCCTGGTGTCGCTCCTGCCAGTCTGAATGAATCTTCTCGATCTCGGCGTGATCATGGTTGGGATCCAGCTTGGCGATCTCTCCCTCCGGATTGCCACCCAGCACGATATCGGTACCACGACCCGCCATGTTGGTTGCGATGGTGACGGAACCAGCACGGCCCGCCTCGGCGACGATCTCCGCCTCGCGTTCATGCTGCTTGGCGTTGAGTACCTGGTGAGCGATCTTCGCCTTGTCCAGAAGCCCGGAGATCAACTCCGAGGTCTCGATGGAGGCAGTGCCGACCAGCACAGGCTGACCGCGTTTAACGCAATCCTGAACATCCTCGATGATGGCGCTGTACTTCTCGTTGGACGTCAGGTAGACTAGGTCGCCCATGTCGTCGCGGACCATCTCCTTGTTGGTGGGAATAACCACCACTTCCAGTCCATAGATCTGGAGGAACTCCGGCGCCTCGGTATCGGCAGTACCGGTCATACCCGACAGTTTGTCGTAGAGACGGAAGAAATTCTGGAATGTAATGGAGGCGAGGGTCTGGTTCTCCTGCTGGATCTGCACTCCCTCTTTAGCTTCCACCGCCTGGTGCAGACCGCCAGACCAGCGTCGCCCGGGCATGATGCGGCCGGTGAACTCGTCAACGATAACGATCTGGCCATCACGCACAATGTAGTCCACGTTTTTCTGGAACAGGGCGTGGGCACGCAGGGCGGCTTTCACGTGGTGCATCAGCGCAATGTTGCTGCTGTCGTAAAGACTCTCACCTTCACCCAGCAGCTCCATCTCCAGCAGCATATCTTCCACGTGCTGGTGACCCTCCTCGCTGAGAAAAGCCTGGCGCGCCTTCTCATCCACCGAGTAGTCTCCCGGACCGAAGTCGGGCTTGCCATCCTCACCCTCGATGGGATCCTGGCGAGTCAGCAGGGGAATGATCTTGTCGATCTGGGTATAGAGGTCGGAACTGCTCTCGGTCGGACCGGAGATGATCAGGGGAGTACGGGCCTCGTCGATGAGAATGGAGTCCACCTCGTCCACCACGGCGAAAAACTTCTCCCGCTGCACGCGCTGGTCGGCGGAGAAGGCCATGTTGCCTCTCAGGTAGTCGAATCCGAACTCGTTGTTGGTGCCATAGGTGATATCGCAGTGATAAGCATCACGCCTGCCGACCTTGCGCAGTTGTGGATAGCCGTCTGTGGCACCCTCATATTCGCGATCGTACTGATAGGAAGACTCGTCCGGCCCCATGCCGCTAGCGGAATTGATAACGCCGACGGTAAGCCCCAGAAAATCGTAAATCTTGCCCATCCAGGCCGCATCCCGTCGGGCCAGGTAATCGTTCACCGTCACTACATGGACGCCCTTGGCAGGCAGTGCATTCAGATATACCGCCAGGGTAGCCACCAGTGTCTTACCTTCACCGGTGCGCATCTCTGCAATCTTGCCTTGGTGCAGCACCATGCCGCCGATCAGCTGGACATCGAAGTGACGCATCTCCAGCACTCTTCGCCCCGCTTCCCGCACAACGGCGAAAGCTTCCGGAAGAAGATCATCCAGGCTGGATCCCGCCGCCAGCTGCTCTCGGAAATAGGCGGTTTTTGATTTGAGCTCATCATCGGAAAGGTCCTGAAGCTGGCTCTCCAGACCATTGATCTGGGCAACAACCTTCGACATGCGCTTGATCAGGCGCTGGTTGCGGCTGCCGAAGACCTTCCTGAGAATCTTACTGACCATGAAATTTCAGTTTCCATTAGTGGTGGCAAAAAGATACGAAATCATACCCCAAATCCGGCTGGGATAGCAGGTCTCTATCGGTCCTGAAACGCGGAAATAAGTTCAATTCCGCAACTGACGACAAAAGGTCAGTTGATTTTTCGGAGATATTTGGATGGATTGAGGGTCTTGCCGTTGCGTACGATCTCAAAATGGACGTGAGGACCCGTGGAACGGCCGGTGGAACCCAGGCTGCCAATCACCTGGCCTTTGGTGACCAAGTCACCAGCCTCGACGAAGATCTTGCTGTTGTGACCGTACTTGGTTGCGTAACCATCAGCATGCCTGATTTCCACCAGGTAGCCGTAGCCGCTCTGTTCCCCCGCAAACGTAACCACACCGGAGGCCACTGCAAAAACATCGGAGTCTTTCTTGCCGGCGATATCAACACCGTGATGAAACGCATTTTTGCCTGTAAAGGGATCTTTTCGGTAGCCGTAACGGGAGGAGATCCACCCCTTTTTCACCGGCCTGCCAGCCGGGGTCGTCTGTTTCTGGAGCTCGATACCCAGCAGCATCTCCTCCAGCAGTTCCAGCTTGTGCTCCCGGTCGTCCAGGGTTCTCGCCAGGCCTTCGATCTCTGCAACCAGTTCCCCGGCCTCAACCGACTGGGCTGTTTCGCTGGCGTCCAGACCACCCCGCGCAGGTGATTCGGAAAAATCAAACTCACCCGTATCCAGTTTGCCGATTATGGCAAGCCGTTCACCCAGCGCATCAATACGCAGGATATGAGACTGCATTTCACCGAGGCGCAGGGCCAATGCGTCGATATGTTCACGGCTTGCCGCCCTGGTCTCTTCCAGGTCAGTCTGTTGCTGACGGATCATGTCGTGCAAAATGCGGTTGGCCCGCTCGCTCTCGCTATTGGCCAAGCGGGTCTGCTGGCCCAGTTCATAACCTGCCCACAGGGAGGTGCCGACAACTGTTGCGAACACCACGCCCACTCCAAATACAAGCTGGCGCAAGGAAAGCGCCTTGCTTCCGGACTTCTGGCAAAATTTGGACAGGAAAATGACTTTCATATTGTCTCTATCAGTCTTAATCTAAACCATGGAAATCAGACAGTAATTCACTATCAAACCAGAGATTCGGGTTACAATCAAATCCCCAGCCCCTTTCAGTCTCCCGGACATGGCAAAAAAAACACGAATTATCAGCGAGTTTCTGCGAACCGATCCAAAAATCAGGGAACTGCTGTCAAAAAACCGCACCCAACAGCAATTGCTGGACAAAGTCCGCTCCCTGCTGCCTCCCCCCCTGGACCTGCACTGCCTCGGGCTGGTGCATGAGGAGCAACGTCTTCTTATTTACACCGACTCATCCGCATGGGCCAGTCGGCTGCGTTTCTTCTCCAAGGATCTCAACACCCAGCTACGCCAACTCGGCATCGGGGTCGAGAAAATCACAATCCGTGTAATGCTTGGAAACAACCCGAAAAAAACCAGACGCCACACTCCCCGGAAACTCTCCCGGAACAATGCGGATCTGGTCAGAGAGACAGCTGAAGCCATCTCCGATCCTGATCTGAGCGCAGCCCTCAAGCGTCTAAGCAGGCACGGCGGCACTGACAGGAGTTAGTTCGTCTAAAGCCTGTTAACAGGTCCTAGGTAGCCTGAACAGGTTTCATGTAGGAGATGGGCACGGCATCTCCCTCATCGAAGGTCACTTCTTCCCAGGCAGTCTCGTCAGCCATCAGTGTTTTCAGCAATTTATTGTTCAGGGCGTGCCCCGATTTGCAGCCGCTGAAGGAACCGATGAGACTGTGCCCCAAAAGGTAGAGGTCACCGATCGCATCCAGAATCTTGTGCTTCACGAACTCATCTTCGTAACGCAGGCCGTCTTCATTGAGAACGCGATAGTCGTCAACCACGATGGCGTTGTCCATGCTGCCGCCGAGGGCCAACTGACGCTCACGCAACATCTCGATATCGCGCAGGAAACCAAAGGTTCTGGCACGGCTGACCTCTTTTACAAATGAGGTGGATGAGAAATCGATAGCTGCGTACTTGGTACGGTCTTCAAATGCCGGGTGATCGAAATCGATGGCAAAGGCGACCTTGAAGCCGTCGAAGGGTTCAAAAGCGGCCGACTTGTCATCCTCTTCGACCACCACCTTACGCTTGATGCGAATGAATTTTTTAGGTGCGTTCTGTTCTTCCACACCTGCAGACTGGATCAGGAAAACGAAGGGGCCTGCGCTGCCGTCCATGATTGGGACTTCTGCAGCACTGACGTCGACATAGGCGTTATCGATGCCAAGGCCGGCAAAGGCTGAGAGCAGATGTTCGACAGTAGAGACACGCACACCGTCATTGACCAACGTGGTGGAGAGGCGGGTATCACCAACGTTGTTCGGACAGGCCTTTATTTCTACCGGCTCTTCGAGATCGACACGGCGGAAAACTATACCTGTGTCAGGTGCTGCGGGCCTCAAGGTCAGGTAGACCTTCTCACCCGTGTGCAAACCCACGCCAGTGGCGCGAATCACGTTTTTAAGCGTGCGCTGCCTTATCATCTTGTCCTTAGTCCCCCGACCGTAAGTGATTCAGGAATAAATTCGTCGAATGTTACCACACCTGCGGCATTTTCAGCCAAACAGCTGCAAAAACAGCCGATTGATTCCTGAAAATCCATCAAACTTGGCCAAACTACGTACGTAATCCCTGCCACCAACTTAGGGAATTCCCCAATAAGTACCTATTTCCCCGATCCATTGCAAGTTTATCACGGTCCCGGAATCCCCCTTAATCCGCCTGGCGACGAAGGAATGCAGGGATGTCCAGGTAATCCATATCCTGTTCCTGTGCCGCGTCAACATAGTTCTGAGCAGCCTGGCGATTGCGAATAGCGGTCGGGCTGTCCAGTTCGCGATAATCCACGGCAGCACCACCTGCAGCAGCAACCGCCCCGGTCTCGACCACGTCTGAATTGACCAGGCGTACGGGAGCGGCCTCCTGCTCGGGCTGGCGCTTGACGTTCAACTCGCCAAGGCCGGTAGCAACCACGGTAACCCGCAGCTCATCCGACATTTCCGGATCGATCACGGTGCCCACCACCACGGTGGCATCATCACAGGCAAACTCCTTGATCGTGCTGCCCACTTCATCGAATTCGCCGATCGAGAGATCCAGGCCTGCGGTGATGTTGACCAGGATACCCTTTGCACCGGAGAGATTGATGTCCTCCAGCAGCGGGCTGTTGATTGCCTGTTCCGCGGCATCCCTTGCCCGGGTCTCGCCACGGGCCGAGCCCGAACCCATCATCGCCACACCCATCTCGGACATCACGGTACGCACGTCGGCGAAGTCGACATTGATCAGGCCCGGACGTGTAATCAGTTCAGCAATGCCCTGCACAGCACCAAACAGTACATCGTTGGCGGATTTGAACGCGGTCAGCAGGCTCATCTCCCGACCCAGAACCGCCAGCAGTTTTTCGTTGGGGATTGTGATCAGGGAGTCGACATACTGACTCAATTCCTCGATGCCCTGGTTGGCGATCTGCATACGCTTGGCACCCTCGAAGGGAAAGGGTTTGGTGACTACCGCCACGGTGAGAATACCCATATCCCTCGCCACTTCGGCAACGACCGGCGCCGCACCCGTACCGGTACCACCACCCATGCCGGCAGTGATAAACACCATGTCCGCACCCTGCAAGGCCTCGTAGAGCCGCTCCCTGTCTTCCAGGGCTGCCTCACGACCGATCTCGGGATTGGCACCTGCACCCAGGCCCTTGGTGATATTGGTACCCAGTTGCAGCAGGGTTCTCACCTCGCTGTTCTTCAGTGCCTGTGCATCGGTGTTGGCGCAGATGAAGTCCACACCTTCAATATTTGCGTTAAGCATGTGGTGAACGGCGTTGCCACCGCCACCACCTACACCCACGACTTTGATTACCGCGTTCTGACTATATGCATCCATCAATTCAAACATTACCTCTCTCCTCTTTCGCCGGACTCGCGGAGTCCGTCACCCGTAGTTTAAAAACCGGTTCACTCCTGAACCGCGTTAAAAATTCCCCTGGAACCAGCTCTTCATGCGACTCCATACTGCCTTCATCCCGCCCCCGCTGGGCATGTCCTGCAGACGCGTGGACTGGTTCTGATTTCCAAACAGCAGCAACCCTACGCCGGTGGCATAGATAGGATTGCGCACAACATCGACAAGACCGGTCACGTACTCCGGCACGCCCAGGCGAACCGGCATGTGGAATACCTCTTCCGCCAGATCGATCAGGCCTTCCATCTTGGAACTGCCGCCGGTCAGCACCACACCTCCGGCGATCAGGTTTTCAAAGCCGCTGCGCCTGAGCTCCGCCAGCACCAGGCCAAGCAACTCTTCATAGCGCGGCTCCACCACCTCGGCCAGGGTTTGCCTCGACAGACGCCGTGCCGGCCGGTCGCCGATACTGTGTACCTCGATTGTTTCATCCCCCGCCGCAAGCTGGGTCAGCGCACAGGCGTAGCGGATCTTGATCTCTTCGGCATGCTGGGTCGGCGTACGCAGTGCCACCGCAATATCGTTGGTCACCTGGTCACCTGCGATCGGGATTACAGCGGTATGCCTGATGGAGCCTTCCGTAAAAATAGCGATATCGGTTGTACCGCCACCAATATCCACCAGGCAGACACCCAGCTCCTTCTCGTCCTCACTCAACACGGCGCAGCTGGAACTCAACTGTTCAAGAATCAGGTCATCCACTTCGAGCCCACAACGGCGGACACACTTGACGATGTTCTGGGCCGCGCTCACCGCCCCGGTCACCATGTGCACCCTTGCCTCCAGGCGCACACCGGACATACCGATAGGCTCCTTGATCCCCTCCTGCTCATCGATGATGAACTCCTGTGGCAGGATATGAAGGATCTTCTGATCCGCGGGAATCGCAACTGCACGCGCCGCATCGATCACCCGCTCCACGTCACTGTGGGTAACCTCGCGATCCTTGATGGCAACAATGCCGTGGGAGTTGAGGCTCCGAATATGGTTGCCGGCAATGCCTGCATGCACGGAGTGGATCTCGCAACCCGCCATCAGTTCGGCCTCTTCCACCGCCCGCTGAATCGACTGCACGGTGGACTCAATGTTCACCACCACACCCTTCTTCAGACCACGGGAAGGGTGAGACCCAATACCGATAATCTCGATCTCGTCCCCGTCCTTGATCTCCCCAACGATAGCCACAACCTTTGAGGTACCGATATCAAGGCCCACGATGAGGTTTTTTTCTGCCTTTTTGGTCATCTAAACCTGTCCCCTACCAGCCGTCTTGCCGTGCTTGGTCTTTACACCAGAGGCCGGCTTCATTACTTCGGTATCACTACCCTGCTCAACGCTGTCCCGGTAAACCGCCAGGCCGTTGGTGTAACGCATATCGATACGCTTCACCGAACTCCCCGGTTTCACCTTCAACCACCCGTAAACCGCTGCGAAGCGCTGCAGGCGCTTTTCTGCATCGACGCTGCCCAGCTGCAGTTCGAGTCCGCGGCGAAACTGCAACATCCACGAGTTGCGCTGATCCATCTTCAGACTTTCTATTTCCAGGCCCAGCGGAGTAACTGTCTCCATCATCTCCCGGTAACGCCGCACAACATCTATAGAGCTTCCCTCCGGGCCACTCAAACCGGGCAGGCCTGCAGGTATCGAGCCTGCTGCCGGTGCAAACACCTCTCCCCTCAGGTTGACCAGCCTGTCCTCACCCCAACGAGCCAGGGGCTCCTGCTCTTCAACCCACATCATCAATGTATCCGGCCACACACGACGGACACTCACCTGGTCGACCCAGGGCAGTCTCAACGCCGCTTCCCTCACCGCATCCACATCGATGGTGAAGAAGTTGCCGGTCACCCGATTACCGACGGCATGTTCCAGGTCAATGCGCTTGAGATGCCTAAAGTCGCCATCGATGCGGACCACCTTCACTGGCAGCACGTTTGGATCACGCAGCTTCAGCACACCCCAGGTGACACCACTGCCCATTGTTGTGGACAGAACCAGCGCCATCAGCCATCGCCCGACGTTTCCCCAATTCACACTGGCGAGTGGCAACGCCTTCTGCGGTCTCTTCTGTTTCTTGCGCTTTGCCATTACAGGGTGGTCTCCAGGATCCGCCAGACCAGTTCATCGAAATCGAATCCACGTTCTTTTGCTGCCATCGGCACCAGGCTGTGGTCGGTCATACCGGGCACCGTGTTCACTTCCAACAACCAGGGTCTTCCCGATTCATCCACCAGGATGTCCACCCGTCCCCATCCTTCGGCGCCAACACCGCGGAAGGCCTCCAGCGCCAGGGCTTGCAGCGCCTCTTCCTGCTCCCTGTCCAATCCACAGGGACAGTGGTAATGGGTGCTGTCCGCCTGGTACTTCGCCTCGTAGTCATAAAAGGTATGGGGCGTCTCCAGCCTGATCAGCGGCAGCGCCTCATTACCCAGGATGGCCGCGGTGTACTCGGAGCCGGTCACCCAACACTCAGCCAGCACCTCGCTGTCGAATCCCGCTGCACCCTGCCAGGCCGCATTCAATTCCTCTACCGTGTTCACCTTGGCCATACCAATGCTCGAACCCTCGCGAGCCGGCTTGATCATCAGCGGAAAGCCCAGTGCCTCGGCCGCTTTCAGGTCCGTCTCGGAACGCAGCAACACGTAATCCGGGGTCGGCAGCCCCATTCCCTTCCACAGCAGCTTGCTGCGGAACTTGTCCATACCCAGGGCGGAGCCGGCAACACCGGTTCCCGTATAGGGCAGACCAAGGAGCTCAAGTGCCCCCTGGATCACACCATCCTCACCACCCCGACCATGCAGCACGATGAATACCCGGCCGAACGCCCCTTTCGAAAGCACATCGAGCACATCCGGCCCGGCATCGATGCCATGGGCATCCACTCTTTTACGACAGAGGCCATCCAGAACAGCACGTCCGCTGTTGAGTGACACCTCACGCTCAGCAGACATGCCGCCCATGAGTACAGCCACCTTGCCGAAGTCTGCCGCCTTGACACTCATGCCTTTGCCTCACCCACTATCCGAACCTCGGTACGCAGACGGATACCGCTCGTCTTTCCAACCCGGGCCCGCACCAGTTCAATCATGCGTTCGATATCCTCAGCCGTCGCATCACCGGCATTGATAATGAAGTTGGCATGTTTCTCGGACACCTGTGCACCACCTATGGCAGTACCCTTCAGGCCTGCCGCTTCTATCAGGCGTGCCGCGTAATCCCCTTCAGGATTGCGAAAAACCGAACCACAACTTGGGAGCCCCGTGGGCTGCGTTGCCGCCCGACGCTCCAGCAGGCTGCGGATCTCCCGTTGCCCCGCTTCCACGTCACCGGCTTCCAGCACCATAACCGCAGCCAGAAACCACTCTCCCTCAGGCCCCGCCATGTGGCGGTAGCCGATCTCAAACTCATCGGGATTGCGCTTACGGACTTCACCGTAACGATCCACCGTCTCAACCTCGACAATATGCTCCCAGGTCTCGCCACCGAAGGCCCCGGCATTCATCGCCAGGGCACCACCCATGGTGCCCGGGATGCCGGCCAGGAACTCGGCTCCGCATAATCCCTTGCGGGCTGCAAACCGCGCCAGCTTGGCACAGGCCACACCGGCCTCGATACGCAACCTGCCATCCGACATCAGCTCAAGACCTTCCAGCCGGCCCTGGGTGGCGATCACCGTACCTTTGAACCCACCGTCCCTGACCAGCAGGTTGCTGCCCAGCCCCAGCCAGAGCAGAGGCTCTTCCTCCGACAGCTGACTCAGAAAACACACCAGGTCCTCACTGTCAGCCGGCCGATAGAAGCAGCACGCCGGACCACCCACACGCCAGGTTGTGTGCAGGGCCAGGGGTTCGTCGTAACGCAACTCCCCTCGCAACTGACTGTTGTCCCGTGCAGTCATCACTGACCGGACCCCTTTTGTCTTGCTTTTTTACGTTTCAATGCCTTGACCGCCAGAGATTCGCTTTTTCTCAACATGGATGTCTTGCCTTTGCCTCTTGGCAAAGTGGCCACCTTGAGCGGCTCGCCGCATCCCATGTGCAGACGCCTGTTTGTAATATTCGAACCCGTCATCACGCCCCCCCTTTTCCGCTCAGCCTTGCAGGCAGCGTTGCAGCAATAGCCCCGATATCCCCGGCTCCCAGGGTGAGCACGATGTCACCGTCCCGCACCAGTCCCGAGAGCACTTCCGGCAGTTCGGACATCGGATCAACGAACACCGGCTCCACCTGCCCCCTGGTGCGAATGGCCCTGCTCAGGTCCCGGCCTTCGGCACCGGCGATGGGGGCTTCCCCGGCGGCATAGACCTCGGCCAGTACCAGCAGATCAGGCTTCGACAGGACTTGCACGAAGTCGTCGAACTGTTCCTGGGTCCGGGTATAGCGGTGAGGTTGGAAAGCAAGCACTATGCGCCGCTCGGGCCACCCTTCACGTACCGCTGCGAGGGTCGCCGCCACCTCCCTGGGGTGGTGACCGTAATCGTCCACCAGTAGAACTTCCCGGCCATCGGGCAGCCTGCACTCGCTTGCCTGGAATCGCCGCCCAATACCCTGAAATCCTTCCAGGGCCTTCTGGATGGCATCAATTTCCACACCCAGCTCCCTGGCCACGGCGATGGCGGCCAAGGCGTTCAGAACGTTGTGCCGGCCAGGCATGTTGAGGGTGACCTCGAAATCGTCACCGTCGGAAGTAACCCTGAACCGGGTACGCAGTCCCACCTGGTGGATCTCGGTTGCACGGAAATCGGCATCTTCCGAAGTACCGTAGGTAATCACCTGGCGGGTAATCTCGGGCAGCAGGTCACGGGCATGCTCATCATCAATACAGATGACTGCGAGACCGTAGAACGGAAGGTGATGAAGAAATTCGATAAAGGTCTGGCGCAGCCGCTCGAAATCACCACCGTATGTGGCCATGTGATCGGCGTCCACGTTGGTCACGATCGAGAGCATGGGCTGTAGGTAAAGAAACGACGCATCGCTCTCGTCCGCCTCGGCAACCAGGTAATCACCCTTGCCCAGGCGTGCATAGGTCCCTGCAGAATTGAGCTTGCCGCCAATAACAAAGGTAGGATCCAGTCCTCCCTCACCAAGCAGGCTTGCCACCAGGCTGGTGGTGGTGGTCTTACCATGGGTACCGGCTACTGCAATACCGTAGTTGAAGCGCATGATCTCGGCCAGCATCTCGGCACGGGGCACAACCGGGATACGCTGCTCCCGGGCTGCTGCCACTTCCGGATTGGATTCGCTCACCGCGCTGGAGATCACCACGGCATCGCAACCGGTAATATTCTCAGCCCGGTGACCGATCTTGATCTTCGCGCCCTGCTCCTGAAGACGCCGGGTCGCCGCGCTCTCTTTGAGATCGGAGCCCGAGATCTGGTAACCAAGATTGAGCATGACCTGGGCGATGCCGTTCATGCCTGCGCCACCGATACCGACAAAGTGAATCTGCCTGATCCGCCCCATCGCCTCTGCAGCCAGCCTGAGCTGTGTCTTACCGCCGGTATTCATCGAACGATCTCCTCGCAAATATCGGCAACCCGGCGAGTCGCATCGGGCAGTGCCAGGGCACGTGACTTCTCGGCCATATCACGGACAAGCACGCGGCCCTCCAGCATCGGCTCCAATTGCCGGGCCAGGTACTCAGGGGTCAACTCATTCTGTGGTAGAAGCAGCGCCGCACCCTTATCAGCAAGGTAGGCAGCATTTTGGGTCTGGTGATCGTCCACGGCGTAGGGATAGGGAACCAACAACGCACCCACACCTGCAGCCGCCAACTCGGCAACCGTCAGGGCACCGGCACGACAGATCACCAGGTCTGCCCAGGCATAGGCCTCTGCCATGTCTGATATAAATGACGTTACCTGTGCATCGACACCGGCATTGCGGTAACTGACCTGGGCATCCTCGAGTTTGCTGCTACCGGCCTGGTGGCGCACTTCCGGCCTCACATCCTCTGGAATCAGGGCCAACGCCTGGGGTACAGTTTCGTTCAGGGCCTGTGCTCCCAGGGAGCCACCCAACACCAGTAACCGAAGCCTGCCATCCCGTTCTGCGAACCGAATACCGGGTTCATCAATAGCTGCGATTTCGGAACGTACCGGATTTCCGGTCACCTCGGCACGACGCCCTGTCTGAAAACTGCCCGGGAACGCCTCGAGCACCCGGGTCGCAATACGCGCCAGGTACTGGTTGGTCATTCCGGGTATAGCGTTCTGTTCATGTATCACGAGAGGTATGCCTCCCAGCCTCGCCATCAGTCCGCCGGGACCGGCCACGAATCCACCCATTCCCAGCACCAATGCAGGCTCCCGACGCAGCATCACCAATCCCGCTTGTGACATCGCTCTAAGCAGACGGAAAGGCAATGTGATCCAGCCCAGCAATCCTTTACCTCGCAGCCCCTTGATACTGACCCACTCCATCTCAATGCCATGCTCGGGTACCACCCGCGCCTCAAAACTGTCGGGTACGCCGAGCCAGAAAATCTCGGCACCACGCGCTTTTAACTCCTCTGCCACAGCCAGTGCAGGAAAGACATGACCACCGGTTCCACCCGCCATGACCATTATGCGTGCGTCCATTGCACCTCCCCCGACACCTCGCTGTCGCCGCGACGCACTTCGTAATCTATCCGCACCAGTAGACCGATCACCATACAAGCCAGGATAATGCTGTTGCCGCCATAGCTCATCAGCGGCAGCGTGAGTCCCTTGGTGGGAAGGAGTCCAACATTGACCCCGATATTGATAAAGGCCTGCATACCGACCCAGAGTCCGAAGCCCTGGGCCACGTAGGATTCGAAACGCCTGCCTGCACGCTCTGCCAATACGCCAATGCGGAATGCCCGCCAGACCACAAGCCCAAACAGGAGGATCACTGCCAGCGTACCTACCAGGCCGAACTCTTCACCGATGACAGCCATCAGAAAGTCGGTGTGCGCCTCCGGCAGGTAGAACTGTTTCTGGATTCCGTTGCCCAATCCGACACCGAACCACTCACCCCGACCGAATGCGATCAGGGCCTGGGCCAGCTGATAACCACTGTTCTCCACGTCAGCCCATGGATCGAGGAACGCCGTTACCCGCTGCATTCGATAGGGAGAGAAGATCACAAGGCCGACCAGTGCCGCGCAGGCAGTGCCCACCAGGAGCATGAACTGCCAGAGCACCACGCCACCGAGAAACAGCATCCCCATCGCGGTGGCCAGCAGCACGGCGGTGGTGCCGAAATCAGGCTGGATCATGATCAGCGAACAGGCAACGACCAGGAGCAGCATCGGCTTGACGAAGCCCCAAAGACTGTGGGTGACCTCCAGTTGGCGCCGAACCAGGTAACCTGCGATGTAGAACACCAGGAACAGTTTCATGAACTCGGAGCTCTGAAGATTGAACGGCCCGATGGGAATCCAGCGGGTCGCACCATTTGCTTCCCTGCCGAGCCCGGGTACCAGAACCAGTAACAGCATGAGCAGGCCGACGAAGTAGAGTGCGGTACTCCACTGCTCCCACTGCTCCATCGGAATCCGGCTGACCAGCAACACACCGATCATGCCCAATCCGATGGCTATCAGGTGCCTGTTCACATAATAAAAAGGCAGGTCGCTTATCCGGTGCAGGGATGCCGATGCCACCATCACCAGGCCAAGTCCCAACAGCGCCACGGCAGAACTGACCAGCCAGTAGTCGATATCCGGCAGCATGCTTGGCGCCTCGCCTATGGTGGCCTGGGTTCTGCTCATGAAACCAGCCTCCCCACCTCGGTCATGAAAACCTCGCCCCGGTGTTCATAGCTGCGATACATGTCAAAGCTCGCACAGACCGGGGAAAGCAGCACACGGTCACCGGGTTGCGCCAGCCCTGCAGCAAGCGCCACCGCCTCCTTCATATCCTCGGCAAATGCCACGGGTACCGTATCGCCTATGGCATCGGCGATTCCCTGTGCGTCCTGCCCAATCAGCACCACGCCCCGGGCCGTATCCTTCACCACCGGTTTCAGATCGGAGAAATCCGCACCCTTGTCGTCACCACCTGCAATCAGCACCGTCCTGTCCTCACCCGCGGTGGAGGCGAAACCCCTCAGGGCAGCGATACAGGCACCGACGTTGGTACCCTTGGAGTCGTTGTACCAACTCACACCGGCATGCTCTGCCACGAACTGGGTGCGATGGGGCAGTCCCCTGAACGCCCGCAGGGCATCGAGCATGGCAGACATCGGCAACTCAAGCGCCCGCCCCATGGCAAGTGCCGCCAGGGCGTTGGCCAGGTTATGACTACCCGGCACCCGCAACTCGTCTGCCGCCACCAGTCGCTCCTGTTCAAAGCAGAGCCACAGCCGTTCATCCTCGATGCGCAGTCCGAAGCTGTCTTTGCCCGGCTCACCGAGGGTAAAAAAAAGAGCAGATTTCTCTGCACCCTGCATTGCCATTACCAGGGGATCGTCAAGATTGAATACACCGACCTCGGCATGATGATAGATGCGCGCCTTGGCATCGGCATAAGAGGCAAGGGAGTCGTAGCGGTCCATGTGGTCTGCCGAAACGTTCAACACCACCGCTACACGGGACGCCAGTGTATGGGTGGTCTCCAATTGAAAACTGGAGAGCTCCAGTACGTAGAGATCAGCATCGTCAGACAACAGATCCAGTGCCGGTTCACCGAGATTTCCGCCTACCTTTACCTGGCGCCCGGCCTTGTCCGCCATCTCTCCCAGCAGGGTGGTCACGGAACTCTTGCCGTTGGAGCCGGTAATGGCCGCCATCGGCGCATTCACCTCCTGGGCGAACAGCTCAATATCGCCGAT
This sequence comes from Solemya velesiana gill symbiont, assembly GCF_002020805.1. Lineage (GTDB taxonomy): Bacteria > Pseudomonadota > Gammaproteobacteria > Chromatiales > Chromatiaceae > Sedimenticola_A. Next base: position 41,927 of record NZ_MPRJ01000013.1, on the reverse strand, counting down.
GACCGGTACTCCCCGCGCCATCGCATCACGAATCAGGGGCTGATCAACCGGAACCCCCGGACTAACCACCAGTCTGTCAGCGGCCTCGAATACCGCCGCGTCAAACGCGCCGAGAAAAAGCGCCGTATCGGGCAGCTCTCTTCGAAGCTCTTCCAGGCCGGGTGGCTGTTCACGGCTGTCGGTGATGGCGGCAGACACACCCCTGGCAGCGAGGAAACGGGCACAGGAGAGCCCGGTCTTGCCCAGACCGACCACCAGTGTCTTACCTGTCTCCATGCTATCCATCCGTTTCATCACCTGTTCAGCAAGCCGTGCCATATCAGCGGATCTTCAGACTGGCCAATCCAATCAGTACCAGGATCACCGTGACGATCCAAAAACGCACGATGACCCGCGGCTCGGGCCACCCTTTCAACTCAAAATGGTGGTGCAGCGGGGCCATGCGAAAAATCCGTCGTCCTGTCAGCTTGAACGAAGCCACCTGCAGCATCACCGAGACCGTCTCCATGACAAAGACGCCTCCCATGATTACCAGCACCAGTTCCTGGCGCACTACAACAGCCACCACCCCCAGGGCCGCACCGAGGGCCAGGGCGCCCACATCGCCCATGAACACCTGGGCCGGATAGGCGTTGAACCATAGAAAGCCGAGGCCTGCGCCCACCAGTGCGCCACAAAAAACAACCACCTCACCCACCCCTGAGAGATGCGGAATAAGCAGGTAATTGGAGATCTGCGCATGACCGGTTACATAGGCAAATATTCCCAGCGCGCCAGCAACCAGCACAGTCGGCATGATGGCCAGCCCGTCCAGACCGTCAGTGAGATTCACCGCATTGCTTGAACCCACGATTACGAAATAAGTCAACAACACGAACCAGGGACCAAGATCGATAACAAGATCTTTGAAGAAAGGAATGATGAGCTGGGTATCGGCAGGCGCGACCGCCGTAACATAGAGCGCATATGCTGCACCCAGCCCCACCACTGACTGCCAGAGATACTTGTACTTGGCCGCCAATCCCCGGGGATCCTGCAGTACCAGTTTCTTGTAGTCGTCATAAAATCCGATCACGCCAAACAACAGGGTGACGATCAGGATGATCCAGACATAACGGTTGGAGAGGTCGGACCAGAGCAGTGTACTGATGGCTATGGCAACCAACAGCAGCGCACCACCCATGGTGGGTGTACCTGCCTTGGAGAGATGGGACTGTGGACCATCATCCCTCACGGTCTGGCCGATCTGATGTCTTGTCAGGCGACGGATCATGATCGGCCCCACCAGGAACGATATGACCAGGGCCGTCAGAACCCCCAGGATCGCCCGCAGGGTCAGGTATTGGAACACGGTGAAACCGGGATCAAATTGGGCCAGGTATTCGACGAGATATAGCAGCATCTCAGTCTACCTCCCCTTCCAGCAATGCGTTGATGACCTGCTCCATTGCGGCTTTCCGTGATCCTTTCACCAGGACACGGTCTCCTGGATTCAACGTATTCAACAATGCACCAGCGAGTTCCTCGTGGGTCTCGAACAGGCAACCGCCTTCACCAAACGCATCTGCGGCACCCCCGGCCTCGCTCATTGCATAGAGATGCTCGATGCCGGCCCTCCTGGCATATTCGCCCAATTCACGGTAGAACAACTGACCTTCCTCACCCATTTCAACCAACTCCCCAAGCACCAGGAAGCGACGCCCGGGTGCCGTGACCAAGACATCGATGGCGGCGTTGACCGAATCCGGATTAGCGTTGTAGCTGTCATCGATCAGGCCGATCCCGTTTTTCCCGGCAAGGGGCTGCAGTCGCCCTTTGACAGGCGCAAGAGATGCCAAGCCCTCCCTGATCTGCTCAAGGGATATGCCAAGCAACTGTGCTGCAGCAACTGCAGCCAGCGCATTCATACGGTTATGGCGACCTGCCAGGGCCAATTCGATCGTCACTTCACCCTCTGGGGTGATCACCGGAAAACGGCTGCAGAAGCCGGTCTCTGTCCAATGGACCTCCCACGCGTCTTCAGGGCTGTGAACATCCGCCAGCTGCCTGACGCCGAATGTGCGTACCTGCCGATCCCCGGCAAGCTCCCGCCAGAGCGGCGCCCAGGTATCGTCGCCGTTGAATACGAACCAGCCACCATCTGCCAGTCCGGTGACGATCTCGCCCTTGGCCCGGGCAACCCCTTCCACGCTGCCGAATCCCTCCAGGTGGGCGCGAGCCGCATTGGTCAGCACCGCCACGTCCGGTCGGGCGATGCTGCTCAGGTATTCGATCTCTCCGCCGTGGTTGGCGCCCATCTCGACCACCGCGTAGTCCTGCTCCTGCAGTCGCATCAGGGTAAGGGGAAGACCAATGTCATTGTTCAGGTTGCCCTGGGTGGAGAGTACTGTACCGCTCTTGGCCAGTATGACTGCCAACATCTCTTTCACCGTGGTCTTGCCGTTGCTCCCGGTAACGGCCACAAGCGGCGCATTGCTGGCCTGCCGCCAGAGTGCTGCCAAGCGCCCCAGTCCGATACGGGTATCCGGCACCACAACCTGTGAAATGGCCACATCGCTTTCGCGACTCACCATGGCTGCGGCCGCACCAGACGCCTTGACCCGGCCGATGAAATCGTGGGCATCGAAACTCGGACCCTGGATAGCGACGAAAAGATCGCCTGACCCGATCGTGCGGGTATCTGTACTGACACTGCTGAAGCAGACTTCGGCACCCAAATGCTGAGTGCCGAGCTGTTCTGCTACCGAAGTGGTGGTAAAGCTGATCACTGCACCACCCCCAACGATTTCAAGACCTGTTCACTGTCACTGAAGGGGAGTTTCAGATCACCCACCTGTTGGTATGCTTCATGGCCTTTGCCTGCCACAAGCACCAGGTCCCCAGGGGATGCACGATTGATCGCATCGGCAATGGCTTCAGCCCTGTCCCGCTGCACCACAACCGTCTCGGGCCTGGATACACCGTTCAAAATATCTTTAATAATCCCGTCGCCGTCTTCGCTGCGGGGATTGTCATCCGTCACCCACACCCTGTCTGCCAGGCGTTCTGCCACCGCACCCATCCCGGCCCGCTTGCCTCGATCACGATCACCACCACATCCAAATACCACGCTCAACTCACCTTTGGCGTGGGGACGCAGGGCCACCAGGGCATGCTCCAGAGCATCCGGAGTATGCGCGAAATCCACGACAACGAGCGGCTGCTCTCCGCCACCAAAATGCTCCATGCGGCCAGGCGCCGTCTCAACGCAGGAGAGTCGAGCCAGGGCCTTCTCCAGACCCTCGCCTCTCTCGAGCAGCACCCCGAGCACCGCTAACAGGTTGCTGACATTGAAGCGACCCAGAAGAGAGGTATTCAGCACACCATCCCCCCAACTGCTGCGCACCGAGATACGCATACCTTCAACACCTGAATGGATCTCATCCACGAAGATCCATTCATCCAGGCCATCCTCATCTTTTGCCTCGATGGCGTAGCCAATACGACGCAGCCCGGACGGAAGCTCCGCCGCCAGGCTGCGTCCAAATGCATCGTCCATGTTAAGCACGGCACAGCCCAGGCCGGGCATGAAAAAGAGGCGCCGCTTGGCTGCCTCGTAACTTGCCATGGTGCCGTGATAGTCGAGATGATCACGCGAGAGATTGGTCAATACCGCGATATCGAATCGCAAGTCTTCTGCACGCCCCTGATCAAGTGCGTGAGAGGAGACCTCCATGGCCACCAGGTCGGCACCTTCCTTTTTCACTTCAGCCAGAACCGATTGCAACTCCACCGGATCCGGCGTGGTATGAATGCCGGGCTTCAAGTCTCCCAGAAAACCATTACCCAACGTGCCTATCACTGCGCAACGAAGATCAGGGGCCAGCGCTTGTGCCAGAAACTGGCTGCAGCTTGTCTTGCCGTTAGTACCCGTTATACCTACCAGGGGAAACCCGGCGCTGGGGTGATCGTAAAAGCGCCCGGCAATACGACTCACCTGCCGACTCAAACCTTCCACCTGCAGCAGGGGCACCTGTGTCTCTGCCGCCAACTGCTCGATATGCTCGGCACTCCACTGCTCATCCGGTTCGCAAACCACGGCGACCGCCCCGGCCGAGAGTGCCTGGGACAAAAACTCAAGCCCATGCCTGGCGCTCCCGGAGCAGGCAAGAAAAAGTGACCCGGTGGCGACCAGGCGGCTGTCGATCGCAAGACTCTCGATATGGCGATCAGATGACGCAGATACACTGGCGATACCACCCAGCAGTTCCGACAGGGTCATGCCCTCTTGTAGCCTGATGGCCGCCATCATTGCTCAGCCCCCAGGCCTGCCAGCCTCACCGAATCGGCCGACAGATCATCAGGCGCCACGTTGAGCAGACGCAATGCGCCAGCCATCACTTTCGAGAAAACTGGCGCAGCAACCTGGCCACCGTAATACTTACCGGCCCGTGGCTCGTCGATCATTACCACCATCACCAGGCGCGGATCACTGGCAGGCGCCATGCCTGCAAAAACGGCAAGATACTTGTCTTCCGAGTACCCTCCGGAGGTGATCTTCTTTACCGTGCCGGTCTTACCGGCCACCTGGTATCCAGGTACTGCCGCAGCCGGAGCTGTGCCCTCAGCAGAGACCACGGCCTTGAGCATCTGCCTGACATTCTTGGCCACCTCGGCACGCATTACCCGCTCACCTCTAGGCTCCTCGTCCAGGCGCAGCAGGGAGATGGGGAACTTGATGCCATCGGCGGCAAGCACAGCATAGGCCCGCGCCAACTGCAGCGGCGTGACCGAGAGACCATACCCAAAGGACAAGGTTGCATGATCTATCTTCGACCACTGAACATGAGGGGTGAGCTGACCACCTGCCTCGCCCGGGAAGCCTGTGTTGGTGGGATCGCCGAATCCCATTTTGAAGAAGTAGCTCCAAAGCTCTTCACGAGGCAGATCCAGGGCTAATTTGCTTGCACCCACGTTGCTCGACTTGCGAATCACCGTGGAGACGTCGATCTTCCCGTAATTGCGGATGTCCTTGATCTGGTGCCGACCGACTTTATAGAAACCGGGCGTAGTATCAATTGCAGTGCTTGGACGATACCGGCCGGATTCGAGCGCAGCCGCCACGGTAAAAGGCTTCATGGTGGAACCGGGCTCGAATACATCGGTCAGGGCACGATTGCGAAAACGACCGCCACGCGCATCCTTTGAACCATTCGGGTTGTACGACGGCTGGTTGACCATCGCCAGCACTTCACCCGTACGCGCGTCCAATATAACGGCAGAACCGGATTTGGCCTTGTGGTGTTTCACCGCTCCCTTGAGCTCCCGGTAAGCGAGAAACTGCAGTCGACGATCAAGACTGAGATGGAGCTCCTTGCCCGGCAATGGCTTGCGAATACTCTCCACATCCTTTACTGCACGCGCTCGTCCATCACGGATGACACGTTTCTTTCCAGGGGTTCCCTGCAGCCACTGATCAAAAGCGAGTTCGAGCCCCTCCTGCCCCTGGTCATCGACATTGGTGAACCCGACAACATGGGAAAACACCTCACCGGCCGGATAGTAACGACGGAACTCCCGTTGCAGCTCCACACCATCGATATCAAGAGCCATCACCTTCTCAGCCAGATCCGGATTGACCCGCCGCTGGAGGTAGACAAAAGAGCGATTGCTTCGCTGAGCCAGCAACCGCCGCAATTCATTGGTCTCCTTGCCCAACGCCTTGGCCAGCGGCACCAAAACACGACGGTCGGGGGAGAGCACCCTGGGGTTGGCCCAGATGGAATCGACGGGCGTACTGATAGCCAGTGGCTCGCCATAGCGATCATTGATCATGCCCCGATGTGCCGACATCTCGACAACCCGCAGATGCCTGCGCTCACCCTCGGTCTGCAGAAAATCAGTCTCAAATATCTGTTGATCAACGGCACGCCACACCAGCGCAACGGAGGCGACCCCCATCAGGGCAAGCAGGGTCCAGCGCCGCGCCCGATAACTGGGCAGCGCCACCTTCTCCTTTTTCAGAGCCTTTTCAGCCCTTTTCTGCCGTTTCTTGCCGCTCATTTACCGGACCTGATTACCACCACCTCTTCAGATGAAGGGATGTGCATTTTTAATTTCTTGCGCGCCAGGCGCTCCACACGCCCATGGGTTGCCCAAGTGCTCTGCTCCAGCTGCAAACGCCCCCATTCGACATCAACAGCATCACGCTCTGTTCTCAGCAACTGCAGTTCCACGAAGTACTTGCGCGAGGAGTACTTGGCATAGACCACCCCAGTTGCCGATACGAGCACCGCAATGATCAAAACAACCAACGCAATAAAGCGGCCGCGACTCATGAAAGCCGCTCCGCAACCCGCAACACTGAACTGCGTGCACGGGGATTTTCCGAAACTTCCTCCTTGGATGGCCGCATCGCCTTCCCTATCCGCTTCAGCTTGGGCTTGAGCTGGTCCTGGGTGACAGGTAATCCAGGAGGAAACTGCCCACCCCTTTCGCCGTCACGCATAAAACGCTTTACGATGCGATCTTCCAACGAGTGAAAACTGATAACTGCAAGCCTCCCCCCGGGGGCCAGCACATCAAGCGCCTGATCAAGACAGGCACCAAGATCCTCGAGCTCTTTATTAATATGTATACGTATCGCCTGAAAGCTGCGGGTCGCCGGATGCTTGCCCTTTTCATGGCTCGGGTTTGCCGCAGCGATGATCTCCGCCAACTGGCGCGTGGTCGTTATGGCACACTCCTGGCACGCCGCCACGATGGCCCGTGCGATTCGCCTGGCAAAGCGCTCCTCGCCATACTCTTTCAGTACCCGGGCAATCTCATCCGCCTCGGCCCCGGCGAGCCACTGCGCCGCGCTCAACCCCGCAGAGTTGTCCATGCGCATATCCAGAGGACCGTCGCTCAGGAAACTGAACCCCCGCTCCGGGCGATCCAGTTGGGGTGAAGAAACCCCCTGGTCGAGCAAAAGGCCATCGACCCGACCAACCACCTGGTGTTTCTCCGCAAACGTCTCAAGCATCGCAAAAGAGCCCTGCTCTATTACAAAACGCCGATCCCCGCCAAACGCCGCTTCCGCCGCCGCTATCGCATCCGGGTCCTTGTCGATGGCAATCAACCGCCCTTCTGGCCCCAGGGCCTTGAGGATGGCATCACTGTGACCTCCCCGACCAAAGGTTCCGTCGATATAAACGCCGGACGGCCTAATATTCAGCGCCTCAAGTGACTCGTTGAACAGCACCGGCAGATGTTCGCTCATATCCGCCATCGTCAGATCGACAAAGTTTCCAGATCGGCCGGCAGTTCAAGAGACTCTAAATCGGCCTCTTCCAGCCATTCATCGCGCTGTCCGTTCCAGCGCTCTTCATCCCACAGTTCAAACTTGTTTCCCTGGCCGATCAGCACCGCATGTTTATTCAGACCGGCAAAATCTCTCAGTGGCGGAGGCAACAGCACCCGCCCCTGGGCGTCCATTTCCACTTCAGTGGCATGCCCTACCAGCAGCCTCTGCAGGCGCCTGGCAGCCTTATTAAAGGAAGGGAGGTTCATCAGCTTGCGCTCGATCTCCTGCCATTCGGGCAGAGGGTAGATCAGAAGGCAGTGATCGGTATCAACGGTAATGACCAATTCGGAGGCACAGCAATCCCGCAACCGATCGCGAAAACGCGTCGGAATCGCAAGACGCCCCTTGGCATCCAGATTGAGTCGATTGACACCCCGAAACAATGTAAGCGCCCCGATAATTCCTTTTTTTCCAAAAAAATCCACTTTCTCCCACTTCTCCCCATAATAGGTATCGGTTTTGCCACTTGTCAAGGAAATACCCACAAAAACAGGAAAACTTCCTTTAAAGACAGGAGGTTACGAGCGGGAATTAAAAGAAGTAAGGAATAAAACACCAAAAAAACATGACGGTAAGTCACGCACTTAAAGTGATTTATGAGGTTTAGGGGTGTGAATTAGGAATAAAATGTTGGGAGTCGGCCTGTAAGCCGGGTTCTGTCGAGGATGATCATTCATCTGGGAACACGTCACCGTGCGCCTCAAGCAACCTACCCGGAAGCCGCGTGGGCCACACGTTGCGGACGAGCCGCCTGCTTCCCTATTTGGTCTTGCTCCGGGTGGGGTTTACCGTGCCGCCACCGTTACCGGTGACGCGGTGCGCTCTTACCGCACCATTTCACCCTTACCGGCCCTTGCGGACTTAGGCGGTATACTTTCTGCTGCACTTTCCGTAGGCTCGCGCCTCCCAGGCGTTACCTGGCACCCAGCCCTCCGGAGCCCGGACTTTCCTCCACCCTTAATATATAAGGGCCGCGATCATCCGGCCGACTCCACAACCTCCACCTTAATCGGAGGCAATGAGAACTTCAAGTCCGCATAAATCCAGCTATTGCAATCATTCAAACCAATCGATAAACTTTCCCGTTTACCTGATATTTCGGGGGGTAGTTTTTTGGGGTACTTGGAGCAGCCTCGGGCTGCCTTTTTTGTTTCAGGGGGCGGGCAAACCAGTTGCCCGTTTACGTAGAAGAGTATGACGGATTCACTCATGGCCACTTACAAACGGCTACCGGTCAGTTTCCAGCGCGGCGAAGGCGCCTGGTTATGGGATACCGATGGCAATCGTTACCTGGATGCCCTTTCGGGTATTGCTGTGTGCGGCCTTGGCCACGCCCACCCTGCCGTTAAAGAGGCGTTGTGCGACCAGGCCGGTCAACTGATTCACACCTCGAACCTGTATGGCATCAGCCTGCAGGAACGACTGGGTGACATGCTGACCCGCCTGTCCGGCATGGATCGCGTATTCTTCAGCAACTCTGGCGCAGAGGCTAACGAAGCCGCCATCAAGCTGGCCCGTCTCTATGGTCACACCAAAGGGGTAGAGAACCCGATTATCGTGGTTATGGAGAACAGCTTCCATGGCCGCACCCTGGCCACCCTCTCAGCCACTGGAAACCGCAAGGTCCAGGCCGGTTTCGAGCCGCTGGTAAAAGGCTTTGCACGCATTCCTTTCGGCGACATCGACAGCCTGCCCCAGGTCGCGGAGAACACACCCAACGTTGTAGCGGTGCTCGTGGAGCCGATCCAGGGGGAAGGCGGCATCAATATTCCGGCAGAGGATTACCTTAACCGGATTCGTGAAATCTGTGACGAGCATGACTGGCTTATGATGCTGGATGAAATCCAGACCGGTGTCGGCCGAAGCGGAAAAATGTTTGCCCACCAGCACAACGGCATCACCCCCGATGTGATGACCCTGGCCAAAGGCCTGGGCAACGGCGTTCCCGTCGGCGCCTGCCTGGCCAAGGGTAAAGCTGCAGAGGTATTCGGCCCCGGCACCCACGGCTCTACCTTTGGCGGCAACCCCCTTGCCTGCGCGGCGGCGGTTGCGGTACTGGAAACATTGGAAGGAAACAACCTCGTCCAACGTGCGGACCAACTCGGCGCCAGGCTGCTGGCCGATTTTGCCGACGCCCTGCAGGGCGTGGCCGGTATCGAGGAGATCCGGGGTACCGGCTTATTGATCGGTATTGAACTCGACCGCCCCTGTGCAGAACTGGTTGGCAAGGCGCTTGAGCAGGGCCTGCTCATCAATGTAACTGCAGATAAGGTGATCCGGTTGCTTCCACCGCTGATCCTGAGCGACGACGAAGCCAAGCAGCTTGTCGACACGCTTTCCAACCTGATCAAGGAGTTTCTGAGCTGATGTCACACTCAACTGCAGTCTCGGAATTCGAACAGACAATGGCAAACACTAAAACCAAACAGCCCAGGCACTTTCTATCACTGCTTGATCTCTCATCGGATGAGCTGCGCTCGCTGGTTGCACGCGCGTCCGAACTGAAGAAGATGCAGCATGCCGGCGAGATCCACGAGCCGCTGAAAAACCAAACCCTGGGAATGATCTTCGAAAAGTCATCCACCCGTACCCGCGTCTCTTTCGAGACAGGCATGACCCAGCTGGGCGGCCACGCCCTCTTCCTCTCGCCCCGGGACACCCAACTGGACCGCGGTGAGCCGATCGAGGACAGTGCACGGGTGATGTCGCGCATGGTCGACTGCATCATGATCCGTACCTTCGAACACGAGAAGGTGGATCTGTTCGCCGCCAACTCCCGGGTTCCCGTGATCAATGCCCTGACCGACCTGCTGCACCCCTGCCAGCTGATCGCCGACATGCAGACCTACTTTGAGCACCGGGGCGACATCAAGGGCAAGACGGTCACCTGGGTGGGAGATGGCAACAACATGTGCAACTCCTACATCAACGCGGCCAGGCAGTTCGATTTCAAGCTCAACATCGCCTGCCCCGAAGGCTACGATCCCATTACCGAGATCATGGATCCCGCTGGCGATCGCTGCCAGATCATCCGTGACCCGATGGAAGCGGCAGCCGGTTCAGACCTGGTGGTAACCGATGTCTGGGCCAGCATGGGCCAGGAGGAAGAGCAGGCCAAGCGCGAGAAGGCCTTCGCCATCTACCAGGTCAACGACGACGTCATGGCCCAGGCCAACAATGACGCCCTGTTCATGCACTGCCTCCCCGCTCATCGCGGCGAAGAGGTGAGCGCCTCGGTAATCGACCGCCCCGACAGCGTGGTGTGGGATGAAGCGGAAAACCGCCTCCACTCCCAGAAAGCGCTGCTTGAGATGCTGCTCTGCTGATCAGCACCTCCCGTCGCGACAGGCTGAAACAAAAAGCCCGGCAGTAATGCCGGGCTTTTTGTTTTGTCACGATGGATCGTGTATGGACTTAAATTGCCAGGTACTGCTGACGCAGATCTGCATTGTCCAATACCTCCTGCGCAAAGCCATCGAACACCACCGGACCCATGTCGAGGATAATGGCACGATCTGCCAGACGCAGCGCCGCCACCGCGTTCTGCTCCACGATGATGGTGGTGATACCCAGCTCCTTGATGCTGTCGACGATCTTCTCGATCTCGTGCACGATCACCGGCGCTAGGCCCTCGTAGGGCTCGTTCAGCAACAGCAACTTGATGTCCCTGGCCAGGGCACGGGCCACCGCCAGCATCTGCTGCTCACCACCCGAAAGCGTGGTGGCCTTCTGTTCGCGGCGTTCCGCCAGCCTGGGGAAATGCTCGTAAATACGCTCGATGGTCCAGCCGACGGGTGGAGCAATCTGGGAGAAGATCAGATTCTCCTCCACCGTCATGCCGGCGATGATACGCCGATCCTCCGGCGCCAGCCCCACCCCGCTCTGGGCAGCCTCGTGAGACTTCATGTTATGCAGGGGCTTGTGATCCAGCCAGATCTCACCATGGGTGACCTGGGGGCTGTCCACCCGTGCAATGGAGCGCAGGGTAGAGGTCTTGCCCGCACCGTTTCGACCGAGAAGCGCGAGGACCTCGCCTTCGCGAATGTAGAAACTGACACCCTGCACGATGTAGCTTTCGCCATAGTAAGAGTGAATATCCCAACAGGAGAAGAACGCCGGATCAGAGCCGGTACGCTGTACTGTGGGTACCGCAGGTACATGTCTGGTCATAGTTCCACTCCTCCGAGATAGGCCTCTTGTACCTTGGGGTTACCACGTATGTCGTCAGGTTCGCCATCGGCGATGATCCGGCCCTGGGCCAGCACACTGATCCGGTCGGCAAGACTGAATACCACGTGTATATCATGCTCGATGATCACCTTGGTCATTCGGCGCTCCTTGATGCGCTTCAGGAGATCAATGGTTCTGTTGGTGTCATGCCGAGACATGCCCGCCATCGGCTCATCCAGCAGCAGAAGTTTCGGATGCTGGATCAGCGCCATGGCCAGCTCCAGGCGGCGCTTGTCACCGCGGGAGATATTGCCCGCATGGTGCTCCGCCTGGTCGATGAGGCCCACGTCTCCAAGCACGTGCTTCGCCTCCTCGATGATCTCCTTCTCCTGGGAGAGACGCTTGAAGGCGTTGAAGCTGAAGGCGCCATCGCGCTTGGCAAAGGCAGGCACCATGACATTACGCAGCAGCGACAACTCAGGAAAGATCTCCGGCGTCTGGAACACGCGCACCAGGCCCGCATGGTTGATCTCGTACGGCTCCATCCCCGTAAGGGTGATGCCATTGAAGGTCACCGTGCCGGTATCCGGCACAAGACGGCCAATGCAGACATTGAGCAGCGTCGACTTGCGGCCCCGTTGGGTCCAATAATGGCGTGGGTCGTACCCTCTTCAACCTTCAGGTTGATGTCCGCCAAGGCATGCAGTCCGCCGAATGTCTTATCGACACTATCGATATCTAAAACAATCTCACCCATCTCTTTACTCCTCCGGCGGTAACGGTAACGTGTGAGCCGGCTTGGGTTCTTTCCTGCCGATGTTGCTGACAAAGGCACTGATACGACGAATGCCTTCCACCACGCCACCGGGCAGGAAGATTGCGAGAACCCACCATTGATTGAGTTTGTACTGTACGCTCATGATCAGTCCTCCATCACACCTTTACGTCCCATCAGACCACGAGGCCTGACCAGGAGGATAACCACGGCGACTAGGTAGATAATGATCTGGTCGATACCGGGAAGAATCGCCTTGACCTCGTTCATGGAGGCGAAGGATTGCAGAATGCCCAACAGGAAACCCGCGGCGACAGCGCCCCCCCAGGGAACCCATGCCACCTACAACCACAACCACGAAGAGAGCACCAGGAAGTCCATACCTATGTGGTAGCCAGGCGGTAGAATAGGCGCATACATGACCCCGGCAAGACCCGCCACCACAGCGGCGATACCGAAGACGACAGTGAAGCGGCGCTCCACATTGATTCCCAGCAGCCCCACTGTCTCCCGGTCGTGCATACCGACCCTAACCACCATACCGAAGGTGGTGAACTGGAGAAAGGCGAAGACCGCAAAGATGACAACCCCCGAGAAGAGCAGGTAGATGAGTCGCCACCAGGGGTAGACCACGTCTGCACTCAATCCCAGCATTACGCCAATGGTGGCGCTGCCGGAAACGATATCCGGCGCCGGCGTGGGAATCGGATTGGCGCCGAACATGGATTTAATGATCTCCTGCAGCACGATGGCCAGGCCGAAGGTCACCAGGACCTGTTCCGCATGGGGGCGCTTGTAGAAATGCCGGATCAGCCCACGCTCCATGGCAATACCCACCAGCAGCATGATCGGTATCGCCAGTAATATCGATATGGGCACCGACCAATCGATGATAAAGGTACCGAAGTCACCCCACCAGATCTCAAGGTAAGGCTGCTCCTTGTAGGCGTCGAAAAAGGTGATGCTTTCGTCTTTCACCTTTTTCGATATGGTTAGTATGTTTTGCAGCGAAACTGCACAGAATGCCCCGAGCATGAACAGCGCACCATGTGCGAAGTTCACGACTCCGAGGGTTCCGAATACGAGCGTCAGACCGAGAGCGATCAGCGCATAAGCGCCGCCCTTGCCCAACCCGTTTAGAATCTGAAGAAGAAATGCGTCCATCACCGTCACACAACATGCATGGAGAACAAACAGGGTAAAGGGACTGCCGGCCTTGCGACCGACAGTCCCTGTCAGTTACCTGCCTATTAATTCAGGCAGGCCAAGCGCTATTAAACCTCGTAAGGTCCGAGATCGCCACCCAGCATATTGGCGGGATACTCAACCTGTGCACGCGGCACTTCCTGTACAACCTCCAGCAGGTCGAACTTGGAGCTTGGATTCTGGTTACCGCGCACCACGAGCACATCCTTGAAGCACTGGTGGTCTTCCGCACGGTATTCAGTGGCACCATTGCCCATGCCGTCGAACTTGAAGCCTTCCAGTGCCTTGATCACCTGGGGCGGAGCGAAAGTACCGACGCGTTCGCAGGCATCGGCATACAGGATGGTCTGAACATAGCAGGTGTGGGCCGCCTGGGAGGGCGGGAACCCGTACTCCTGGCCGAAGGACTTGACGAAAGCCTTGGAGCCTTCATCCTGCAGTGACCAGTTCCAGTTGCTGGAACCGAAGATGCCCTTGATGTTTTCGCTGGCACCCTGGGCCATGAGGCGGGAGAACAGCGGAACCACGATCTGGAAGTCCTTGCCGTTGACCTGCTTGTCGCGCAGACCGAACTGCACGGCCTGGGTCAGGGAGTTCACCATGTCCTTGCCGTAGTGGTTCAGTACCAGTACGTCAGCGCCGGATTTCAGTACCGGGGTGATGTACTGTGAGAAGTCACCAGCGCCCAGCGGGGTGCGTACGGCGGCCTTGGTCTTCCAACCGAGTGCCTCGGTGTACTTCTTGATTGAGCCCTCCTGTGACCAACCCCAGGTGTAGTCAGCAGTCAGGTGGTAGGCGACGCGGTCATTGCCGAACTCTTTCTCCAGCACGGGACCCAGCGCGGCGCCGGACATCTCGGTGTTGAAGAAGTGACGGAAACCGTAACGACGCTTGTCTTTGCCGGTGGTGTCGTTGGAGTGGGTCAGACCGGCCATGAAGATGATACCCATCTCCTGGCACAGACCCTGAACGGCAATAGCCACACCAGAGAAAGAAGCACCGGTTACCATCAGAACACCGTCCTTCTCGATCATGCGCTTGGCGGAGGCGCGGGCCGCATCGGACTTGGTCTGGGTATCACCGGTCACGTACTCGACCTTTTTGCCCAGGACACCGTTGCCTTTCAGAGCCGGCGGCTTCATGGTGTTCATCCCTCATCGGCGTAGGCGCCGGTCTGGGGAACGTTGAACAAGCGAGTCTTCGACCTCGTGAAAGATTTTGGGACATCCAAGTCCCCAAAATCGACTCGGCTTTCAGCCTTCCATGGCGGTCAGCGACCGAGTTTCACGGAGCTGGCATTACCAGGGTTGTTGCGGAAATCCTTGGCCCAGGCGTCCTCCACAAAGAACATGGGCGAACTGGCAGCCGCCATGGCTGCAGCACTTACCTTGATAAAACCGCGACGTGAAAGCTCACTGGTTTTGGACTTATCTTCACTCATTCGATAGTTCCTCTCTCCATTCGGGCTTGATGCCCTTATTGCGAATACGCATCCCATGCGATCATGACTCACGCATGTATGCCGTTTTTATCGATCCACCCTTTGTGGCGTGGATCATTTCTGTTTAGGTAGCTGTACTACCGGCATGCACCACCAACACAACCGAACCCGGCTCTCCGGCCTGGGGGCGATCTGGGTTGTAAACCCTCCCGCCACGCGGACTCAGCCCGCGATAAATGGACCAACTTCCCTGTGTTGCGACTCCACCGGAGGTGACCGGCTTCACCGAAGCTTGAAAGGTCCTGTTCAACCGCAAAATCAAACGGTTTGACAGACACAACGCTCAACCCAATGTTTGCAGCAAAATCGATGCCAGATGAATTACTTCTATTGAATTCAGAGGGTTATTTCCTTCCCAAGGAAGAGCGTTACCGTAAAGGCCACCCTGAAGAGAAATATGTGTTCCGTTAGGTAACACGTGGCAACCCCAAGTAACACTTAACTACCCTTATACAAGCGAAAGTAAAATTTTGTTATTAAAGAGATTGTTTTATCGCCAAACAACATATAAGGTTCCGGCTGGCCGCGGCCTTTATGACCGTATAAACAGACTGACGCATGCCGCTGACAGCACCATCAGAGCCCGGACAACGACAGAACCTTGCTTGATACGCTCACCAATTGCCCAAGTTGCAGGCAGCCAATTGCAGAGCCGGATGCTGGCTTCCGTTCCCACTGCGGCTGCGCCCTCAAGACAGATCAATGTTGTATCTATTGCGGACACCCGCTATCTCCTGACGCAAGATTCTGCAGCTACTGCGGAAGAGCAACCGACAGTGAGGCTGCCGAAGCCCAGGCTAACCAGCATCTGTTGGAACCCGGCATATCAGAAGGCGACTGGGTACACATACCAGTTGGCAATTTCGCCATGGGTTCACCAGCCGATGAAAAGGACAGGTTCAGCTCCGAACACCTCCACGATGTCACTGTCGCCGCTTTCGAAATGCTGAAGACCCCGGTGACCTTCGATATGTTTGACGCCTACTGCATCCAGGAGGCTTTGGTGAAACCCTCGGATGAATCATGGGGCCGCGGAAGCCGGCCGGCAATCCATGTCAGTTACTGGGACGCTATTCAATACAGCGCATGGCTGCAGAAACAGACCGGCTGGGTGATCAGGCTGCCCACCGAGGCCGAGTGGGAGTACGCCTGTCGCGCAGGCACCAAAACACCCTTCTGGACCGGCGATACGATTTCACCCGAACAGGCAAACTACAACTGCCATTACGGTTATGGCAACGGTCCCAAAGCGGAGCCACTCCAGAAAACCACACCCGTCGACCGCTATCCCTCCAATCCCTGGGGACTTCATGATATGCACGGCAATGTCTGGGAGTGGTGCGCATCCCTCTACGATGAAACCTATTCCGGCTTTGAAATGGGCGATGCCACTGCAGACGTCACCAACCCAACCACCACCCCCGGGTCGTGCGTGGCGGCTCCTGGTACAACCTGCCGGGCGCCCTGCGCAGCGCATCACGCAACCAGCTGCCTCCGGACCACAGCCACTACCGGGTGGGATTCCGCCTGGTAAGAGAAGTTGTTTAAGCTGCGAGGCCGATCTATTTGAGCTTGCCGATACCCAGCATCTTGAGGATGTACTTCTCGTAGATAGGCTCAGTGGTACCCTTTTTCATCTTGCGGATAAAGTACTTCTCGAAAGCGATCTTCGCCATGTGCACCCACTTGCCCTTCTTGAACCAGGCCACGTTACGGGGCGGTATCTGTGGCAGCGCCACGAAGGCCGCACCGGTATCTCCCATGTCCGCCAGGCAAATGGCATTCCAGGTAGCATTGGTGGAAAGGTCGCGGTCATTCAGCTCATCGGTGATGTTGTGAACAATGGCCGTCACCATGGATTCAATCATGTAACCGGTCTTCGGCGCACCGGTGGGAACCACGGTGGCCTCTACCGGCGGAATAGCGATACAGACACCGGCTGAGTAGATGTTCTGGTAGGTGGGGTTGCGCTGATGGCTGTCCACGAAGACGAAGCCGCGCGGGTTGCATAAGTCCTCGACATTGGCCACTGCATCAACGCCTTTGAACGCCGGCAGCATCATGGAGTACTTGAACTCAAGCTCATGCTCCTTGATCAGGTGCCCGCTGTCGTCGAACTGTTCAACAAACATCTTGCCGGACTCCACCTTGATCACCTTGGCGTTGGTGATCCAGTTGATGTGGTGGTTACGCAGATCGGACTCCAGAAAGCCCTTGGAATCACCCACACCGCCCAGGCCGAGATGGCCGATATAGGGCTCCGAGGTCACGAATGTCATGGGCACCCTGTCCCGCATCTTGCGCTTACGCAGATCGGAATCCATGATGAAGGCAAATTCGTAAGCAGGGCCGAAGCAACTGGCAAAGGGCATGGCCCCAATCACCACGTGACCCGGATCTTCCAACAGCTTCTTGTAAGACTCGTATGCATCCAGGGCGTGATCCACGGCACAGATCGATTCGGTGTTGCCGGCAATGGGACCGGCGCCTTCCACCTCTTCAAACGCCAGGCGCGGGCCTGTTGCGATGACCAAGTAGTCATACTCGACCACCTCGCCGCCATCCAGCTCCAGCTTGTTGTTATCGGCATCAATCCTGTCGCAACGCTTGGCGATAAAGTTGATCCCTTTGCGCTCGACATGAGGACGGATATCGAAAGTAATACTGGAGCGGTCACGCCAGCCCACAGCCACCCAGGGATTGGAGGGGACGAACTGGAAGTAGTCCCTTTCGTTGATTACGGTAACCTCGTGCTCTCTGCCCAGGGATTCACGAAGCTCATATGCACAGGGCAAACCACCCGTACCTGCCCCCAAAACGACTATATGAGCCATAGTAACCTGCCTCCTGTGGAGATTATTTATAGTGAAATGTGCACAGCCTGCTTCGACCGGTTTTTATTCTTCTGGCCGGTAGGTCGGACTTATTGTTATATCTGTGTCAGCACTGTGCAGACAGTGCATTTCACCATACCGTTTGAGCAGGTAAAAATAAAGTTTTTATTCGTGTAATCAGGAAGTTAATTAAATAAATATACGCTTATACGCAGACCCGGTTCAGGCGTCATCTCTCTCTTCGGCCTGGCTCAGGTATTCGAACAGATTGTGGAACCTGATCTTGTCCGGCGCATCGAAAACGGGATCGTCATAGGTGGGCAGATCGGCCATCACTTCCCGCCAATCCTCTTCGGTCATCACCCGATCGACCACTGGAAACACCTCGCTCTCTTCGAGATCAAGATGCTGACGCTGCAGGGCGATATATTCCCTTCCCTGCACCTCCAGCTCCTCACGGGTCATCACCCCGCCCTGGAGTATATTCTCGAGTGACTGCCTGAACTGCTTGGTCAACTGCTCGAGCCCCTCATGCTGAGACTGCAGTCGCTCCAACAGCTCCCGCTGCTCCCCCATGCGCCGTTTCGCCACATTGAATATCCGGTTCTCCAGGGGATCATGCCCTTGGTCAGCATAGGCTTCGAGATACTCCATCAGTTCGATTTTGAGATCGAAGTTTGACTCCCTCCCTGCATAGAAATGGTCGAGTTGGCTACTCAGGAGGGTCAATACCTGGTCCAGGTTGATATGATCCTTGTGCAACTTCTCAAGCAGACTGTGCATCGGTCGATCTCCAAGTCAGAATTGAATATCTCGTTTATTACGCGTCTGAATGCGATAGATAGCGCAACACCATCAAGTGCGCACAGGAACGCCCTTGTTCATGGCAACATAACATTTTTGCATTGCAACATAAATCTCACGCGGATGACTTCTGCATGACCGGCGCTGGTGCATCGAATTGCTGAAGCATGGGTGTTGCGAGGCTGACACCCTTCTCTGACGACTGCTTCAGGATCAGTCCAAGCAGCTGTTGCCGTGTCCGCAGCAGGTGCCTCACATCCTTGGTGTAGTAGAAAACCGACCAGAGCACGGCAAAGTCCCCGGCATCCACCGCCCGCACCTCAATCCCGGGATGCGCCTCGACTGCGATATCGGCATCTTCTATCGCCCCCTGAAAAGCAGTTTCGAACAGCTCCCGTACATCCTCTTCCGGCACGTCATAGCCGATCTTGAACTGCAGCATCTCCCGCAAGCCCTTGGCGGAGGCAAACTTCGAACGATTATGCAGCGTCTGCTGACGCAGCTTCGAGTTCTGAAGCATGATGCGATGGTTGTTCACAAGGTTCAGTATCTCTGTATGAAAGACCTGGGTTTTGAACACCATACCGATCACGCTTCCTCCATCACTGAATTCGATCACGTCACCCTCTTCCAGCAACCGGCTGTTGAGAATGATCAGGCCACTAATGATGTCAGGAGCCCAGGAACTCTGGGTCAGCGCAAGGAATACACCGATAAAACCGATTACACCGCCGGCCTCCAACAGGCTGTCAAAGCCCAGAATTCTGACAATAGCAACCAATGATACGGTGAAGATAAAGACTGCGCTGAGCAGGCTCAACAACCTGGAGTTATATGTCTCAGCAATAACACTGCCACCATTTACCTCGCGCTCGCGACCGAAGCGTTTCTTCACCAGGTAATCGGAGATATGAAAAAAGAGATAACCCAGGTAAATCACCAGCAGACTCATCAACCCCTTGCTGGCCCAGGAGTGGTCAGCCAGGTGGCGCAGATTGATAAAGACCACGAACAGCAGAATCAGCAAGTTGATGGCTCGAAATATATGCAGTCGCTTGCCCAGGCCGTCACCTTCAACATGGGAAAAACGACTGACGATCGCTCGCGAGAAGATCAGCAATAAACCATTGATGACAACTAACGCCAAATCAATGGGCGACAGACTCAGCAGTATGCCGGAGAGGGTGTTTTGCAGGTTATCCAACATCAATAGAATGCCTTCCGCATCGTGTTAACAAACCGCGATTATCACTCGGAGACCTTATCCGTTGTTGAGCCCATTCTATGGAAAAATCCCCAAACCCAACCCTGGGGCTTGGTCTCCCCGGTAAGTATGTAGCTCAACGCATTCTCATTCTTCAGCGCCCACTCCATACTGCTTCTGGCAGAACTGCGCCCGCAGAACAGCAGCTTGTCACCCTCGCCTATGGACATCTCCTCGCTCGGCACCATGTAACGTTTATTGTACTGCTGCAGCAGCAGCGGAATACAGGGAAGCGTCTTTTCCCTGTCCCTCGGGTCGGCAATCATGTGCCCTATGTTGATTTCGTGACCGCTCTCGCCTGCCTCCAGCAGAGCACTTGCCGTATCCCGGGTCAATTCCACCTCCCACACCTCGGGTACCCGCTCGTGAACCAGGGCGCCTACCCGACTCACCAGCTCGCAGGCCCAGCCGTCATCCTCGTACATCGCAAGCCCCATGAATTCATAAAGCATCGGCGTACCCAGCAGCACCCGCACCTTGTTGGCGATGATAGAGCTCGGATGCATCACGATACCGGCGTTCACCGCATCGAATATACTCTGATTCTCATGATGAGTCTGACGGGCGATAAAAAAGAGGTCCGGGTTGAGCTCCCTGGCCGTCATGATGATCGACAGGTTGTTCGTATCGTTGTCGGTTCCTGCGACCAGGCCGACCGCTCGCGTCACACCCGCCTCTTCCAGGGTATCCGCCTCGGTACCCCGCCCGATGACACACCCCTCCTCGGGCATCCCGGTGTTTTCCGGCGCCGCCTCGATCACCACCGGGTCGATCCCTTCCGCCTTGAGACGTCGATATACCGCACGACCAAATCGACCGTAGCCGCAAATGATCCACAGCCCCTTGGTGGGCGGATAGATCGGTTCACTCAAGACCTGATGCTCAAACCCGGCAAGCCACTCATGCAACGTATAGAGGCCGGGGGCCTGCATGGCAGTCGCAAGGTGATTGGCGAAAGCGTCGTAGGGATCGACGATATAGTCGGTGCCGAAGGAATTCATGTTGGCTTCGATATCGTGGGAATCCGCACGGCAGATCACCTTGATATCGGGATGCAGCAACTTGCTGGTCAGGGCAATTTTCAGATTGACCTCGTTGTGA
Source organism: Solemya velesiana gill symbiont (assembly GCF_002020805.1). GTDB lineage: Bacteria > Pseudomonadota > Gammaproteobacteria > Chromatiales > Chromatiaceae > Sedimenticola_A. The sequence continues at coordinate 20,948 of NZ_MPRJ01000013.1, read as the reverse complement.
TTGGTCAGTGCCACAACGCCTTCACAAAGCGGATGCTCCAATCCGGCTTCCAACAAGTGAACAGGGCGACTGGCATCCCCATGCAGAGCCGGTACGTACTGGCGCAGATTTTCCAGCCTCAGGATGCTGATCCTTTCAGGATCTATATCGATGGCCACTACGTGCTGATTCCGTTCGGTCAATGCGCGTACCAGCGCGCTGCCCGTTTCACCGTAGCCGCAGACCAGAAAAAAGGGCTCGCACAGATGCTTGATACGACGTGCAAATCGTCGCTCCACCATCGCCTGCTGGAAACCCTTGTCCTGCACCAGGGCCAGCAGGGTACCGATGGCGTAGATCCACACAACCACCGTTGCGTAGAGTAAAAAAGTCACCCACAAGCGCTGGCCGTCGGTAAATTCGTAGGGGATCTCGCCAAACCCGATGGTCGTGGCCATGAAACTGACAAAGTAGAAGGCATGGAAGAAATCCATGTGCCACGGGTTTCCCTGGGCATCCTGCCCCGGAATCAGCACCAGCCCCAGTACAGCCACCGCGTAGGTGAGCACCAGGGTCAGCACCGGGCGGCGCATGCGCTGCATGACAATGAAAACGATATTATCCATCAGCCGGCATCACCGACGCAGCATCACCGTCTCGATGACCAGTAACACCACCGAAACCACGTTGGCCAGCATCGCACCACCAGAGAGGGAGACGATACTTGCCGTGGCCACGGGGGTCAGCCCACTGCCCGTGACATGCTCGACGAATCCCCAGACCAGGGCGGCTGCAAAGAGTTGCAACAGCGCCACCAGGCTGGTCGCCAGCAACACGGCCCCCATCTGGGTGCGGTCGCCGAATTTCAGTATGGTTGCGATCAGGTTGACCACGATCACCGCAAACAACTCGTAGACGTGGTGATGATCGGGATTATCGATCTCCCCTACAAAAAAACCAAAATTGAGGGTCAGGGCCAAAACAATAAAAAAGCCGAAAACCACTTTCTCCGGATTCATCCGTTACTCCTTTGCCTATATCCGGGAGCATGCCCCCATGCAGACCGCAACAGCAGCCCTTATTGTTCTTCTCCAATGGTAAACAGGCAGTTCACCACGCTTTAGGGAAATATTACGCACTATGACGGATACCGCCAGAACTCTTTTTTAATCTCTGACCGGAAACTGATTTCAATCAGGGCAAGGACAGGCAGTATTGTTACATTTGGTAACAGTTGTTACCCTAGGCCGATGATCAATCGTCCCGATCCCTCACATCAGAGAGAGAGAGCATGCTGTTGCTGGTGCTGCTTGCGCTGTTTCGTTTCGCCTTGCCGCTCACCATCTGGTGGGCATCGAACACCAGCCCATGGTTTCTGCCCTATCTCCTGTGGCTGTTCATCATCCTGATTGGGGCATGGCTCAGCGCCCGACACAGTCATCATGACTTATGAACTGGAGGTCCTGTTCGGGGCCAGCATCTTCTACCTGATCATCCTCTTCTTCGTAGCCTATGTTACGGACAGCGGCATGATATCCGAGCGCTGGACAGCCAACCCCCTGGTCTACGTCCTGTCGCTGGGCGTCTATGCAACATCCTGGAGCTATTACGGCAGCGTCGGTTTTGCCGAGCGTGAGGGTTACCAGTTCCTTACCGTCTACCTGGGTGTCACCATAGCCTTTCTGTTCAGCCCGTTCCTGCTGCGACCGATACTCCGCCTCACCTGGGACTACCAGTTGACCTCGCTGGCAGACCTGCTGGCCTTTCGATTCCGCAGCCAGTTTGCAGGGGTCCTGGTCACAATTTTCATGCTGGTGGGCTCACTCCCTTACATCGCACTGCAGATTCGGGCAGTTACCTCATCAATTCAGGTACTGACCACGGAAACCGCCCCCAGCTCACTGGCCCTGGGGTTCTGTGCACTGCTAACACTCTTCTCCATCCTCTTTGGCGCACGCCACATCTCGCCAAGAGAGAAACACCGGGGACTGGTCGCCGCCATCGCCTTTGAATCCCTGGTCAAGGTGATTGCACTGTTGCTGGTAGGCGGACTTGCCCTGTTCGGCGTCTTCTCCGGACCTGGGGAACTGGCCCTGTGGTTGAACAAAAACCCGGAAGCCACCAGGGCGCTATACGAGCCGGTGCGTGAGGGCCCCTGGGTTACCCTGCTGTTCCTGTCGTTCTGCGCGGCTTTCCTGCTGCCGCGCCAGTTCCACATGACCTTCACCGAGAACAACTCGTTCAAATCCCTGAGCGTGGCCAGCTGGGCCTTCCCCCTTTTGCTGCTGCTTCTCAACCTGGCCATCCCACCCATCCTGTGGGCGGGAAATTACCTGCAGCTGGATATGGACGCAGACTACTACGTGCTGGGAATAACCCTGGCCAGGGGGCCTGACTGGATGCCCATGCTGGCCTTCATCGGCGGCGTATCGGCGGCCAGCGCAATGGTGATCGTCTCAACCCAGGCACTCTCCTCCATGTGCCTGAACCACCTGCTGCTGCCGACAAGTTATCCGGACCCCAAGGTGGATATCTACCGCTGGCTGCTTTGGGGACGACGACTGCTCATCGGTATCATCATTTTTGCCGGTTTCATCTTCTATGAACTCCTGGAACACAACCAGGGACTGGTTCAGCTCGGTCTCATCTCGTTCGTGGCGGTTGCCCAGTTTCTGCCGGGCATCATAGGCGTGCTCTACTGGCGTCGTGCTACGCGCCTGGGATTCATCACCGGTCTTCTTGGCGGTATCACGGCCTGGTCCATCACCCTGCTGATACCCCTGCTGGAAAACTCCGGACTGATCGAAACCGCCTTCGACATCGCAGCCCTGCAGCAGGCATCAGGACTGGATCACTGGCAGTTCTCCACGTTCTGTTCACTCTCTATCAATACGACCCTCTTTATCCTGGTGTCGATCTACACCCGGCAGTCACTTGAAGAGAAAGAGGCAGCCTTGGCCTGCCGCAGCGATGCCACTATGCCGGTGCCTCTGGGCGGTGTTGTTACTGCCGGCTCCCCCGCACAGTTTTCAGAAGGCCTTGCAGGACTCCTGGGTAAAGAGGCCGCCCGGCAAGAGGTGAAACAGGCCCTGCAGGACCTGGACCTGGACCTGGACCTGAATGAGAATGAGACCCGCCCCCGGGAGCTCAAGCGCCTGAGGGAACGAATCGAACGCAACCTCTCCGGCCTGGTTGGCCCTCACATGGCGCACATGATCATCAGCCAGCAGTTGCAGATGGACAGCGAGGCAAAAACCGCCGTTGCCGACTCCATTCGCTACATGGAGGAGAGGCTCGAAGAGTCCCGCAGCCGGCTGCGCGGGGTCAACGCCGACCTGGACACCCTGCGCCGCTATCAACGCCAGATCCTGCTGGATCTGCCACTGGGTGTCTGCGCCGTAGCGCCCGATCATACCGTGGTCATCTGGAACCTGGCCATGGAACTGATGACCGGTGTGCCCAGCAAAGAGGTGATGGGGCGCAAGCTGAACAATCTGCCAGAGCCGTGGAACGAATTGCTGGCCGGATTCGCCCTGGCCATAGACGAGCACATCCATCACATGGAGATTCTGCTGACAGGCCGTACACGCTGGTACAACCTGCACAAGGCCAGCATTCCCGATCCCGACCTGACCCGTCACGGCCCTGGCGAGCGTGCAGGCCTGGTAATGCTCCTGGAAGACCTGACCGACCTGGAAACACTGGAAGCAGAACTGGCCCACAGCGACCGACTCGCTTCGGTAGGACGCCTCGCCGCAGGGGTTGCCCATGAAATCGGCAACCCGGTCACCGGCATTGCATCACTTGCCCAGAACCTCCGGGAGGAGAACGACCCGGCCATCGTCAGCGACAGTATCGAGTCCATTCTTCAGCAGACACGCCGCATCAGCAGCATTGTCCAGTCCCTGATGAGTTTCAGCCGCAGCGGCAGCGTCGGCGGCGACTATGAGACCTTCGTACTCAATGACATCATCGAAGAGGCGATCCAACTGGTTGCGCTGACCCGTTCGGGGAAGCAGGTCTCCTGTGGCAACAGTTGTCCGACAGACATCAAACTGGTGGGTGATCGTCAAAGACTCTCCCAGGTCATGGTCAACCTGCTGACCAACGCCTGCGACGCCTCGGGCATCGGGGACAGGGTGGAGATCTTCGCCTTCGCTGAAGAGGGACAGATACAACTCGAAGTGATGGACCAGGGCGCCGGCATCCCCGAAGAGGCCCTGGAAGAGGTTTTCGAACCCTTCTTCACAACCAAGGCCCCCGGAGAAGGCACCGGTCTCGGACTGCCCATGGTCTACAAGATCATCCAGGAGCATAGCGGCCAGATCGATATAGATTCCGTCCCCGGCATAGGGACACGGGTGGTCATCAAGTTACCCCAACATTCGGATCAGCAGACCAATGAATAAGATCTTGATCATAGAGGATGAAGAAGTCATCCGCACCGCGGTCAAACGCCTTTTGGAACGCAAGGGTTACCAGGTAGCCGAAGCGGGGTCCGTGGAAGAGGCGGAGTCGGCCTATGACCTCGAAAACTTCAGCCTTATTCTCAGCGACGTCAGATTGCCGGGACTGGCTGGTACCGAGATCATTGATAAGGCACCCAGTGTGCCGGTGTTGATCATGACCAGCTACGCCAGCGTACGCTCCGCCGTGGACTCAATGAAAAAGGGCGCGGTGGACTACATTGCAAAACCCTTCGATCACGATGAACTGCTGATGCTGGTCCTGCGGACGCTCAAACAGGGGAAGATGGAACGCCAGAACGAGGCGCTGAAATCGGAACTCGACAAGGAGTACCCCGTCGACGGCATGATCGGAAGCTGCGGAGAAATGCAGGAGGTGTGTCGCCGCATCAAGAAAGTCGCACCTACCGACACAACTGTCCTCATTCTGGGTGAATCCGGTACAGGTAAAGAGCTGGTTGCCCGCGCCCTGCACGAACAGAGCCTGCGCAACGAATCCCCCATCATCACGGTAAACTGCGCCGCCATCCCCGAGACCCTGATCGAATCTGAACTTTTCGGACATGAAAAGGGGGCATTCACCGGCGCCGATACGGCCAGAACCGGCCTCGTGGAAGCCGCCGACGGTGGCACCCTGTTCCTGGACGAGATCGGCGAACTGCCGGTAGCCGCCCAGGCAAGGCTGCTGCGTGTGCTGCAAAATGGCGAGATCCGCCGGGTAGGTTCCGAGCAGTCCCGCAACGTTGACGTCAGGCTGATAGCGGCCACACACCGGGATCTCAAACAGCGTGTCCAGGAGCGCAGTTTCCGCAGCGATCTCTACTTCCGACTCCGGGTCGTGGAGCTCAACCTCCCTCCCCTGCGTGAACGCGGTGACGATATCATCGAGTTGGCCAAGGTGCTTCTGGACAAGGCGCGCACAAAATTCAACCGTCCACCTGTCACCCTGAGCCCTGAAGCCATGGAACTGGTTACCCACTACAACTGGCCGGGCAATGTACGTGAGCTGGAAAACACCATGGAACGGGCCGTGATCCTTTGTGAAAGCAACACCATCACTCCCGACCTGCTGGCCATAGAGACGACAAACGACAACCAGCCCGCGCAAAAAAACGGAGAAATGGGCGAACTCTCCCTGGAGGAATACTTCAGGCAATTCGTCCTCGAAAACCAGGACAAGATGACCGAAACGGAACTTGCCAAACGCCTGGGAATCAGCCGCAAGGCTCTTTGGGAGAGACGCCAGCGCTTTGGCCTGCCCCGCCCCAAGAAAGGTTCCGCCTAAAAGCTGGAAACACCTGCTCATGGGAACAGTTTTCGCTTCCTTGGGTAACATCGCCACGTTACCCAAGGTAACACGATACACCTCGAGCCTGTGAATAACAGGATTCAACCCTTAAAAAATCAACTAGTTACACTTATGGCCTGACCATTGCAGTGCACCATGGGTTGATCTGCCCTACATCTTGTCCCAAGGCAGGAGGCCCCAAACCCAGGTATGCAGTCTTCACCCGGGAGGAACAAGCGGATGCCGATCAACCTGGACGTCCATAAACAAACGAAATAAATCCGGAGGACTGTTTCATGAGCTCACCTCAAGACACGTCGGGCCAGGCCTATTGGAAGGCCAACATCCGACTGGTATCGATTCACCTCGTAGCATGGGCATTCGTGTCCTACTTCTGCGGCATCATACTGCGCCCGGTATTCTCGGGAATTGCGGTCGGCGGCGCCGACCTCGGTTTCTGGTTTGCCCAGCAGGGTGCCATGCTCGTATTCATTGTGCAGATCTTTATCTACGCAGCCCAGATGAACAAGCTCGATCGCGAGTTTGACGTTCACGAAGACTGATAAGGGGAATTCTTCATGGATCTGCAAACATTAACTTATATTGTCGTGGGCTTTACCTTCGCCCTCTACATCGGTATCGCGATCTGGGCCAAGGCCTCCAGCACCGGCGAATTCTACGCCGCGGGCCGCGGTGTACACCCGGTTGCCAACGGTATGGCGACCGCTGCCGACTGGATGTCCGCTGCATCCTTCATCTCCATGGCGGGTCTCATCGCCTTCAAGGGCTACGACGCCTCCATCTTCCTGATGGGCTGGACCGGTGGCTACGTGCTGCTGGCCATGCTGCTGGCACCTTACCTGCGTAAGTTCGGTAAATTTACCGTGCCCGAGTTCATCGGTGACCGCTACTACTCCCAGACTGCCCGTATCGTTGCGGTAATCTGCCTCATCGTAGCCTCCATTACTTATGTAATCGGCCAGATGAAGGGTATCGGCGTGGCCTTCTCCCGCTTCCTTGAGACTGAGTTCGAAACCGGCCTGTTCACCGGCATGGCGATCGTATTCATCTACGCCGTACTCGGCGGCATGAAGGGTATCACCTATACCCAGATCGCCCAGTACTGCGTACTGATCTTCGCCTACACCGTACCGGCCATCTTCATCTCCCTGAACCTGACCGGCAACCCCATTCCGCAACTCGGCCTGTGGGGCAGCCTGGAAGATGGCACACCGCTCCTGCAGAAGCTTGATGCGACACTGGTGGAACTCGGCTTCGCCCAGTACACGGCGCAGAAAGGCGGCACCCTCAACATGGTGCTCTACACCTTCTCGCTGATGATCGGTACCGCGGGCCTGCCCCACGTGATCATCCGCTTCTTCACCGTACCCAAGGTACGTGATGCGCGTGCATCCGCAGGTTGGGCACTGGTGTTCATCGGCATTCTGTACACCACCGCTCCCGCGGTAGGTTCCATGGCCTTCTACAACCTGGCCAAGACCGTACAGCCCGGCCCGGTTGCAGCTGCTGACGGCGCCCTGCAGTACGAAGCCCGTCCCCAGTGGTTCAAGAACTGGGAGACCACCGGTCTGCTCAAGTTCGAAGACATGAACAACGACGGCCGCATCCAGTACCGCAAAGGTGGCGACAACGAGCTGAAGGTCGACCGCGACATCATGGTTCTGGCCAATCCGGAAATTGCCAAGCTGCCCAACTGGGTTATCGCCCTGGTGGCGGCAGGTGGTCTGGCCGCAGCACTGTCCACCGCGGCAGGCCTGTTGCTGGCCATCTCGACGGCAATCTCTCATGACTTGTTGAAGGGCATCTTCATGCCGAGCATTTCGGAGAAGAACGAGCTGTTGGCAGCCCGACTTGCCATGGCAGGCGCGATCATGGTGGCCGGCTATCTCGGCCTGAATCCACCAGGCTTCGCCGCACAGGTGGTGGCACTGGCGTTCGGCCTTGCTGCATCCTCGATCTTCCCGGCGTTGATGATGGGTATCTTCAACAAGAACATCAACAACACCGGTGCCGTGGTCGGCATGCTGGCCGGTCTGGATTCCACCCTGCTCTACATTTTCTGGTTCAAGGGCTGGTTCTTCATTCCGGGTACCGCCATGGCGGCGAACACCACTGCCAACCACTTCCTGGGTATTGCACCCGAGGCGTTCGGTGCTGTGGGCGCGATGATCAACTTCGCATCCGCGATCATCGTATCCAAGATGACTGCACCGCCTCCGGAGCACATCCAGCACCTGGTTGAGGACATCCGCGTACCGAAAGTTTCCGGCTCTGCCACCGACCACTGATCACATCACCTGATGTGAGTTAGAATGGACCCCGCCCAGTGCGGGGTCCTTTATTTCAAGACCTCAAGCTAACGCCGCTACAATGTAAGAAGGCACCTCCCAGGGAGATCGCATGGAGATTGAACTACTTGAGATACGGGACTTTCTGGCGAGCCACCACCCGTTTGATCAACTGAGTGAATCCGCACTGTCCGCGCTACCGGAAAAACTACAGATGCGCTATTACCGGCGTGACAGCGCCATCCCGGACAGCGGCAGCCTCGACAGCTTTCTCTACATCGTACGCACCGGTGCCGTTGAACTTGCCAGCGATGACGAACTGATAGCACGCCTTGGCGAAGGGGATGTGCTGGGCTACCGGACATCGAGCCTGGCCAACATCTCCGAGCTTCACGGCACCGCCATAGAGGACACCCTGATCTACCAGCTTCCTGCTGCCGAGGTGGATAAGCTGTGCAATCAACATACCCAGCTCGCCTATTTCTTCGGCCCCGTCGGTGGCGATCGCCTCAGGGACGCCATCAGCCAGAGCGCCAAGGAGTCCAACAGTCAGCTCAACCTGATGACCACACCGGTCAAGGACCTGCTCAGCCGCCGGCGCCCGATCGGCATGCCGCCTACTACCACTATCCAGGAGACGGCGGCGGCCATGAGCGAAGAGCGGGTCTCATCCATACTGATCACCGAAGGTGACAAATTGCTTGGCATTGTCACTGACCGCGACCTGTGCCGGCGCGTCGTCGCAGAGGGACTCGATTACAACACCCCGGCAGAAGAGATCATGACCCGGGACCCCTCGACGGTTGAGGAGGACGACTACGCCTTCGCCGCCCAGCTCTACATGGCCCGACACAACATTCATCACCTGCCAGTGGTCAAAAACGGCAAGGTCACCAACATGCTGACCGCCACCGACCTGACCAAGCACCAGACCACCTCTGCAGTCTACCTGGTTGGGGATATATACAAGCAGCGTGACATCGAGCGCATGAAAGAGGTCGCCGCCAAGATCCCTGACCTGCTGGTCAATCTCGCGGCAGCCGAAGCCACCGCCGACAGCGCAGGCCATGTCATCACCTCGGTTACCGACGCCATCACCACCCGCCTGTTGCAGCTGGCCGAGGAGAAACTCGGACCGCCACCGGTACCCTATGCCTGGGTGGCCGCCGGCTCCCAGGCACGCAACGAACAGACCGCCCGCTCAGACCAGGACAATTGCCTGGTGATGGATGACGGGTATGACCCCGACCTCCATGGCAACTACTTCAAGGCGCTAGCCCAGTTCGTCTGTGACGGATTGAACGCCTGCGGGTACGTCTACTGTCCTGGCGAAATGATGGCCATCACCGACCAGTGGCGCCAGCCACTGAAAACCTGGAAGCAGTACTTCAACAAGTGGATCGACCAGCCAGAGCCGAAAGCGCTGATGCTGGTCTGCGTGTTCTTAGATATGCGCTGCGTGGGTGGAGAGATGTCACTATTCAGGGAACTGCGCAGCCACATGCTGAACAGGACCCGGGGCAACCGCCTGTTCCTTGCGCACATGGCGGGCAACGCCCTATCCCACCAGCCACCGCTGGGTTTTTTCCGCAACTTCGTACTGATTCGAGGGGGCGATCACGACCAGACTTTCGACATGAAGCATACGGGGATCGTGCCCATCGTCGACCTGACCCGAGTCTACACCCTGGCTGCCGGCAGCGAGGCGGTCAATACCCTGGATCGCCTGGAGGTGGTCGCAGAGGGGGGCGAGGTCTCTGCCGATGGTGCAACCGATCTCAGGGATGCCCTGGAGTTCATCAGCGATCTGCGCATTCAGCACCAGGCCCGATTGATCAAAAAGGGGGAAAGAGCAGACAACTTCATGTCACCTGATGAACTGTCTCACTTCGAACGCAGCCATCTGAAAGACGCCTTCTCGGTTGTTCGCACCATGCAGAATGTCCTGAGCCAGCGGTACCAAAGATAATGTCCTTCTGGAAATACCTGTTCAACCTGGAGGAGCGGCGCAACTGGTACCTGCGCAAGAAGCCTGAAGGCCCGTTGCGGGACTACTACGAGGTTCCCTTCCCGCCGATGGATGCAGACTGGAAACAGGTGGACTATCTTGCCCTGGACTTCGAAACAACCGGCCTGGACCAGAAACGGGACGAGATTCTCAGCGTCGGCTACACCACCATACGGGGCCAGAGCATCTACCTGGGTGATGCCACCCACCTGCTGACCAAGCCGACCGGGGCAATACCCGAGTCATCGGCAGTGGTGCATGGCATTTTGGACGACCAGGCCTCGGAAGCCATGGGCATTAAGGAGGCCCTGCCCATCCTGCTCGATGCGCTGGCCGGCAAAGCGATGCTGGCCCATCACGCCGCTATCGAGTACAACTTTCTCAGCAACGCCTGCAAGCGTATTTACGGCTACCCCTTTATCAGCCCGGTAGTGGATACACTGGCCCTTGAGGTTCGGCAGTTCAGAAGCCGGAACGAGTCGATTAAACGGGGGGATCTGCGTCTTGCCAACGCCAGGGACCGTTACGGCTTGCCCCGCTACCCGGCCCACAATGCCCTTACCGATGCCGTTGCCGCCGGAGAGCTCTTCCTGGCCCAGGCAGTCTACCACCAGGGCAAGCGCTCCCCGACCCTGAAGGACCTGACGGTCATCAGCTGAAAAGAAGCGTATCTCATCATCATTTTGTAGTGCTGTACATTGATGTAACCCTGTAGGAGCGAACTTGTTCGTGATGAGCGCTCGATAATATCCAAATGCTGTTCGCGAACAAGTTCGCTCCTACAATAACCATCAGTTCTCAGCCTGATCACCAAACACAATGACCTGAAGCGACTGAACTAGCGCTTCTTGTCCTTCTGCTTGCTATCGTCCATACCGAGCGCCACGCCAAGGACATTGTCCACCAACCGGTATCCCACCTTGCGCGCCATCAGCAGCAGGAAGAGAAACTGCGCCCCGAAGAGGAACAGGTAGGCACTGACGATCTGGAAAGGCACTCTAAAGTTCACCACCCAGCCAACCAGGAACACCCCCAGAAAAACCAGGGCCAACAGGTAGAGATCCCGCAATATGTGCCAGTGAATGCGTGTATTCATGACCACCGGCATGTCGGCATGCTGTTTATGCAAAGCGTTCCAGGTCTCGATCTGCACCTGGGGGTTGAACCCTGAATCCTTGACCTTGGGAAACGCCTGCACCAGGGCACTGGTTTCAAACGGCTGCCTGCGGTTGGTCAGAAATGCATTGAACGCCGGATGAGGGTAATTCATGCGCATGTAGAGGATGCGGTTTTTCCATTCCGTACCCAGCCGCCAGACCAATGCCACCACCACAACCATCACCATCAGGGTAATCGTCACCACGTAGCCGATCTGGGGACTGAGCTTGTTCCAGTTGACCAGGCTGATGAAAAACGGCTCCAGCCCATAGGGAAAGTGGAGCAGGAAAAGGTGCAGCATCATACCGTTGATCAAAATGAACAGGGCAACCAGTCCCTCGTGAAGCAGTTTTACAAATTTCATCAACACCATCCCCGGCCAGCCGCAAAAGCCGCAAAAGCCGCAAAAGCCGCAAAAGCCGCAAAAGCCGCAAAAGCCGCAAAAGCCGCAAAAGCCGTTATTTCACGTGATTTACCCGCAATACGCAACCACCACCCACCATCAAGAGAAGCGTTACCTTTATACACACTTCCCGGCATCAGGTAACAGTAAAAAAGTAACACATAGCACTCTATTGGCAGCTAATCCATTGAACGCTGAAGAGTGCCGAATCGGCATACTTTTCGCATCACAACCGGATTACGGTTTTAGTTTTTCCACCAGTGAAAATCTGAAAAACAGTCACGAACATGAGGATGCGATAAATGGAAGTCGACGCCAAGATTATCTGGTTGTTTGTCTTCGTAGCACTCTACTGGGCCTACTGCTTCTGGGGCATCAAGGGTGCCCTGACTGCCAGGACCGCCAGCGACTATTTCGTGGCCGGACGCCAGATCTCTCTCTGGGTCTTCATCCTGGCCGCCACGGCCACATCGTTCTCAGGCTGGACCTTCATGGGACACCCGGAGCTGATCTACCGGGACGGATTCCAGTACGCCTACGCCTCTTTCTATGCCATCGCCATACCTTTTACCGGGGTCATGTTTCTCAAGCGCCAGTGGATGCTGGGGAAGCGTTTCGGGTTTATCACCCCTGGCGAGATGATGGCCTACTATTTCAAATCCGATACCGTCCGTCTTTTGGTGGTACTGGTGGCACTAGTCTTCTCCATACCCTACCTGGGCATCCAGCTGCGTGCGTCGGGATTCCTGTTCAATGTGCTGACGGATGGGCTGCTGGAGGTCGAGGCCGGCATGTGGCTACTCTCCGTCGTGGTCATCATCTACGTCGCCTCTGGAGGATTGCGGGCCGTGGCCTATGTTGACTCTGCCCAGGCCATTCTTCTCTCTGGCGGAATCATGATCATCGGCATCATTGCCATTAACGCGATAGAAGGTTTCGGCCAGTTCACCCAGGGACTGGCCGCGCTCACCGCCATCGACCTCGAAACAGGCAAGGCTGCTTTCGGAGAAACAACACCTGACGGCTACAGCGCCTATGTCGCCATTCCGGGCATGATCCAGTATGGCGCAGGGCTCGGCACCGACTCGGCGCCTGTAGGTGGCGCCTGGACAGGGATCATGATTCTCACGTACATGTTTGCTCTCATGGGCATTCAGTCCGCCCCTGCCTTCTCGATGTGGGCCTTTGGCAACAAGAGCCCTGAGCCCTTCGCACCTCAGCAGGTTTGGGCCTCATCGGCAGGCATCGGCTTTATCCTGATGGTCTTTGCCGCACTGCAGGGCATAGGGGCGCATTTCCTGGGTGCCGACAGCGCCTTCATGGCGGCCCATCCGGAGCTGGTCAACCCGGTGATGGTGGAAGTCCTGCAGAAGATCGGCGCTGACGACCTGCTCCACAGCCCAAGCAATCCGGACATGCTGGTTCCGCAACTCGTCTACCTGATGTCCGACCTCGCGCCCTGGCTGGTGGGCATTCTCGCGGTCTGTGCACTGGCCGCCATGCAGTCCACCGGCGCAGCCTACATGTCCACCGCCGGCGGCATGCTGACACGTGACCTGATAAAGCGCTTCATCATTCCCAATGCCTCCCATATCCAGCAGAAGTTCTTCGGGCGCCTTGGCGTGGTCGCAATTGTCCTGACGGCCCTGGTCTTCGCCACGGCGTCGAATGACGCTCTTGTACTCCTGGGCGGACTGGCCGTGGCCTACGGTTTCCAGATGTGGCCCGCACTGATCGCCGGGCTCATCGCGGTAACCCTCACCGAGAATATTGGCGCCCAGTACATGCCATGGGGTCGTTGGCCCATGACTATCCACTCGGCTGGCTGGGGAATATTTCTCAACCTGGGCCTGGCCATTCTGGTCTCTGCAGTCACACAGAACGCAGATGAGCACAGGCACCGCATGACGTTCCACAACTTCCTGCGCCAGCACGCCGGGCTCTCAGCGTCGAAAAAAGGACTCGTGCCCATTGCCTGGATCATCACCATCACCTGGTTCTTCTTCGGTATAGGCCCAGGAGCGGTCATCGGGAACTGGATATTCGGAGACCCTGCGGACGCGGCCACCTGGCTGTTCGGCATTCCCTCCATCTGGGCATGGCAACTGCTCTGGTGGGTGCTGGGTATATTCATGATGTGGTTCCTGGCCTACAAGATGGAACTTTCAACTGTGCCTGAAGAGGAGATTCATGCACTGCATGAAGATATAGACGACATCCAGATGGATATCGACCGGCCCAGTTGACCCGGACCAGTGACATGATGCGGAAATCACTTAACGTAGATTTCAGTTTGTCTGTGGCTTTGGGGGAGGCCTCCCTCCCCCCATTTTTTTAACCGCAGACGACAGGCAAGTGCTGAAGATGAAGATAGTTTTGCACCGACAACTATTAGGGCATTAAGGGATGACTGAACGCCGCTATAGAAAATTTGTGCAACTGGCAGCTCTGATGACTGTCTGCTGGATTGCATGGAGCCTGTATGAACTGAACTGGAGCAGCACCACAACAGAAACCAGGGCACTCTCTGCTGGCGCCCGTTACCTGGAGGATGGTCAACTACAAGACGCCCTGAGCAGTTTTGAAGCTGCCATGAGCACATCCCCAAATCATAGTGGTGCGCTCCTGGGCAAGGCCCAGTCCCTGATGCAACTGGGAACCGAAGCCATACATGCAAACCGGAAACCGGTACCCGGCAGAGAGGATGCATTAGCGCATTATCGCATTATCGCAATGCACTCACAGCCCTGGACAGAGCCATAGCACTTGAACAGGACAAACCGCTGGATTCATCAAACCCTGTGCTGATTGGCGTGGCCTTTGCCAACAGGGGCATCCTGAAAGATCGCATGGGCAAACATGAAGCGGCATTGGACGATTACCTGCATGCCCTTGAAATCGCACCCGAAACCGGCGAAGGACCAGGTTTTCTGACTCGCTTTCTCAGGAATCAGCCCCGGAAACCGGCAACCATTGCCGATCGTGCCGAATACCTGAAACAGCAATTGGCGCTACCCGAACATGAACGTCTACTGCACATACCCGAGGCAGACCGGAAGCAACGGGCGTACACGCTTTTAGGGGCTGTTAACACTAAAACAGACTGAGGATATCGACGAGCAGAACCCGAAAGAAAAAGAGCAATGCAATGGCGCCGAACAGCATATGACCTATATCGTTCTCCCCATCTTCATTGCGATGAGTCAGGGCATGGTAGGCGATGGCTCCTGTAACCAGGAGAAAGATCCAATCGAACACTGAAGCTCCTTTAGATACCAGATGAGTGCAATGATACAGACCGCAGAAAAATTAAGCATTGAGCAGGGCCTGTCCGGGACCCGCTCATTCAGGGATGTTTTAATTGAAACACTCTCGATGCTTGTTTCTGCGTCCGAATACCAGCTATTCGCACCTGGCAGCGCCCTGTTTCAGCCGGGAGACCCTATCAAAAGGCTGTCTATATCATGCTCGAAGGCAGCATCATGCTGCACCGACCGAGCGGCAGACAGGACGCTGTGCAGCCAGGTGACTTCATCGGCCTTGCCAACTACCTGGATGGAAACGATCACACGACCAAGGCTGAAGTAACCAGCCAGTCCAAGGTCCTTTCTGTACCTGAAGCCGTACTTCAACGCTTGGAAAAGGAGCGCCCGGACCTGTTCAACGCCCTGAACCGTGTCATCGCAGCCAAGCTGCGTGAGCGCAGCCCCGACAGAAGTATCTCCACCGGCGTGTTGGCCCAACCCGTCACCCGGATCATGAAATCACCGGTCTCCTCTTGCGAAGGAAACACCACCATTGCAGAAGCGCTGACACTGATGCAGGAGCGAAAGATCGGTAGCCTCGCCGTTACCAACCACACGGGAAAACTGCAGGGCCTGCTCACTTTTTCAGGCCTTGCCGAAGCTGCCATTTCCAATGGCGCAAAGCCCACGGACAGCGTCCTCGATGTCGCCTGTGAAACACCCCATATCGTCGACTCCGGCACACCACTCTGGGAAGCACAGGAACTGCTGAAGCGGCAACATTCCAAGTATCTGCTGGTTGTGGATGACAGCGCACCAACCGGCATGGTCTCCGAAAGCGATATCCTTCGGGTGCTGATTTCCCGCCCCAGCATACTGGCCAACCGTATCAGGGAAGCCGACAGTATGAAGGAGCTGATCAGCCTGTCTGCAAGGATCATCGAGGCTGCTGTCGACGCACAGAGAAGCAACCACCTGCCAAGCGATGCCGTGCGCCTGCTGAGCGAGACCCACCTGATTATCCAGCGCAGGGCAATAGAACTGACACTGCGCTGGATGAAGCGTAAAAACCACGGTGCGCCTCCAGCCAGCTTTGCAATATTCATCATGGGTTCAGGGGGTCGCAAGGAGATGCTGCTGAACCCCGACCAGGACAACGCCCTGATCATCCAGGATGTTCCCAAGTCAGAAAGAGAAAATGTGCGGGAGTGGTTCAATCGATTCACCAAGCGCATGAACAGAAACCTGGCGCGGGTCGGTTACTCACTCTGCCCCGGGGAGATCATGGCCTGCAATCCCCAGTTCAGCAGGAGCCTCAAGGAGTGGAAAGCAGAAATCACAAAGATCACGGATCTACCCACCGCCAAGTCTGCCCGCTGGTCCAACGTGGTTTTGGATTTCGACACCCTCTATGGGGATAACACGTTGACATCCGAACTGCGCCGTCACCTGCTGAGCGAAGTAGGAAAAGGCCACCAGTTATTCAAACTCATGGCAGAGGATGATGCGGAGGGCAAACCTGCCATCGGCCTGTTCAATCAACTGGTGACCACCAGCGACGGCCAGTGGATCGACATAAAGCGAAACGGCCTTCGCATCATCACTGATGCCACCCGGATCTACGCACTGGATACCGGCATCACCATGCAGAACACTTCCGACCGACTGGAAGCACTGCTCAGGGCGGAAAAACTCTCCAAGGACTTCAAGGATGCCATCCAGGAGGCCTACGAGGAGCTGTTGGACCTGCTGTTGACTCACCAGATCGAGCAGCACCGGCAGTCGAAGAAACTGGACAAACTGATCGACCCCACAACGCTCTCGCGCCAAAGCCGCAGCACATTACGTATGGCTATGCGCGCCATCAAACGGTTCCAGCAGCAGTTGCAGGGCGATTATGATGTCGATGCTTATTAGGGGCTTTTGACATGATGCTGATAGTCATTGACAGGACATTTTCATGGGGCACAATGAGAAATTACGTGCTCATCCATCCACTGGCAAAGAGGATCTGGTGGGTGCCCAACGTCAATCCGACATGATGTTCTGATTGACATGTAAAACGCACTGTTCAAACCGACAATAATGAAAACAGATCCCACCCGGGTACAACCCGGCGTTAACTGGAAACAACATTTGTAAAGCATAGGTAGCGGCCAAGCCGCACCAACCACGCAACAAGGAGACAATGAAATGTCTGAAGATAAGGTCTTCCCGGTCCCTGCTGACTTCGCAGCCCAGGCCAATGTCAACGAAGCCCAGTACCAGGAGATGTACCAGCGCTCCGTAGATGACCCTGAAGGGTTCTGGGCCGAGCAGGCAGAGAACTATCTTTCCTGGTACCAGCCTTGGGACAAGGTGCTGGACTGGAGTTACGACGAGAACGACCTGCACATCGAATGGTTCAAGGGTGGCAAGCTCAACGTCTCCTACAACTGCCTGGACCGCCACCTGGATACCCGCGGCGACCAGACCGCCATCATCTGGGAGAGCGATGATCCCGGCCTCGACAAGAAAGTCACCTACCGGGAACTGCACACCGACGTCAACAAGTTCGCCAATGTACTGAAGAGTCGTGGCGTGCAGAAAGGCGACCGCGTCTCCATCTACATGCCGATGATCCCCGAAGCGGTAGTGGCCATGCTGGCCTGTACCCGCATCGGCGCCGTCCACTCCATCGTCTTCAGCGCCTTCTCTCCGGATGCCCTGCGTGATCGTATCCAGGATTCAGACTGCCAGTGTGTCATCACTGCCGACCAGTCAATCCGTACCGGCAAGGCCCTCCCTCTCAAGCACAACGCCGACCAGGCGCTGGCACAATGCCCCAACGTCCACACCTCTATCGTGGTGAAACGCGGCGGAGAGCCCGTGGAATGGACTGAGGGTCGCGATGTCTGGTACCACGAAGCGCTGGAAGGGGCAGACCCTGTTTGCGAACCGGAACAAATGGACGCGGAAGATCCCCTGTTCATCCTCTACACCTCCGGCTCCACCGGCAAGCCCAAGGGCGTTCTGCACACTACCGGTGGCTACCTGCTGCAGGCGGCCATGACCCACAAGACCGTATTCGACTACAAGGACGGCGAGGCCTACTGGTGTACCGCCGATATCGGCTGGGTCACGGGCCACAGCTACATCGTCTACGGCCCCCTCACCAACGGTGCAATCAGCCTGATGTTCGAGGGCGTGCCCACCTACCCCGATGCCGGCCGCTTCTGGCAGGTATGCGACAAGCACAATGTCTCCACCTTCTACACTGCACCTACGGCAATCCGTGCCCTGATGGCTATTGGTGAAGAGCCGGTGAAGGCCACCAATCGCTCCAGCCTGCGCCTGCTCGGCACCGTGGGTGAGCCCATCAACCCGGAGGCCTGGGAGTGGTACAACCGCGTTGTCGGTGACAACCGCTGCCCCATCGTCGATACCTGGTGGCAGACCGAGACCGGCGCTCACATGCTGACCCCGCTGCCCGGCGCAACCAAGTTGAAACCCGGCTCTGCAACCACCCCCTTCTTCGGCGTACAGCCGGTACTGCTCGATGACCAGGGCAACGAGATCGAGGGCAACCCCGCCTCCGGTAACCTGGCCATCAGGCATCCCTGGCCATCCCAAATGCGCAGCGTCTACGGTGACCACCGCCGTTTCTTCGAAACCTACTTCCAGATGTATCCCGGCTACTATTTCACCGGCGACGGCGCACGCCGTGACGAGGACGGTTTCTACTGGATCACCGGTCGCGTCGATGACGTACTCAACGTCTCCGGCCACCGCTTGGGAACCGCCGAGATCGAATCGGCCCTTGTGCTGCACGACAAGGTGGCCGAGGCAGCGGTTGTGGGCTATCCACACGAAATCAACGGCCAGGGTATCTACGCCTATGTCACCCTGATGGCGGGCGAAGAGTACGTTGATGAGCTCAAGAATGAGCTGATACAACTGGTGCGCAAGGAGATCGGCCCCATCGCCAAGATCAACATCATCCAGTGGGCTCCCGGCCTGCCAAAGACCCGTTCGGGCAAGATCATGCGCCGCATTCTTCGCAAGATCGCCGCCAACGAGATCGACGCCCTGGGTGATACCTCGACCCTGGCAGATCCCAGCGTTGTGGATGACCTGATCGAAAATCGCGCCAACAAGTAGGGCGCTCCCAAAGCAACGGATCTATTCCGGTGCCCCAATAAGAAAAGCGGACCCTTCCGGGTCCGCTTTTTTTGTACTGCTTTCTTTCATGCTCAAGGGCTAACCTCGATCATACAAAAGTCAAACTAATCCCCGGCTGCACCCTCAGCGAGACAATGCTCAATACGCCTGATCACAGGAACATGAAGCGACAAGGTAAAGGGCAGATTGTTACACCTGTCAATTGAGTGTCCACTCGCAGATAACGGCACCGAAAACCCCTCTCTCATACACTCAGCCCTTAAGCATCAAGATAGATCAGCCCCATGAAAATCATGTACCATTGAGCGTATGGTGCGAAAACAAACACACACCAACAGTTGTCATCCCACCAATTAAATTTACAACCGACAGCGCGCGCATTTATTAATTTGAAGCTGTCACAGCCCACACATTGCCAAGCAATCCCTACCAAGAAGAGGATTAGTCAAATTGAGTGAATTGAAAGTTGGCGTATTCGTCGACGCCGAAAATATCAAGTTCAACGGCGGTTACCAGTTACGTTATGACATTTTGCGGCGTTTTGCCGCACGGGACGGAGGCACCCTGCTGCGTCTCAATACCTACCTCGCCTTCGACCAGGAGCGCGCCCGGGAAGATTCCGAGTACGCTAAGAAATCCCACATCTACCAGCAGATGGTGCGTGACTATGGCTGGAAGATCACGGTCAAGACTGTCCGGCGCTTCACTGACGATGAGGGAAATGTCACCACCAAGGCCAATGCGGATCTTGATCTTGCAGTGGATGCCATGCTGCAGGCAGAAAACCTGGATCTCATCCTGCTGGTTACAGGAGACGGAGACTTTCTGCAAGTGGTAACCGCCCTGCAGAACCGGGGGTGCCGCGTGGAACTGCTCGGATTCAAAAATGTCTCGAAGCAACTGCAGCGCCAGGTGGATGCCTTCTACCGGGGATATCTCATCCCTGATCTCCTGCCCTTCTCCTATGAGCTAAGAAACGAGTGGGGAGAGCCGGGTTCATGCGTCAGGGGCGTATGCACCAAGTGGTTTGCCGACAAGGGGTACGGCTTCCTGCGATTTATTAAAGAGGTCTCCCCAAACCTCTGGGTTACGGATCCCAGGGATTCCGAATCGCCCTACGAAAGCGTTTTCTGTCATGCAAATGAACTGGCGGAAAGCGTAACACCGGAAGACCTGATGAACCGGGACACCGTTATCGAGTTCTACCTGGAAGAGAGCGAGGTGAACGAAGGCCTCATCGCCACCAATGTCAGGCTTGTCTACTCGCCCAATCGCAGTTCATGAATTTTTACAAGCGAGTCTTCGACCTCGTGAAAGATTTTGGGACATCTAAGTCCCCAAAATCGACTCGGCCTTCGACAACCTGTTAGTGCCCCGGACGTCCTGGTCACCGACCGCTACGCGATAACATCGCAAGCTCCTTACCGCTCCACAGTCGCCTCCCAATGACTACACGCCGTGTTCGGATGCCTACTTTGCTTCCCCTCTAGCAATCGGTGACCAGAAGAGGGTATTTTCTGATATCCAGGCATACCTCCCCCTTTCCCCCGTTGTTTATCGACGTGCCGGGGCAACACTCGTAAGCAACTTCCCGGAACCAGGCGTTCGGCGACCTTGCGGAACAAGGCCTGGTAGGGAAAGGAGCTGGAGAGCAGGAAGCGGATGCGCCGAGTATTGCGTAATATCACTGCACCGATCTTGGGCAACCTAAGCCGTAGTGTGCTCACCTGGGCATTGGCCAGTTCCGTATCGTGTAAAGCCAGACGCCGGATCGCTTCCATCAAGACATAGGCCAGGCTCGATAGCAGCAGGCGGAACTGGTTGGCCCACCAGTGGTGTGCGCTGGTGCGCTCGGCAAACAGTCCCAACTGTTGTTCTTTGATCCGGTTCTCCATGTCGCCACGGGCACAATAGACCTGATCATAAAGTGC
>NZ_MPRJ01000120.1 GCF_002020805.1 Solemya velesiana gill symbiont | reverse complement strand
CCAAGCCATTCCAGTGGACCAAGAGTGCTGAGAAAATTATTGCCTCGGTGAATAGGGCAAAGAATGCGTTGCCGAATTAACCGCATGGCCCACTAGTGCTGATGGTGTGGGGCCGCTGCGCTTTGGCTCCCAACGATGAGCAGGCACCTGAGCAGTAGCTGCTTTCCGATAGATCACGGTCGAGGGGATGATGGTTTCCGTGATGCGAATCCGGTTACCCATCTCATCAATGATCTCGCGCAGCTCTGAGGCGATCTCCCGTGCATCGGCTGTGTGGTCCATCCGATTGATGATGCCAGTCAACGGGGCAATTTTGAGGCCCAGAAACTCCATATTGGGCTCAGCAGCTCATCTGCTGCGATCACCGCCGCATCCTGGAGGCCTCCGACAGCACCTTGCGTATCGATGATGACGAAATCATAGCCACGCAGATTGGTTAGGGCGCGTTTGATACGGAAACGCCCGTCTGGTGTCTGCATAATCCAGTTCTGCAGCTTACCTTCCGGTTCATTTGAGTAGACAAAATCCGATCCCTTGATTGTGGTTTGGCTGATGCAGTCATCCAGTGATCCTGTCTGCAGCATCTCGGTTAGCCCCCCCTGGGGCTAATGTCTCTTTATGAGGGAAGTAGGAGGAGAGGGTCGGCTGCACATCGGCATCGATGAGCAGAACCTCCTGACCTATGTCGGCCAAAAGTGCGCCTAAGTTACCGGCGGTGGTGGTTTTTCCTACACCACCTTTGGTGGCACGCACGGTGAAAATCTTCGGTTGTTTTTGTTGCATGAGCGTCCTTCCTCTTATCGGCTAGGTAGCTGTTAAAAATAAAATTACTCATGCAGGCATCCGCTCTTATTGTTGTGCTCAATTATTGTGCTTTGTATACTCCGAATCCTTTGCCACTGTAGCTCGGCGAATTTTCGGCTGATTTGTAATCAGCTGGTCGGGGGTTCGAGTCCTCTCGCCGGCTCCATATCAAGTCAAGGCCCCTATCTTAGGGGCTTTTTCTTTTCCGCATACATCCTTCCATCTGATTACACTCAAGTTTTCCATATATACTGTCGATATCGAAATTGTGGCCAGTCTCATCGATATGATCGCCGCACATAATCTCGAGATACTTAGGAACCCGAGGGAGTGACAATGCCGGTTTCAGCAACGGAATCATCCGATAGCAGTGACGTTACCATTCATGTTTCCGGCCGCTTCGATTTTTCCTGCCACCAGGACTTTCTCGAGGCGTACACGGCGTTTCCCAAGGGCGAGAAGCGCTATGTCGTCGATCTGGGAGAGACCGAGTACATGGACAGCTCTGCCATGGGTATGCTGCTGCAGTTGCGGGAGTATGGCGACAAGGAGTCAAGCGTAGTCCTGGTCAATGCAAATGAGGGAGTACGGGAGGTCCTTCGGATCGCCAATTTCGATAAGTTGTTCAGGATCGATTAATTTCAGAGTCCGTCAAACAGACGCAAATGTGCCCAGTCAAAACCTCTATTTCTCCTTGATTTCACTGGATAATTTTCGCTAATTCCCCTATCCTTCCCCGATTTCCTTTCAGGGCTGGATATTATGGGCTTCAAATGCGGTATCGTCGGTTTGCCAAATGTGGGCAAATCCACCCTTTTCAACGCGCTGACTCAGGCGACCATTTCGGCTGAGAACTATCCCTTCTGCACTATCGACCCCAACGTGGGTGTCGTTCCGGTGGCAGACCCTCGCCAGGATATTATCGCGGAGATTGTCCAGCCTCAGAACGTGGTGCCCACAACCATGCAGTTCGTGGATATCGCGGGACTGGTCGAAGGCGCATCCAAGGGGGAAGGCCTGGGGAATAAGTTTCTGGCAAACATCAGGGAAACTGACGCGATCTGTCATGTTGTACGCTGTTTTCACAACGATGATGTTGTACACGTTGTAGGCAAGGTCGAGCCGCTCTCGGATATCGAAGTGATCAACACCGAATTGGCCCTGGCCGATATGGAGTCCGTGGAGAAGGTCCTGGACAAGGCCTCCAGGCAGGCGAAAACCGGCGACAAGAAGATATTGGCCCAGAAGACCTTGCTTGAAAAGGTCAGGGAGCACCTCGATGCGGGACATCCCGTACGCTCCCTGGAGCTGGAAGAGGATGAGCAACTGGCCATCCGGGACCTTCACCTGCTGACCATCAAGCCCACCCTCTATATCGCCAACGTTTCAGAAGATGGGTTTGAAGACAATCCTTTACTGGATGCGGTGACAGAGTATGCCCATGCCGAGAACTCCGAGGTGGTGGCGGTTTGCGCTGCAATCGAGGCAGAGATTGCGGAACTGGACGACGATGAAAAGCAGGAGTTCCTGGGGGATATGGGGTTCCACGAGCCCGGCCTGAACCGCGTGGTGCGTGCCGGTTATAAGCTGCTCGGCCTCGAGACCTATTTCACTGCCGGTGAGAAAGAGGTTCGGGCCTGGACCATTCCCGTAGGCGCGACCGCCCCCCAGGCAGCAGGCGTGATTCACACCGATTTCGAGCGCGGATTCATCAGGGCCGAGGTGGTCTCTTACGATGATTTCGTGGCGTACAAAGGTGAGCAGGGCGCCAAGGAGGCCGGGAAGCTGCGCTCAGAGGGCAAGGATTACATCGTCAGCGACGGGGATGTTATCCATTTCCGCTTCAATGTGTGATGGCGTAATTGCCTGTAGACAGCGCAACTATTGACACTTGGCGTGGCGATAGTTATATTTGCCCGCCTTTCATGGCTACGTAGCTCAGTCGGTTAGAGCGACGGACTCATAACCCGTAGGTCGGTGGTTCAATTCCACCCGTAGCCACCAAATCACAATCCGACGATGTCCTATATCGTCCCGAAGCCCGCATAGCAGCGGGCTTTTTTGTTTCCCCTTTGTCCGTGGTTGAACTATATTATCCTAATATATACCGTCAAATTAGCGGTATATTTGACGGTATATTCAATTCAATTGCGGCATATACCGTCAAAATCTTTTGCTAGAAACACGCTTAAGCCAAGTGTGTTCGCCTCAATAGGCTGGAGGCAGTCAATGGCACGGAAAACACACCCTCTTTCTGACACAGAAATCCGTAATGTGTTGAATTGCGCCCAAAACTGACCCACCTACCCCCATAATTTGCATCGAATTTTGACCCACGTACAACTCTACCTGCATCAAGGCTTTGCAGGAGTA
>NZ_MPRJ01000119.1 GCF_002020805.1 Solemya velesiana gill symbiont | reverse complement strand
CGCTCTTTCCCGGGACTCCGGGGAATATCTTCTTCCTCTAGTCATAAGGCCTATCCTCTCAAGAAGTAGACCCTCCGACAAACCCGGGGCGATTCAGTGTGTTATTATCGCAGATTAAGGTGGGTTTTTAGAGATTCCCTATATTGTTAGTAACTTGCCGTGTCGCAGGCAGCTGTTCTCCTTATTACAGTGTAGTTGAAAATTAAAAATGTCTGCTCCTGGCCCCTCGGAGCCCCAAAAGGAACGCCTAGCATCCACATTTCAATATGCATTTTAGGTGGTTCAGAAAACCCCGTAGCACTCAGCTCCAAGCAGATTGGGTCACTTGCTATCACTTCTGGAATAGGGAACCTCATCCGGCGACACCGCTCCACCTGATATGATGAAGTTCATCGCCTCATCAATGCTCCAGTCCGTGGAGACCAAGCGCTCTACCGGTACCAGTTCGAGATAGCCGGATGTGGGGTTGGGCGTTGTGGGTACGTAGACAGCGGCCAGTTCCTGACCACTGTGTTTGTCGCGCAAGGTGCGGGTAACAAAGCCGACCGTCTTCATCTCCGGCGACGGAAATTCAATCAGCACCACACGCTGCACCTTCTCCGGTTCCTTTTGTAGAGCTGAAATCAGTTTTTTTACCAGCCCATAGACGTTCTGCAGCATTGGCAACCGTCCAACGACCTGCTCAAAGAGATGGAGCAGTCTTCGGCCGATCATCCGGTGGGCCAGCAGGCCTACAAGATAAAGCCCTATCAACATAAGACATACCGCCAGCGTGTTCTGAAACCACGGTTCCAATGGGTATTCAGCAAGCATGGGCCAGTCCTTCTGCAGGCCGCGAAATATGGCTCGAACCCAAGGACCTCCAAGTTGAGAAAGTTGCTTGAAAACAAACTCAAATACCAGCCAGGTGACCCATAACGGAATCAGCGTTAGCACGCCGCTCAAAAGGTAGCGCTGAATATGCAGGGAGTGTTTGTTTTGTTTTGACATCACCACACCAATCGTTGTTAAGAACCTGTATTAAACGCCTATTGCTATTTATTGTCTCGCTGGAGTGATCTGGCTTCAGGACAACCTCGTTACTAAAAAATGTGCAAATCCGGACAGGTTCACTTCATCCTGGGCCTGCCAGGCTAGAAAAGGTCGTCTTTCTTGTCGTGGTCAAAGATGTGGGCATGATGCAGAAAGCCGTGCACGCTGAAGGGCTGGTGCGCTTCGTCGCGATGAGGTGGAAACACCATCGCTACCGCTACTGCACCCACCAGGCAGGCAACCCCGCAGATAGAGAAGGCGATCGGGAAATTACCCATATCTCCCAGAACACCTCCGAGAACGGGGAAAAGGATGCCACCGATACCATAGGAGAGAAATACCAGCGGGTAGTTTTTTCCCACTGCACCATTGCCGAACTCGTCTGCAGTCAGCGCCGGAAACAGGGCAAAATTCCCACCGAAGTTAAACCCGATGAGGGCGGCACCAAGATAGAGAAGATATTCCTGCCCTGCCATGCTGGTAAAGAAAAGCAGGATCATTCCCTGGCTGCCAGCCATGTACATCACCGCATTTTTGCGTCCCAGTTTGTCACTGAGTGATCCCCAGACGATGCGTCCGATTCCATTCGCAATACTGAAGAAAACAGCCATGGCGGTACCGGCGATAGAGTTCGCCTCGAGGCTGCTGTACCCGCTGGCCTGTAACGCCTCCATCGGATAGAGCTTCATCAGGCCAATGGACATCAAGCCTGCCCCGGCACTGACAGCGAATGTCAAAAAGATGAGGTAGAACTGCGGCGATTTCAGCATCTCGTCAACCTGGAACTCTTCGCCGCCCGAACCTGCCTTCTGTTCAGGCGACTCATAACCAGCCGGCTTCCAGCCGGCAGGCGGCATCTTCATCCAGATGCTGCCGATGGTCACCAACGTGGCGAAGGCGAGACCATAGAGCATAAAGGTCTGGCTCAGGCCTATGGTATCGATCAGGTTACCCCAGCTGCCCGCGGCTTTTACCCAGCCCATGGCCCCAAAACCGAAGCCCGCAACGGCAAGTCCTGTGATCATGCCCTTGTGCTCAGGAAACCAGCGCATTCCAACAGCGATGGGTACGACGTAACCGAATCCGATACCCGCACCGCCGATCAGGCCCACACCAAGGCATACGCCCCAAAAACTGGTTCCACCACTGAGGCCCGCAATAAGATAGCCGCATCCAAGGGTAATACCGCCGAGCAGGGCCAGGTAGCGTGGTCCCCACTTCTGAAGTTTCGCCCCCGCAAACACCATTACCACGGCAAAGGTGGCGAGACCTACAGCAAAGACGATTTGAGTCTCCAGCTTGCTCCAGCCCGCCGCCTTGAGGGCGGGGGTAAAGACACTCCATGCATAAATGGCTCCCAGGCAGAGTTGAATGAGAATGGCTCCAAATACAACCCACCAGCGATTTATTGTTTTTTCCATGTGATTACCTGTCCATTAGCGGATGCCATTAAATCTACACACGCTATATTACCTGTTTGCGACCGCTTCCCTGGAAATGAACCCTCCGGATAGCGAGCTGACTGTATCAGATTCCCTGCCTGCACAGATACTGACCGTTGAGCTGCGGCACAATTGAAGGATGATGTCTGGCATAACAATCTCCCAAGGCAAAAAAACACCCGCACTTGGCGGGTGTTTTCTAGGCAACGGATCAAATCAGCTTTTTGCTTCCTTTTCCATAGCCATGTTTTCTTTCTTCATCTCCATTTTGGTTTCAGCCCCCTGCTTTCCCTTTGACTTTGTTCTGCAATGGCCTGACACCTTTCTGCCGTCACTGCGCGTGTACTCGTCAACCCAACCGCAACCATTCTCTGCTGCACACTGCTCACTGGGCAGTCCCTTGCACATCGATGCATGAGCCGTTCCAGCGAGCATGAGTGAGAGTAACGGTATTGAGAGTGCATGAAGCGTAATGATTGATTTTTTTCGAAACATTGTTTCCTCCTGGAAATTTACGTGATCTGACATTAACTGGCCCTGTCAACGCCAGTACGGTGTACTCCTGTACCGGTACAAGAGAAGCCTATCATAGGGATAATATTCCTGTGATAGGCAATCAGCCATTCGAAAAAGAATTAAAGGCATGGGTATTTTCCATAATAATAGGTCCCGGTTTTCTCAATTTAACAACGCTGCCCCGATAGCTAGTGGGTCACGCGTAAAGTTAACAAGCGAATTGTGTAGCTTGATATAATGAGGCATGGCAAATAAAACAGCACCATTTTGTATCACAAAAGATGTC
>NZ_MPRJ01000118.1 GCF_002020805.1 Solemya velesiana gill symbiont | reverse complement strand
CTGAACAATCGCCCTCGAAAATGCCTTGGCATTAAAACATCTAATCAGGTATTTTTCGGGATCAACCCACCTGTTGCACTAGCGAGTTGAATCCGCGAAAGATAAAAATGGCTTATTTACAATAGAGTGGGAATAAGCGAGCCTGTTTACCTCTCCCAATGGGAAGAAGTTTTGTATTACTGATAAACCTTGTGGGAGCGGAGACTCGCCGCGATCTACCCTGGATCAACATGGTGTGGCGGATCAACAGCCGCATCGGGCCGAGGCGGCCCTCCCACAAAGCATGTCATACATGTAGAGTGTTACTGGAGAGCTGGGCCAACTAACCCCCCATGAATACCGACGACCAGGATAGCCGCTTCATGCAGCGCGCCCTCGAGCTGGCCGACATGGCCGAAGCGGAGGGCGAGGTGCCCATCGGGGCGGTTGTGGTTATGGATGGTGAAATCATCGGAGAAGGATGGAACCGTCCCATCGCAAGCAATGACCCGACGGCCCATGCAGAGGTGATGGCCCTGCGAGATGCGGGTCAGCGGATAGGCAACTACCGGCTCCCTGGATCAACGCTTTATGTCACCCTCGAGCCCTGCCCAATGTGTGCAGGTGCCATCGTTCACTCCAGGGTGAAGCGGGTGGTCTTTGGCGCATTTGATCCCAAGGGTGGGGCCGCGGGGAGTGTCTTTGATCTGCTGCCCTCTGATAACCGCTTCAATCACAGAACAGAGGCCGAGGGTGGGTTGATGGAAGAGGCGTGCGGCCAGAAGCTGCGTTTCTTTTTTCAGTCCAGGCGTAAGAGGCCAACGGACAGCGAAGGCTCCTAAAGCATTGCAGGCGTGGTGATGCGCAGAGGGCTCTTGGGCTTCTCAGGCTTGGGTGCCTGGTTTTCGTTGTGCCATACCAGCAGTTCGTAGTAGTTGCGGATGTTGTCTACGTAGTTCACCGGTTCGCGACCACGAGCATATCCGTGCTTTAGGGTTTTGAAATGCTTCTCCTGGGAGAGGAGGGGGAGGTACTGCTTTACGTCTGCCCATTTGTCCGGATCGGCACCATCACGCTGTGCAAGAATCCGGGCATCCTCGAGATGTCCGAATCCTACGTTGTATCCCGCCAGGGCGAACCACAGACGGTCCGGATTCTGGATGCGTTTGGGTATCTTCTTTTCCACCAGGCGTACGTAGCGGGCACCACCCATGATGCTCTGCTCAGGGTCTTCACGGTCTTCTATATCCAGTTGTTTTGCGGTGGCCTTGGTAAGCATCATGATGCCCCTCACGCCGGTGGGGGAGACCGCCTTGGGGTTCCAGTGAGACTCCTGGTAGCCGATGGCTGCAAGCAGTTGCCAGTCCAGCCCGGTCTTTTCAGCAGCTTTTTTAAATAGCGGTACATACTCTGGCAGTCGCTTGGCGATGTGCCGGGTAAACGTGGTCTTGTCCACGAATCCCAGGCGTTTGACGTGGCCATAATAGCGCTCGATCAATTGATCCAGTGTGCCATCTGCTTTCTGTTTCTCAAGAAACTGCTTGGCAGCATCGAAGAGGCTGCTGTCCTCGGCGTGTTGGAATGCCCAGGCCAGGGGCTGGGGCTTTGTCAGGTCAAAGGCGACTTTCAATTCAGGATAGAGTTGAAGATTGAGAGCCGCCTCGTTGGAGTCCGCAATGGTGTAATCGATTACCTGCTCTTTGACAAGGTAGATCAGTTCTTCACTTTCCAGCTCTTTTTGCGGCGCCCATTTCAGCTCGGGATGCTTTTCTTTCAGGCGCTCGAGTTCCTCTTCGTGGCTGCTACCGGCAACGATCTCGAGGGTTCCGCCTATGGTGTCGGTGATTTTCTTCGGGCGCTTTTTCCCTGAGCGATAGATAACCTGCTGGGTGATCTGCTGGTAGGGAACCGAGAAGCGCACCATTGTTTCGCGCTTTGGGGTTACGGTCAGCCCGGCAGCAGCAAGGTGTGCCTCTCCCCGGGCGATCATCGGCAAGATATCGGAGAAACTGTCAGGAATGACGTACTTGACCTCTACCCCAAGCTCCTTTGTGAATGACTCAACCAGCTCGTACTCGAACCCCTTGAAACCCTGGGGACCTTCATAATAAGTAGTCGGACTGTTGCGGGTGATGACAATCAGCGTGCCTTCATCCTTGATCTCTTCAAGCAAGGGTTCAGGAATGCTGCAGCCAGCAAGCAGGAAAATGATTGTGAGATAGAGGAACCAACGCATGTTGTTTTGGAATGAAACCTGTCGATGCCAAAACGGGCTAGTCCCTCCGCCCGGTTGATGTAAAATTGAGATCTATTGTAGATCAGCGGAATGTTTTTCGCACAGTCAAAACGCATCGGAGAGGTGCCGGAGCTGGCCGAACGGGCCTGACTCGAAATCAGGTGAACCCTCTGGGTTCCGTGGGTTCGAATCCCTCCCTCTCCGCCAATTTACAAAAAAACCGGTTCTCTGAAACCGGTTTTTTTACGTCTGAACCCCACTACTTCGGGGCCTTCTGACCGGTTTAAACGTACCGGGCCATTTCCATTCCATCCCGACATTTCCCCTCTCTGACTCTCTCTTGGGCCGATATTCTCTGTGACTGGCCTTCGGAAGCGTACCCATCAAGTGCTGTTGTGACGCTTGCAGGAACCTGGGATATCAATAAGTTAGAACGGCTACCCCGGTTATGTTCGAATTCGCAAAGCGACCCCGGAAAGCCGGGGCTAACATCCAGGGCGCTTACTAGCGGGTACTGATGTCAGTTTTTGGAGTTAGATGGTTGTACGGTATTCGGTGGTAAATATGCGAAAGGCCCGGCTACAGGTCGTCGCGCTCAGTCGGGCGGCCCGCAGTGGCGGGACGCACATGATCAAGCAAGTTTACGAAGTGGCCCCACTCATCTGCTCGCACTGTGCCGGTGAGATGCGTTTTCTGGCAGTCATTGATGAAGCCCTGGTGATTGAGCGGACCCTGCAGCATGGGACACGTGGGATCTGTTCCCGCTTTAGGGGGCGCCGCCCTATGAGGAAGACTGGACGGACCATATCCAGATCCCGCTAAGTTACCACCCGTCCTGCACATCGCCTGAGAGGCCTGCCATAGGGCTGGGGTCTTCTTGCGCTGGTGAGGAGGCTGGAGCGTGAAAACGGGCGCAGAATGCAAATCGGTATTTCGGCTGCGACTTTCTTCGCAACAAGAGGGGCCGAGCACAAGAACAGTAAAACGATTAGATCACATTGCTGTTGATTTGCAGTTAAAACTGACCCAGGTTTTGCATCTAATATTGACCCGCCTAGATAGCCGGATTATGGCCTGAGATTACTTTCTTTTTCCAGTT
>NZ_MPRJ01000117.1 GCF_002020805.1 Solemya velesiana gill symbiont | reverse complement strand
TGTAGCTCATAAGTGCTTCGTCTCTTGGTCGGGAGAAGCGCCGACTCTACCAGCTGGCCCTTCAACTACCAATTGCACTTATTATCCGAAACCGCCATGATTGAAAAGTTGTGTGTGTGTTATTATCGCAGACTAAGGTGGGTTTTTAGAGATTCCCTCAAGTCGGCATTGAGTTTTTTAAGCTCCCGCTGCATCTGGGCCATCTCTTCGTTCATCTCTAGAACAGAAGCACTCAACCGCTGATACTCATTGATGTCATACTCGGCCACCAGCATGAAAATATTGCCTCTGCGATCAACCGAACCATGTAATGACCGAACAGTCGAATCTTTTTTTCCGATGTTCAGCACACCACTGAAAGAGAGCTCCACTTGGTCAGCGATCGACAACCCTCCCCCCTGGAGCGCGATCAAATCTTCAAAAGTAGGTTGCATGAAGATCTGCCTTATTCCCCCCTTGTCTTGCTGGATCCCGGAGAACTCCAGCAGGGAATTCAGGCCGGCATTGCTGTCAATCAAACGACCATCTTTATCGAACACCCCCACCACGACAGATCCGACATGTCTCAGCATCTCGGGGAAACAGATCCCTGCATCACATGAGAGTGTTTCCACTACATCCCCTCCACCGCTTGCTTCGCATCAGCGAACCACTCATCCG
Organism: Solemya velesiana gill symbiont; assembly: GCF_002020805.1. Taxonomy (GTDB): domain Bacteria; phylum Pseudomonadota; class Gammaproteobacteria; order Chromatiales; family Chromatiaceae; genus Sedimenticola_A. The sequence continues at coordinate 2,728 of NZ_MPRJ01000117.1, read as the reverse complement.
CTCCAATGCCCTGCCTCAGGCTGGGGTAACTGTTGAAAACAAGGCCGCCCACGACAATAACCGGTCTGGAGGCTGCAAATTTTGCCTTGATCTGCGTCACCAGACACGACAGTTCGGTCATCTGCACTGGCATACTGACCGATAGACCGACCATATCCGGCTTGCGCTCATCCACCAGCTGCATGATCGCGTCAGTCGGCGTATCCGCCCCCAGGAAATCCACCTCCCAGCCTGCAACCTCGAACGCGTCGCTTACCACGCGCAATCCCAGCATGTGATGATTTCCAGCCACACAGGCGAACAAGGCCTTCCGGCCATTGGATTCTGCGTACTCTTCATTCATCAGACCTCGGGCCAATATGGTCTGGGAGATGGCGGTTGCCAGGTGTTCCTGTGCTACGGTCACCCTGCCGGACAGCCACAGGTGGCCGACTTCATACATGGCCGGTTGCACGATGCCAACGCCGGCATCCACCAGCTTATGCCCCTGCTCCATGGCCAGCAAAACGACCTGGCCGGCGCGTTGCTGGCTTCCGAGCAAGAGCGCTTCCGTGTAGGCTTGCGCCCCCGGCAACACAAGCGCCCTGGAAGATGACTCAGGCTGCACCAGAGCACCCAGTTTGGAGAGCTGATCGAGCCCGATTCTGATCACCTCTCCCGCGGCCTCGGACAGCACCGGCTTTAAATGCCTATCAAGATATTGCGCGATGAGCTCCAGGGACTCCTCGAGGTGTGAGAGGGGCAGGTTGTGACTGGCAAACACCTCCTTCAGCCAAGCGATGTATTGTTCAAATATCTCCTTTGAGCTGTGCAGAAGTGCCGCCTGCAGAAACTGAAAATGGCATTCCACATCCTGGTGGCACTTTCCCCGCAACTTCTGCTGCACATCCATACCCATTTCGGGATGAGCCTCGAAATAGGCATCGGTGACCGCAACCGCCATGCGACTGACATCCAGGTCAGCGAAATCTTCAGATGTGAATTGTTCAGCAGCCATCACGCCTCTTCCTACTCAGCATGCAGGTGGAAATAACGTATCTCGTTGCTCTTCGGCACCAGCTTCAGACCCTTTGGCATCCAGTCATGGACACGCTTGAACGAATGACTCCTGTACCAGCGCTTCCAACTCGTCTTATCTTGCCAGTAAGTGACCAGCCAGAACTCTTCCGGGTGTTCGCATGGCGTCATCACCTCCAAGCGAACAAAACCCGCCTCACTGTCCACCTTGTGCGGCCTGTTCCTGAATGCCTCCAACACCTCGGATTCCATGCCATTGGCAACAACAAACTTGCTCAGTGCGACAAACATATTTCCAATGCCTTTTTAACCCCGGCTTCTCCTGGTAACACTAGTTCAGAAACGCTTCTCCGGTCGTGTTTTCCACACATAATCCCGGTATCGTCCGATTAACAAAATGCTTAAAAAACCCTAATTCCCACACTCCCTATTTACCGGTATGGCGGTTGCAGGTACCATCTTCAACAATCCCATTCTGAATACGCCTTACAGCTATATGACTTCTTCCCAATCCTCCGGATCAAACGGAGAAATCAGCATCATAGACCGGCTTTTCGCCCTCTTGCTCTACCTGCTGCCCCATCACCTGCTTTCACAGCTGATGTACTGGCTCACCCGTAGCGAATGGGCGCCTTTCAAGGACCGGATGATCAAGGCTGCCATCCGCATCTACGACATCGATATGCGCATTGCCGAGGAGCCCAACCCGGCGAGGTATCCCAGCTTCAATGCCTTTTTCACCCGCGCACTGAAAACCGATGCCCGCCCACTGGCCGATGGGGAAAAGACCATTCTCTGCCCGGTGGATGGTGCTGTGAGCCAGGCTGGTGAAATAGAGGATGGACGTATCTTCCAGGCCAAGGGAAGGGATTACACCCTTGATGAGTTGCTGGGGGGCGACGCACAAATGACCCGGCAGTTCGAAGATGGCAGCTTTGCCACCATCTATCTCTCCCCCCGGGACTACCACCGTATCCACATGCCCCTGGGTGGGAAACTGACCACCATGAGCCACGTCCCGGGACGCCTCTTCAGCGTCAGTCCCTCCACCACCCGTACCGTGCCCAGGCTGTTCAGCCGCAACGAGCGGGTGATCAACCTGTTCGAAACCGAGGCCGGCCCAATGGCCGTGATCATGGTGGGTGCCATCTTCGTCGCCAGCATGGATACCGTCTGGGCGGGTACCGCCGCACCATCCTCCCGGCGGATAAGCCATTGGGACTACACCGGCGCCTCCCCCCAGCCGGTTGAACTGGCCAAGGGTGATGAAATGGGCCGGTTCAACATGGGCTCCACCGTAATTCTCCTGTTCGGCAAGGAGGCCATGAGGTGGTCCGAGAATCTGCAGGCCGGGAGCAAGGTTCAGATGGGCGAGGCCATTGGTTCCTTTGGCGAGGTCGCTGATGAAGCGCCTGCTGAGGATTCATCAGAAGAAGCCTGAGTACTTGGTTGGGAACCAGGTGGTCGAACACTCAAGCTGTGCAGAATGTGCCAAGCAATTCAAAGACCTACCGATTCCCGTCAGGCTGCTTTATTGCTGGCGTAGAGAAATCGTAGGATTCGACTCTACGATTTCCAGTTTCTGCTCAATCCGAGCCGCTGCTTCCGCCAGGTTGTTGATTTGCAGTTAAAACTGACCCAGGTTTTGCATCTAATATTGACCCGCCTAGATAGCCGGATTATGGCCTGAGATTACTTTCTTTTTCCAGTT
>NZ_MPRJ01000116.1 GCF_002020805.1 Solemya velesiana gill symbiont | reverse complement strand
TTCCAGCGATTGCGGCCATTTGTCTCTTGGAAATCAGGCCGTATTGAAAGCGGCTGGTACAATAGAGCTCAAATAAGGGACTATTTCAACAGCCTGCTAGAGGATCTTTCTCGGTCACCTCTGCCCAGTTGCCACTTCTTCTGTGCTAATGCCACGATCGGCCCACCGCTCCTCGGCTCCGGCATCCTGCTTCGCTCTACCTCCTGCATCCCTGCAGTCGTGCACATCCCTGTGCAAAAAAAGCCGCAGCAAAAGCTGCGGCAAACGTAGAACAAGCCTACGAGGAGCTGATTAGGCGTAAGTCGGTGCGAAGGCCTTTTCCGGCTCTTCCGCCGGCCCGTTCTCACCCCAGTAGGGGGATAACTTACGCAACTGTTCAACGATTGGCGGTACTGCTTCGATAACCCGCTCAACCTCTTCCATGGTGTTGTAACGCGATAGGGAGAAACGCACCGAACCGTGAGCGGCAGTGAATGGAATATCCATCGCGCGCATCACGTGAGATGGCTCCAAGGAGCCCGAAGTGCAGGCCGAACCACTGGAGGCGGCGATGCCCATCTTGTTCAGCAGCAGCAGGATCGCCTCGCCTTCGATATATTCGAAGGCAATGTTGCATGTATTGGGCATGCGGTTGTTGGGATCACCGGTCACGAAGCAGTGGGATACCTTATTCAGGATGCCCTGCTCCAGGCGATCACGCATTGCCCTGACGAAACTCTTCTCGTAGTCCATCGCCTCCAATGCCATTGAGCAGGCCTTGCCCAGACCGACAACGGATGTCGCGTTTTCGGTACCTGCCCTGCGTCCACGCTCCTGGTGGCCGCCCCGCAGCAGGGGGCGAAAACGCACTCCACGGCGCAGGTAGAGCACACCGATACCTTTGGGCGCGTGCAGCTTGTGCCCGGAGAGGGAGAGCATGTCGATGTTGGTATCTTTCAGATTGATGGGCAGCTTGCCCACCGCCTGCACTGCATCTGTGTGAAACATAACGCCGACGGAACGGGCCATCTCCGCCATCTCTTCCACCGGAAAGAGCGTACCGCTCTCGTTGTTGGCCCACATCACGGAGACGATGGCCACGTTATCGGAAAGTAGTTTGTAGTACTCCTGGATATCAAGACGCCCTTTCTTGTCCACCTTCAGATAGTGAACAGTATAGCCTTCTTTCTCCAGGTGTTCACAGAGATTGAGAACCGCTGGGTGTTCAACCACCGTGGTGATGATCTCCCTGCGATCGGGCTGGGCCTTTAATGCCGAGAGAATGGCGGTGGAGTCCGATTCGGTACCGCAGGAGGTGAAGATGATCTCTGAGTCGTGCTCTGCACCCAGCAGTTCCTGTACCTGTCTGCGCGCCTTCTTCAGGGCACGCCCTACCTTGTCACCAAACTGGTGCAGAGAGGACGGGTTGCCAAACTGTTCGGTAAAGAAGGGCAGCATCTCCTCTACCACTTCCGTCGCCACCATAGTGGTGGCGTTGTTATCGAGATAGATTCCTTCAGCCATGATCAGCCTCCCATTGCCTCGCGGCGCACCAGCTCTTCAGCGGGAAGCACCTGGATGAACTCGCCCAGCCCTTCTGCCAGGTGGGACTGGATGCCGCCCAGGGTGGTGGCCGCCATCTGGCAGCCCGCACAGGCACCGGTCATCTTGACGAAGATGTCCCGCCCGTCCACTTCAATCAATTCCACGTCACCGTGATCACGCTGAAGGTTGGGGCGGATCTCGTCGAGCAGTTCCTCGATACGTTTCATGCGCTGTAGGTTGGTCAGGCCCGACTTGGGCTTCTTGATCTCACCCGCTACAGCGGTAGTGTCGAAGGTTTCACCCTGCTCGGCCAGCACCTTGGTTAGGATCTCTTCAATGCCTTCATGACAGGCTGAGCAGCCGCCGCCGGCCTTCGTGTAGTTGGTCACCTCTTCAACGGTACGCAGGTTATTGGCACGTACCGTATGCTCGATCATCACTTCGTCCACCGCGAAGCACTTGCAGACCAGTGCACCCTCTTCGTGGTCGTCCTTCCACTCCTCGCCACGGAAGTTGGCCACAGCCGCCTGGAGGGCTTCACGACCCATTACCGAGCAGTGCATCTTCTCAGGCGGAAGTCCGTCGAGAAAGTCGGCGATGTCCTGGTTGCTCACATTCAGGGCGTCATCGATCTTCATGCCCTTGATAATCTCAGTCAGTGCCGAACTGGAGGCGATGGCAGAACCGCAGCCAAAGGTCTGAAAGCCGGCATCTAGTATTGTCTCGCTTGCCGGGTCAACCTTCAGTGTGAGTCTCAGTGCATCACCACATGAAAGAGAACCCACGTCACCAACGGCATTGGCTTCTTCCACCGCTCCGGCATTGCGCGGGTTATAGAAGTGTTCCTGAACTTTTTCCGAATAGTCCCACATAGTGCTTCTCCCAATCAGGCGGAAAACGATTTACCACAGCCACAACTGGCAGTTGCGTTCGGGTTTTCAAACTTGAAACCGCTCCCTTCCATCGTGTCCAGGAAGTCAACGGTGATACCGTCGAGCATCGGGGCACTGGCAGGGTCGACAAAAATCTTCAGCTCACCGAATTCGACGACTGTGTCGTCATCCTTTGCACCCGCTTCCAGGGACATGCCGTACTGCATTCCCGAACAGCCACCACCGGTAACCGAGATCCGAAGCCCGACGACCGGCGTTTCGGAACCCTTGATGAATCGGCTCACCGCCTTCTGTGCATTTTCAGTGAGTATCAGCATGATCTTTTTAACTCCATGGCAAACGTTTTGCATTACTCGTTGACGTAAGGCGTTGCAAAGCCTGTGCCACGAAAACAGAAAACACCTTACACATTGAATTAACAGTATTTTTAATGTTTCGTTCTCAACCGGAAAATGTTGCATGCACGACAATCTGCAGGAGATTGGTTAGTAACAAACCAAACAATGGAGTACGACAATGAATCTTGAAGATCTGCAACCTGGCGATGTGGTATTCGCTGCCAGTCACATCTATAACGACGGCGGCATACCTAAAGTGCCGGAAGATAAACTGCTGGCCGAACCGGGCACCCGCGGCGTTATCGTGGAGACGGGTCACCTGGAAGAGGCACCCGATCGCAAGGTCTACCTGGTGAGGTTCGAAGACACCGAACTCAACCTCGGCCCACCCACCGGCTGCTGGCCTGAAGAGCTGAAAACAGCGAATTAAATGCGGTTTTCCTAGTAGAAAGAGAATGAGCCTGGACGCTGCTGTCCCAGCCAGTTGCCGCCTGGGATGACCGAGCGTCCATTGCGCGCACCCCGATAGAGATAGATCCAGGCACTGCCCCAGGGGGTGGTGATCCGCTTGCGGTTGTAGAGCCTGGGATAGTCTTCTAGCCGGTCGAGCTGCGCGAACTGTAGTCCACTCACACGGTAGACCTCACCGGCAATGGCCGTGCCGCCACCCTCCACGACACCTGGATAGGCTCCCAGGTGGATCATCCTGTACTTAGGGATGGTCTGAAAACTTAGAGTTTTCATTCACCAGGCA
>NZ_MPRJ01000115.1 GCF_002020805.1 Solemya velesiana gill symbiont | reverse complement strand
GGATCTTTTCAAGATTCGATAAACTGGATGTGATGTTCACCTTCTTTATCCTGGCTTCACTCATCTCAGACACGTTGATTAACGTGAACAGGCCCTAAGTTAATTTGAATTCAGGTACTAACTTTTCCATCCCTCCATGACAGACATGCATATCCGGCTGATTTCCAAAGCCTGCTCTGTACTGTCAGCCTCGGTATAGCAGCGTAGTTCTGGCGCATTACCGGAGGGGCGAAGAGGACTATTTCATTGTTTTTAAAGGCAATTCTAACGCCATCCGTGTGATCAACACTGATCACATCGTCAAAATAGTCACCAAACAATCGGCTGAATGTCTCGGCATCATCACCCGGATCACCGGTTGACAATTGTCTAATTATTTTCCTACTCAGCGCATTCGGAAATGCCTTGATTCGGTCACTGTGGGTATATCGATTGGGCAGCGTTGCGACCAATTCGGAGACAGAAATGTCTTTCTCCCAGCTCTGTGCAAGTACAGAAATGATAACAATCAGTGCATCACGGGTAGGTAAAGGGGAAAGTTCGTGGTCAAACAGTGTGATGGGCGTTGCCTGAAGAAAGCCGCCATTGGCTTCGTAGCCTACTACGCCATTGGAAAAATCCTGCATAGCCTGCTGCATACCCGCGATCACGTAGGGCGAGCCAATCCGGGTGCGCTTGACCTGGTCAAATGCACTGCACAGTTCAACGGCCGTGTTACTGCTTACGGGTGTTACAACCGCCCTGGCATTGAGATATTGAGCGGTAAGAATGCCCGCGATATCCCCCCGAAGCCACACCCCGTTTTCATCACTGACCAGGGGGCCATCTGCATCGCCATCAGTGGATACGACGGCATCCAGTTTGTGCTCCACTACCCATAGCCTCGCCAGTTCCACATCTTCGGAGCGGATCGCCTCGGTATCCACCGGGATGAACGCCTCCGACCGGCCCAGCAGCCTGACCACTTCAGCTCCCAGGGCCTGGAGCACTTCGACAAGCAGGTCCCGGGCCACACCGGAGTGTTCATATACCCCGACACGGCAAGCTTCCAGGAGATTCCCAGGGAACAGGCTGCAGTAGCGCTGTACATAGGTTTCATGACCAGCCTTGTTGACTGAAGGCAACGGCTAGTTCTCTATAAACCAGCCCTCATCGTCAAACAGGCCGTCGGGTAGTTGCACCTGCTGCTGACGAATGCCCTCCTCGTCCGGCTTGAGTATTTCACCTTCAGGCTTGTTGAACTTGATACCGTTGCGATCATCCGGAATGTGGCTGCCTGTGACGATGAAGTGCTGCTTCAGAACGACCTGACGCTTTCAGCCGGTCGACGATGATTTTCACATCCTGCACCCTGTTCTTGGGCGCAACCATAACCGCATCATCGGTCTCTACCACCACCATGTCTTCAACACCCACGGTGGCTACCAGTTTGTATTCGGAATGCACATAGGAGTTTCGGGTATCGTGGGCAACCACATCACCCTGCAGAGAGTTACCAGCCGAGTCTTTTTCGGATACATCCCACAAAGCCGACCAGGAGCCCACATCGTTCCAATCGGCATCCAGTGGTATGACAACCGCGCTGTCGGTCTTCTCCATCACCGCATAGTCGATTGAGTCCGAAGGACAGCGTCCAAAAACCTCTTTATCCAGGTTAATGAAGTCGAACAGTTTTTCCGCAGAGTTATAAGAGTCCCGGCAAGCAGCAAGCATTTCCGGGTTGTGTTTTTCCAGCTTTTCCAGGTAGCGGGATGCCTTGAAGGCGAACATCCCACTGTTCCAGTAGTATTCACCGCTGTCTACATATATTCGAGCTTTCTCGAGATCCTGTTTCTCCACAAACGAATCTACGTTATAAAGCGAGTCATTAACGCCTGCAGAGCTGCCCCTGCGGATATAGTCATATCCAGTCTCCGGCCTGTTCGGTACGATCCCGAACGTAACAAGATGCCCTGCTTCCGCCGAACTTTGTGCCTGCCTGACTTTATCCTGAAACAGGGAAACATCTTCAATGACATGATCAGCAGCCAAAACCAGAAGCACATCATCAGGCGACTCGGCAGCCAGGGCCGCCATGGCAACCGCCGGTGCCGTGTTTTTTCCTACAGGCTCAAGAATTATTGCCTGTGAATCCGCTCCAATCTCCCGCAGTTGCTCGGCCACCATGTAGCGATGATCGTAATTACAAATGACGACAGGGGACCCAATGCTATCGATATCATCTAACCTGGTAACGGTCTCCTGCAGCATGGTTCTGTCTGTAACCAGCGGCAGAAACTGTTTTGGATACTGGCTTCGTGAGAGTGGCCACAGCCGTGTGCCCGAACCACCAGATAAAATGACCGGGATCATATTTACTTTCCTATGTAAAAAATCTCAATCCATGAGTTTGTTGGTTCTATTACCGACGCAATATACCTGTAAATCCCTTACTAACAAACAGCTGCAATGCTTCACTGTTAGCCACAAACATCAGTTGGAATACCGTGTGCTGAATCGTTCAATAAAGGTGTGGAGCTCCTCCATGGGGAGGTGATTGATGCCTGCAGCGCCTTTTCTTCCCCCGCCGGATGCAAAACTACTGCAAAGTTCATCTGCACCGGTTTTGTTATTGAGAGGCGCCCTAACGCTGACAAGGTATCCCCCATGCCTGTTATAGCTGAGAATGGCGTGTGCCCTGTCCGGATGTTCATTGGCCAGTTGATTGCCATATACACCGCTGATTCGGCGTGACCAGGCCTCATCCGGCAATATCACCACTGCAATCGAATCATTAATATGCTCGGCCTCGATCTCCTGGGCACTGGCCATGTCACCCAGGTAACCATCACGCAGTTTCTCAAACACCGACTGGCTATCGCCGATGAAATCAAAGGGGGAGGTATAGCGTACGAGTTCCCGGTAGAGCTCGTCGGGGGCAAAGTGCAGGTCTTCAATACAGCTGCCGTAGCCATTGTAATTGATACAGATACCGAGCAGTTTGAGCTGCTCCAATTCATCTGCCGTGATATTCAGTACCTTGGCGCCCTCTTCTGCGCTGGCGGTCATGTTGTCACCGAATGCCGCCGTCACTGCCCAGGCCCGGTACCTCCCCTGCAGGTGGTTGTCCACCAAGAGACTGGTACAGGTATTGGGGTCTGTATCGATTATGGCGGTGAGTCGGGGGTGCCGAGGGATCTCTCCCGGCATGTGGTGATCGACGTAGAAGACGGAAGCACCCTGCTCCAGCACTCTATTCATTTCGTCACTGTTCTTTGCCATTGAGATATCCAGCACCGTCACTTCATCTTCGGGTGCCACATCTACCCGTTCGAGGAGTTTTATATCCCGCTTGATCCCTGTGACCAGTTGAGCCTCTTTCGGCTCGTTCAGCCGAAGTTGCACCAGGGCGCAGATGCCATCGGCATCGCCATTGAATACGTCAATTGTTGTCATCTGTTCTGTCTGTTGATATTGGGTTCGTTAATTATAAACAACTTAGGGCCTGTTCACGTTAATCACCGTGTCTGAGATGAGTGAAGCCAGGATAAAGAAGGTGAACATCACATCCAGTTTTTCGAATCTTGAAAAGATCC